>CANQCS010000048.1 GCA_947589745.1 uncultured Oscillospiraceae bacterium
ATGAGTTCTGCCTTATCCTGGGCGCTAAGCTCGATGACATATTTCAACGACGGCATATAATTACCCCCTCTTTCCTCTTGGGGGTATTATGACACGTTGTTCTATATTGTGCAACCTTTAGTTTTTACGAACCACTAATCGCATTTAGGTACTAATTTTATCGTTCTATCCGCACCAAACGCACCAAAATATACAGATCAATCCGTTTCCTCGACCTCTCCCATCTCCAGCGCAAGGTCAGTCAATTCACGGAGCTTTTCCTCCAAAAGCTTCTTATCCGGCAGGTGCTCGGTATAGCTTGATACCAACGTGGGTGAAGTGCTGCGGCTGAGCGCGTACTCAACGACCGCATCGTCCTTGGCAGCACATAGGATTACACCTACGCTGGGATTCTCGTTGGGCTTTTTCACATCTCGGTCGAGTGCCTCCAGGTAGAAGTTGATCTGACCAATATGCTCCGGCTTGAATTTGCCGATTTTCAGCTCCACAGGCACCAGACAGCTCAGCGCCCGATTGTAGAAAAGCAGGTCGATGTAAAAATCCTGCCCGCCGACTTGGATGCGGTATTCCTCGCCGATAAAGGAGAAGTCCCTGCCAAATTCCAAAATGAAGTTCTTTAAATTTGCAATAATTGCTTTTCGCAGATTGCGCTCGGAGTAATCCTTCGGCAAGTCAAGAAACTCCAGCACGTAGGAATCCAGGATACTGCTTCGCACATCCTTTGTTACGAGATTCGGAAGCGGCTTCTGGTTGGACAGCATATACCGCTCATAGTAGGCGCTGTCCATCTGGCGCTCCAGCTCGCGGGAAGAATAGTGCTCCTTTACGCAGAGCGCCATATAAAAATGCCGCTCCTCAGTGGACTTTGAACCGGACATGATCAGGAGGTGATTAGTCCAGCTGATTTGTGTCAGCAGTGCTGACACAAATTCATCGTCCTTGTAGGTTTCATAAAACTGCTTCATTCGATAAAGCCCGCGGCGGTTGAAGCCTTTGGCGCCGGGGTTGTGTTCGGCAATGTATGCGGCGACCTCGTCGATCACCTTGTCGCCAAAACCCGACGCTGCACACAGATCGGAGAGATACTCGCCCACATCCCAATACATCCGGATAAGCTCGGCGTTGACTGCTTTCAAAGCGCGATTGCGGGCCTGATCGATGATGGAAATAATCTTATCAAATTGACTCATTTTAGGGGTTAATTCTTCGTTCATGCCTGTATGCTCCCCTCCAACATCCGAATCAAGGTGTTCTTCAACCGCTCATTCATGGGCGAACCCGGATCGAAACACATCTCGACAAATTTCTGCAATTCCGGGTTATCATCTGAAACGGGAGGTACTGCCTGATACAACTTTCCCTGCGGCGCATCACAACGGGCAAAGATGTAGTCCATGGAAACATCGAAATAGTCCGCATATTTCCGCAAAAGTGCAACCGTAGGCGTAGCCTGACCGTTCTCATAGCGGTTGATGCTGGACTGTGTAGAGCCAAGGATCTCCGCCAACTTGGACTGCGAAATGTTGATGCTCTCCCGCAAAGCCCGAAGTCTGTTACCCAGTTGCTTCATTTTAAGAGACCTCCTTTTCGGGTTAATCATAGTATACACAAAATCCGGGCTGTTGTCAACCCGGATTTTGAAAGACCATGTAGAAGACGACTATATTATATGTAGGATGGCAATTTAATAATTTCTTTTATTCTGTCATATAAACCTTGGCGATTTAGTTCCTCAGCAATAAACGGATACTTTGATTCCAAAAATGAGCGACTAATGTTTCCAGATATGTACTCCATAATGATTTCACATCTTCTGTCTGCCTGATCTTCGTCATTAAGATGGAGAATTTGAATCGTTGCTTTTGCTTTGCTTTTTTCAGCAGGAGACATATCATTTCGTGGCTTTACAAGGCAGGATGGGAAATCAAGTATCAAATCACCGTCGTGGATTTCAAAAGGATCTAATACTATTTTATCCCCTTTGTAGCCATTCATTACTTGTGTTGTCAAACGGTAATTATCCCATTCATATGCTTTTTCTTGATGTGTACTTTTGGGATAAAAATGATCTACCGATATTGATGCAGTGGTTCTTGAAAACCATTCGCCGCTATATGCACATATCCCTCCATATGCTTGGTATAATTGTAAACTACACCTAGACCAATAATTATTTTTGCTCCATTGTTTACTATTCGGAGTAGGCGTTTTGCTAAGAAAAGCATTACCCGGCTGTCTAACCCGGGAATCGAAATCGGGGGGTTCTGGTTTCAAATCAATATGAATCATAGCACCACCCCGTGTTTTTCAGCAAAGTAAATCCACCGTGGCCAAAATGGATCATTCTGTGCTAAACATTGTAATAGTTTCTGGTGAACTGCTTGGACATCTAAATCAGATGGATTGTCATCTAATTGTAGCTCCTTGGCTTCATTAATTGCTTGCTCCGCTCCTGTTGATCTTGCCTGTTTTAGCTGAAAAATGGGCGACGTTAGCCAAGAATTAACTTGGCCGTATTTTATATAGTTTTCTTCTGTCAAGCAAGCATCGGATGTTTCAGCAGATAGTTGAATTTGAAACAACTTATCAGTTTCAACATTAAAAATGGCTTCTGAGGACGCCATAACAAGAGGAGAGTGGGTTGCTATGATAAATTGTATTTCAAGTTTGTCTGCTAAGAATTTTTGAACACCAATGAGTGCCGGCAAAATTGTACGTTGCCATTTCGGATGTAAATGGGCTTCCAATTCATCGACCATTACGACAATTCTTGAATCGGGTTTAATACCTCTTAATTTGCAATTTTCCTTGTGTTCATTCCAAGCCCATACGATTAGATACGAAAGAGTAACAATTCTTCCTACACCAGCAGAAGAACTTGTTATAGGAACGAGTCCATACGGATAACGTATTGTAGGTATTTCGCGGCTATCATTAGGAATTCTGGTTGGGTCTCCTGGAGCCAATTCACCCATATCGGGCGGTGACATTGTAGCCAAAACTTGTTTAAAAACTTCAAATGGGTATTTACTTGGGGTGTTTTGCCATTTCACCCAGTCTCTAATCAGGCCTTCAATACTGGTTCCAAAGCCATTCCATACTTCTTGTCGCGTAAAAACTAATGATTCAGTGCTTCCCATCGTATTTTTTGACGGATCCCAAACAGCGTAAGAACCATCAACCAAAGCATAAATAATAAGTCCAGGTATAGTTGCTGTGTCAGAGGATCTTTTCCATGTCATATTTTTGTTATCATAAAGAATTTTTTTCTCTTGTGCTATTTTAGACTTCCCTGCAATAGAAAAGGTAATTGATGCACGCTTGCTACCCTCAGCATACTTTGGCCTCGCTTCATTCCCAACCCAGGTATTAGTAAGAGCCCACCATGCACAATCCATCAAAAAAGTTTTTCCTAATCCATTATCTCCTGTTATAATATTTAGCCGCGGAGATAAAATCATTTCTACATGATCGCACGGGCCTACATTTACTAATTCTATTTTAGATAATGTTCCTTCTTGATCTGGAGCAGCATCTGGTGGAGCAGATATATTATTCGATAACTGATTCCAAGTTGTTGGCTCACTTTGAAAAGCCGCTACCTTAGGGAAGGCACATTCATTTGAAAATAGCAACTCACGCTCTACAGGAGTAATATTATAGTCACTTAGAAACCTGTCAGTAACATCGTCAATTGTAGCAGTATCCTTCCATTTGCAATTTTTCAATGTCCATATTGCCATAGCAGCAAGAGGGATTTTCTTTTCTTTTTTATTCGTCGCAACTTTCTGAATCTGCGCAATATAATCATTACACCAAGCCCATAATTTGCTTTTTCTATCGTGTATAAAGGCCGCTCCAAATGTCTGAGTATTGATTGCTTGCAATCCCGCAGATGGATATTTTGCGGCTACCCATTGTTTACCTTTTACTGTTTCATATGGCTGGAAATAGAACTCTGATGATGGACATACTCTATGAACGTCGTCCATGAAATTACGCGTGAACGTATCCATAGGGAATTTTACTGGGGTTCCTATTGGCAATCCATTTTTCTTACAGGTCAAAAAAGTAATGCCAAGGAACGGATGTACCGATTTAAGCTGCTGAATAGCATTTATAATATACTCAACTGAGAGATAAATCATTTTTGTCCCTCCAAATGGTCCAAAATGTAATTGCAGAATGTTGGGCTTATATCAATTCCTATTGCCGATCTTCCAGATTTTAACGCCACATTCATAGTTGTACCGCTACCGACAAACGGATCAAGTACTACACCCCCTTCAGGGCAACCGATCTCTAAACAACGAGAAACTAATTCATCGGGGTACGGAGCAGTTTCAATTTCCGTCCCAGATGGCCGCGGCGTAATGGTCCATACATCCTCGTCAATTTGTTTATCTACAAGTGGTTTCCTGTTAAAATAATATTTGCGATCTTTAGCAAACATAAATATATATTCGTAGCTTCGATGGGGACGGTCTTGAACAGACTCTGGAAGTGCTTTGTCCCTATGCCAAATAATTGGCGCTCTTAATACCCAACGTCTTGCCGTCATTTCAATAGCAACTCTCCATGGAATCCCAATTATAGATTTTCTCTCAATATTTTCTCCTAGTCCGCCACTCTTATCCACTGGACGTAAACCAAACCTACGCTTATGGCTTTTAGAATCTGTACCGTGAGAAGCACCTTTCCCTGAATAGTATGTGTCTCCCATATTAAGGAAAAGCAGCCCATCCTTTTTTAGAACTCTATATAATTGATCCATTACTGTGCAGAGTGCCGTCACATATGCATTTACAGTATCTTCAAGGCCAATCTGACCTTCAACTCCATAATCACGTAAACTATAATATGGAGGGGAGGTTATGATGCAGTTAACGCTTTCATCACCAATTTCAGATAGTGCATCAGCCGCGTTACCGCATAATAAAGTCCATGAACTTTGTTTAACAATCCCGCTCCATTTTTGTATTCCATTTGGAAATTTTTCACTAACAAGTATTTCCATATTAATCGTCCCTTATTTTTATTTTTTTAGCATAGTAGTGAAAGACCTATCTCGATTAGGCCGAGGGAGTAGTGCGCCCTTTTGGGCGTACACGGTATATCCGTGGGCTTATATGAGCAGACGCTTCAGCTCATTGTCGTCGAACAGTTTGCTTTGTTTCAAAAGTTTTTTCACACATTGCTTATATGTTTCTTTGAATACACTGTCCAGAGCTTCTTTGACATATACAAATCCAATTATGATTTGCAGTTGATACTCTATATCAACCGCAGTAACCCGGTCATAGAATTCCCTGTTGACCCGCTGAAGCCCGATCCCGGTCAACATAGTCAGACTATTAATAAAACCGGCGTAGTAACTGATGTATTCCTGAAGCGTTCGCCACATGGTTTCCTTATCGTGTGTTGCCATACTGTTTCGTGCAGCGGTGCATCTTGCTTCAGATCTTGAAATAACGGCATGAGTCTCTTTTGCTGCCTTGATCAGTATTTTTGCGATTTCTAAAGATCGCTCATTACTCTGGGCGTTGAGTGATTGAAACCCATCTATCATTGTTTGCGTCTCCAGACTTAATATATTTCCCGTTCTTAATTCTCGCGTCCTTCGGCTTTGGCTCGTCATCAGGAATTGCCCATGCATAGCCTATCCGCACCGCTCCGGAGATGCGCCCCTCACAGCAAAGAATCTGTATGCGTCGGGTGGAGATGCCCCAGCGTTCCGATGTCTGCCGGACAGACAGATATTTCATCCTCCATTGCCCCTTTTCCTTATAGTTCTACAAATATATTATACTCGAAAACGCGAATGAAATCAAGAGACTTTGATGATTTTTTATAAGGGTGTGGGACTATCCCACGAACAAAAATGACCGTTCTCCGCAATGTAGAGGACGGTCATTTTCCGCTGGGTGTGGCAACACCGGATTTGCTTGCTATTCTTTCAAAAACGTATTCAAGCAACAGTGATATCTTCGGCTTTTCAAAGTGGAGGATACCAATGCTTTCAAAATATTCTTTCCCGACACCCCCTCATTTGTCGATAAATAGTCCGTTGTAAAGTAGAGAGCGTTTTTTTCAATCAAATACACCCAAAGCGGCGCAGAGATGTCCGTTGCATAGTGAAGGAGTACCCTCTCAACTTGAAAATCTTTTGCCAATCAAAAGGAGGACGTAGCAGCGAGTGATACATAAGCAAAAGAGGCAAGGAGGTCGGCCTTGGGAAGACGTAAGAAGCTGATCAACCGCACGAACATTCCGCAACATAAAATTGAAGCGATTGCCCGCTGTATCCTGCCGGACATTCTTGCTTTCTATGAGAGCGAGGAAGGTCAACTGGAGTTTGCCGAATGGAAGAGGCAGCGGGAGACGGAGAAGCAGGAGACCAAAACAGAATAAGGATAGATACGACGGGGCGGACGCATCGTTTCAACGGTGCGCCCGCCCTATTTGTCTATAGGGTTCGTTTCTTTTTCCGCGGCCCTCTCGGTTTGGATGTCGGCTGTTTCCTCACTCCGTTGCGGAAATGGGTTGTCGCGTACCGGTCGAAGAAAAACAATAATCCGAACCCATCTCCCACAGGAAACGGGTTCGGATTATATGGGTCTGGTGCCGGTGGCGGGACTCGAACCCGCACGCCATCGCTGGCAATGGATTTTGAGTCCACCTCGTCTACCAATTCCAACACACCGGCATGGTTTGATAACCGAGTTGTATTATAGCGTATGTGGGCGCGGATTGCAAGACAAATTTTTTAGGCCGGGGAAACAATTGCAGCAAAGAGGCCGCCGCGGGCGGGAGGGACCCGTCCGGCGGCGGCCGGTAGTCTGTGACGATATCGGTTTACCGGGCCTTCTGCGCCGTGCGGGCCGGGAACAGGTCGCTGCCGGGCAGGACGGTCAGCAGCACCATGCCCAGCACATAGCAGGCCAGGGCCTCGCCCAGGGCCACGCCTCCACCGTTGAACAGGAAGGACAGGGGGAAGGCGGCGGTGAAGCCCACCTCCTGATAGGCGATAAGCCCGCCCACGATGATGAAGTTGCACACGATGGGCGGCAGGGGGGCCAGCCACTTATTGGGGCACCGGGCGGTGAGAAGCCCCGCGATCAGCGTGGCCAGGGAGCCGAAGACCAGGTCCAGCACCCCGTAGGGGCTGAGGATGTTGGTGACGATGCAGCCCACGAAGAGCCCCCAGGCGGTCATGGGACACAGGAAGGGCAGCACGGTCAGGGCCTCCGAGAAGCGGAGCTGGACGGGTCCGTAGGTCAGGTTCAGGATGTTGCTCAGATAGCTGAGGACCACGTACAGGGCCGCCACGGCGGCGGCAAGGGTGAGCTGGCGGACGGTGAAGCGGTTTTTTTGCATGTTGAACGTACCTCCATTTTTTGTTTAGAGAACGGTCCCCCCTCCCCCGCCAGAGGACGGGAGGCCGAACGAACGCCGGCGCGCCGGCGCTTGGACTGGGTGTGGAAACCAGTCGAGGTGCATTATAGCACACGGGGCCGCGGATGTAAATGGGAACTTTGCCGCATTGTGCCCATTGCGCGGCGCCCCGGCCTGTGATATGATAGAGGCCACATCCATCTAGGAAAGGAGCGCCCCCATTGACTGACAAACAACTCCATTCCCCGGTCCGCACGGACAGCCCCCGGCCGCTGCTGGGGGAGGCGTGCGAGGAAACCCGCCGCACCGCCCTGGCGCGGCAGAGCTGGGTCCGGGACCACTACCACGACCGGCTGGCCCAGGAGGGTCTGGCCCGGGAGAAAAAGGATACGGACCTGGAGGCGGAGACAGAGGCGGAGCTGCGGGACCTGCGGCAGGCCGGCTCCCTCCTCTACCAGGCCGCCCTCATCACCACCCAGACGGAGGACGAGCTCAACGCCCGCCTCCGGGATATGCGCAAGAGCCGGGACCACCGGTGGTACCGGCTCAATCCCCCGGCCAACGGCTCCATCGACCTGGAGGAGCGGCAGAGCCGCCACTTCGCCCAGGGCCTCAGCCTGTACAAGCTGCTGCTGGTGTGCTTCGTGGGCAGCTTCGCCGGGGTGGTGATGGAGACCATCTGGTGCCTGCTGCGGTACGGCTTCTACGAGAGCCGGGCGGGGCTGGTGTACGGGCCCTTCAACCTGCTGTACGGCTTCGGCGCGGTGGTGCTGACCGTGGCGCTGTACCGGTTCCGCAACCGGGGCTACTGGCTGTCCCTCCTCAGCGGCATGGCCGTGGGCAGCGCGGTGGAGTACCTGTGCTCCTGGGCCCAGGAGGCTTTGCTGGGCTCCCGCAGCTGGGACTACAGCGCCATGCCCTTCAACCTCAACGGGCGCATCTGCCTGATGTACTCCTTCTTCTGGGGCCTGCTGGGGGTGCTGTGGATCAAGGACCTGTACCCCCGGATGGCCAAGTGGATCTTGAAGCTGCCCAACCGGGCGGGCAAGATCCTGACCTGGGTGCTGACCGCCTTCCTCGTCGTCAACTCCCTGGTCTCCTGCGTGGCGGTGTGGCGCTGGGCGGAGCGGGTGGAGGGACACCCCGCCCCCAACGGCTTCTGGGAGCTGGTGGACGAGCGGTTCCCGGACGAGCGGATGGAGCGGGTGTTCGCCAATATGAAATTCGGCGGACAGGCCGAAGGATAGCAACAGGAGCGCGGACGGGAAAACCGTCCGCGCTCCTGCTATGTTTCGGTGTTCTGCCATTATGAGATTTTCCCGAAATACTCGTCGTGGGCCTCCTGGTACTCCCGATTGTAGTTCTCGTCCCGGCCGGAGTGGAGCTTGGAGATGTAGTCGTGGACCTGGTGCTTGATGCCGGGGTTGGCCCGGGCGATGGTGGCCACGCCGATGTTGGAGCAGATATCGGAGATACGCTCCCCCTCGTTCAGCAGGTTCATGAACTCCGTGCCCGCGTAGGTGGAGCAGGTCCCGCTCCGCAGGCGCTCCAGGTGGTTGTCCTTCAGGGCGTTGACCAGGTCGTCCACCACCTCCTCCAGGGGCTCGATGTGCCTTGCGGCCACCAGGTCCCGCCGCTGGAAGGCCAGGCCCGCGTGGTCCAGGATGGTGTCCAGCAGCTCCCGCAGCACCCGCAGCTCCGACAGGGCCGCGTCGGGCAGGGTGGCCCCGTGGCTGTGGAGCTCCTTGGCGATCTCCGCGATGTTCATGGCCCGGTCGCTGAGGCGCTCAAACTCCGTCACCGCCGAGTGGTAGTGGTTCATGATCTCCACGTGGTAGGGGGCGGTGATGTGGCCCGAGATCTGCACCAGGTAGTTGCTGATCCGGTCCGCCATGATATCCACGTAGTCCTCGCACTCCTCCACCTCCTCCACCGCGTCCTGGTCATACTTGTCCATCCTGTCGATGATGTCGAAGGCCCGGTCGATGCTGATGCGGGAGATGTCGAACATGGCCACCAGCGCGTCGTAGCACCGGCCGAAGGCCAGGGCCGGGGTGCTGAAGAACACCGGGTTCAGGGCGTCCAGCAGCTCGTCGTGCTTGCCGGTGGCGGCGGGCTCATCCTTCACCAGCCGCTGGCTCTGCCGCTCGTAGAGCTTCAGGGTGGGGAACAGGACGATGGCGCAGGCCAGGTTGAAGATGGTGTTGGTGTCCGCGATGCCGCCGGAGAACATGACCTTGTTCCACAGCCCGTCCAGCAGGCCCGCGGCGTGGAAGATGTTCACCGCCGCTAAAATCGCCACGGACTTGCTCAGGTTGTAGAGGATGTTCACGATGCCCACCCGCTTGGCGTCGGGCTTGGCGCCGATGTTGCAGACGATGGCGGTGGTGACGCAGTCCCCCAGGTACACGCCCACCAGCACCGCGTAGATGGCGCTGAAGGTGAGCTGGCCGGAGGTGGAGAAGGCCTGCAGGATACCGATGGTGGCCGACGAGCTCTGGAGCACAAAGGCCACGCCCGCGCCGATCAGGTAGCCCAGCACGTGGTTCTCCCCCAGGTTGGAGAAGAGCCGCTCGATAATGCCGCTCTCCGTCAGCACGCTGACCGCGGCGGTCATGTTGAGCAGGCCGGAGAACAGGATGCCGAAGCCCACGATGATCTGCCCCACCTTGCCGTTGCCCTTGGGCCGCCCGGACATGATCAGGATGATGCCCAGGATGAGGGCCAGGGGCGCCAGGGTGGAGGGCTTGAAGAACTCCAGGAAGGCGGTGCCGGAGGAGTCGATATCCAGCAGGCGGATGATCTGGCCGGTGACGGTGGTGCCCACGTTGGCCCCCACGATGATGCCCAGGGACTGGCGCAGGGAGATGATGCCCGCGCCCACCAGGCCGGAGGTGATGACGATGGTGGCGGTGGAGGACTGGATCACCGCGGTCATGCCCAGCCCCAGCAGGAACGCCTTGACCGGCGTGTTGGTCAGCAGCTCCAGCGCCTTCTTCAGCGGCCCCGAGGAGCTCTCCTTGAGGCCGTCGCCCATGAGCCGCATCCCGTACAGGAACATGGCCAGGCCGCCCAGGAGGGTGATGAGATCAAAAATATCCATTTGTTCACCTGTGAAAAATCCCGAAAATAACCCCATGTTGATAAGCCCATAAGACCGAATTTATTTTACTATAAAACGCGCCAAGAATCTACCCCCTTTTTTCAACAAATTGAAACCGCCCCGAGGGGCGGTTTCATTCTACAATATCTAATTTTGGCACACTGTATCTCCAATTGCACCCCTTATACCGCCACGCCCTGCTCCCCCAGGGCCCGGCGGAGGCTCTCCCGCAGGCGGCGGAGCCGTCCGGCGGTGCGGTCCGGCCGCTCGGCCCGGGTCTTGGCCAGGTCCTTCACCGCCTCCCCGTACCAGTACCGGCGGACGAACAGGTCCCGGTCCTCCCGGCGCAGCCCGTCCAGCCAGCGGCTCACCGTGTCCGCGATGACCTGCCGCTCCACCTCCCGGTCCGCCGCCCCGTCGGGGACGCACTCCCCCAGTTCGGACAGCAGCACCTCCATGCCGCTGTACCGCTTTTTCGCCCGGTCCCGGCGGAAGCGGCTGACGGACAGGTTCCGGCAGATGCGGCCCAGGTAGGCCCGGAGGGAGGCGGGCCAGTCCGGGGGCATCCGGTTCCAGGCGGTGAGCCAGGTGTCGCTGACGCACTCCTCCGCGTCCTCCCGGACCCCCAGCAGGTCCAGGGACAGACGGCGGCAGAAGGGGCCGTACTTGCGGTCCGTCTCCGCGATGGCGTCCTCGTCCCGGCGGTGGTACAGGCCGATGATCTCATGGTCCTCCATGCTCCGCTCCCTCCTTCCCCTACGGGTGGTTCACCACGCCGGTGAACAGCAGCTCCCCGTCGCCGCCGGTGACGGCGAACAGGAAGGGCCGGTCCAGGGTGAAGTCGATCTCCTCCGGCTTCTCCACGACCTCTCCTCCGTCGCCTAAATCCATCTTGACGTAAGCCGCCGCCTCACAGCCCTCCTCGTCCACGGTCACCCGGGCCGCGTGGTCCACCTGGGAGACATAGGGCAACAGCTCCGCCAGCTTGTCCGCCGGCAGCATGGGGGAGAAATCGGCGGTATCAGGGTCGAACACGTCCGTCACCCCCAGGGCCTTCAGACTGTCCACCAGGTCCAGGTCCGACACCGCGTCGAACCTGGGCACGGACAGGTGGACATTCAGGACCCTCCGGTTCTCCCGCGCCTCCCGGGGGACGCCCAACAGGGCCACCGCCTCCCCGTCCGAGAGCACCTGGTCCACGCCGCTATCCTCGTCCGGCAGGAAGAACCACATGGAGCCGTTGCCCTCCAGCTCCTTGCGCACGGCGGCGAAGTGCGTCCCCCGGTAGTAATCCGTCAGAATCAGCTTCTGGCGCATGAAGTCCGCGGTCACGTCCCCGCCGGGGGCGTGGAACACGTCCTGTTCCGTTTTGCCTGGGTCGAACTCGTTGATCCACCGGGACCGGTAGTAGACGGTGGAGACCAGGGCCAGGAGGGTGTCCGGGGCCATCTCCAGCCCCGCCGCCTGTTCCGCCAGCCGCCCGCCGGTGTGGTCGTTGACCCAGGCTTGCAGGGCCCGGTTATACCCGCCGCTGCCCATCTTCCCCCGGTAGGAGGAGGCGTGGTAGTCCCTCGCCAGGGTGTCCATGGTCCCCCGGGTGTAGTCCAGGTCCTCGCTGAGCCACAGGGAGTTGGCCAGCAGGCTGGTCACAACGCCGTCGTCCTGGTAGTTGGCGTTCCAGAGGGCACCTACATATCCCCGCAGCTCCTCCACGGTGCCGCAGCCCAGCAGGGCCAAAATCTGCTCCCGGCTCTCCCCGCCGGTCACCTCGGCCAGCATGGCCAGGGCCAGGTACACGTTCACCGGGGAGAACACCCGGTTCTCCTCCCCGGCCCCGGACAGCATCTCCGGCACGCTGGCGGCGTACCAGCCGTCCAGCTTTCCGGCGTAGACCTCCCAGGTCTCCCGCAGCGCCCGCTGCTGCTCCCACCAGCCGTCATGGTCCGACTCGGTGTACTTCTCCCGCTGGGGGTACTCCGCCTCGGCGATGGCGTAGGCGGTGCCCCCGCCCCCGTTGGGCAGCAGTATCCCCACGATGAGTACCACCGCCAGCACTGCCGCCACGGCGGATACCCACCGCCATTTGGGCCGCTTCCGCTCTTGGGCCTCCCCCGCCCCGTCGATCAGGTCGTCCCGGATATCGGTGACGCCGTTGAAGATGTCCGTTCCGTTCATGGCGCTTCCTCCTTTTCACCTTTCTATCTATCCAGTCGCATTTTTCCAGGGGGATATGCGCCGGGGCCCGGAAAATTTCCTGGGAAAATGTTTCTCCCCCGCCGCCCCCGCTCCGCCGCCGGGGACGGCCGGGAGTAAACAGCCGGTAAATTTTTTGAAAACAACGCAAAATCCGGTTGACTAACCGGCCGGGATTCGTTATTATGTAAAGTGCTTACCAATATCGGATGAATCAACCTGGAGGATTTCAGCTATGGCCAACAAAGTGTGTCCCAAGTGTGGGGAGGAATATTCCGACACCTACCGCAAGTGCCCCTTCTGCGAGGAGGAGGCCGCCATCAACAAGGGCAAACGCCTGCGCCGGGGCGGCAAGCGCTCCGTGAAGCGCCAGCGCAAGGGCGGCGGCGCCCTGGGCATCATGCTGCTGCTGGCGGTCATCATCATCGCGGGCGTTCTCAGCTACATCTTTTTCGGCGACCAGATCGCCGGGTTCATGGGCATCCGCACTGAGGACAGTTTGAGCGGCGACCTGGACAGCAGCGTCACCGGCACCGCCGGGGAGCAGGACCCGGCCACCCTCCCCGACGACTCCGCCGGTGAGGACGACGGCACCCAGACGCCCCCCGAGACCACGCCCCTGGCCCTGGACTCCCCCGCCGAGTTCACCATCCCCTCCGGGGAGACCGGGCGGGTGAACGTGTCCGGCGGCACGGGTGAGGTGACCTGGAGCACCTCCAATGAGCACGTGGCCGTGGTGGAGCGGGGGGCCGTCACTGGCGTGGGCGGCGGCACCGCCACCATCACCGCCACCTCGGGGGAGGAGAGCGTGTCCTGCACCGTCACCGTCACCGGCGACCCCTGGGTCGCCCCCACCAACTTCAAGCTGAACAAGTCGGACTTCACCATCAGCTCCGAGTACCCCGACCCGGTCCAGCTGAAGATCTCCGGCGGCGAGTACATGTCCGCCACCTGGTCTGTGGACAAGCCCGAGATCGCCACGGTCAGCGACACGGGCCTGGTCACCCGGATGGGCAGCGGCACCGCCACCGTCACCTGCGTGGTGGACGGGCAGACGCTGACGTGCGTGGTACGCTGCGGCTAATTGGAAAAGGTCCGGCGCGGACGCGCCGGGCCTCTCTTTTGCCATACCGGCAGGGCGGGAATGTCTGGTGAGACATTCCCGCCCTGTTATGTACTGCCTACTCCCCGAAGCAGAACATACTGAACAGTGCCACCACGCCGGGGCCGCAGTCGTAGTCCATGCCGCACTGGTCCGCCAGCTCCCGCACAAAGATGCAGTAGGCCGACATGCAGGAGAACCGCTTATCCGGGAAGCGGCAGGGCTTCCCCTCCACGATGGCGCAGGGGTCGCAGAGATTGCACCCGCTGGCCCCGATCATCATTCCCGGCATCCCGGCCCGGTCGATGAACTCCCGGGTCAGCCGGTTGTGGGCCGCCTTGGCGGGCTTGGTCTCGCCGCTGTCCAGGGGGTCGTCCACGTCCCACAGGGTCTGGAGCACCACGGCCCTGGGCCACCGCCTCACCCGCGCCTCCATCTCCGCCGTGGTGCCGCAGTCCGGCGGGCAGGCGTAGTTGGCGCCGTACTTGCCGCAGAGGTTCTCCGCGCAGAGGGGCCGGAAGGCCGGGTTGAACACCACGTCCTTGGTCTCCACCACCGCCGCGTTGGCAAAGCCCATCTCCAGGGCCATCTCCACCAGCTGTTTGCCGTCCATAGGGTGATCTCCTTTCTATGTTCCCGCCGCCTCGCGGCGCAAGATATCTTCGCACTGCACCCGCAGCTCCGCCTCCCGCTCCCGGTAGAGCAGGGCTCCGCCGTGGCGCAGGTACGCCTCGCAGCCGTGGAGGCTGATGAAGTCCATGGCGCTGTCCATGCCGGTGAGGGCGGAGACAAACAGCACCATCTCCTGCCCCTCCCCGAAGCAGTCCTCCAGGAAGCGGAACGCCCGGTCCAGCCGGTCCCTCACCTGCTCCACCGTCTCCGCCCGGCGGCGCACCTCCTCCTGGAAGAGCTCCGCCATCCGGTCAAACCCCCCGTCCCGGCGGTGCTCCTCCCGGAGCGTCAGGGCGTAGTGCTCCAGCCGGGCCAGCGTCCACTCCTCCGCCTCCCGGTCCGGGTCCGGCAGCAGCCCCGCCCCGGTCTTTACCCGCAGGGCCTCCCGGCGGGTGCGGAGGAAGGCGTCCACGCCCTCCGGCTGGGCGGCCAGGAACAGCTTCAGCTGGGCCAGGGTCTCGTGGAGCCGTGCCACCGCCCGGTCCTGCCGCCCATAGCGGGCGAACTGGCTGGCCAGGTAGTCCAGGGCCAGATCCACCACCGCGAACCGCTCGTCCAGGCCGCCGCTCCTTGCCATGGCCGCCCGGCCCGCCGTGTCCGCCACGGTCCCCTCCAGAACGCCGGGCAGGTCGTAGTCCCCGCCGTACTTCCGGTAGAGCCGGTAGTAGGCCGCGAAGCCCCGGGCCGCCTCCTCCAGCCGGAGGTACTGCCCCACCTGGGCCTCCGTCACCGGCACCCCCAGGGCCTCATAGCCCCGGAGCAGCGCCGACAGGTCCTCCCAGCCCCGGGCGGTGACGAAGCGGGGGCCCTCCGGCGTCCGCTCCACCCGGTAGAACTGGTCCTCCCGCAGGGCCAGATAGGCCAGCACCGCGCCGTGGACCCGCCGCCCACGGGCGTAGTCCATCCACGCCCCCAGGTCCGCTTCCACGTCGATCTGCCGCACCCGGTCCAGGGTCGCCACGTCGAACTCCCGGGCGGAGCGGTTGTAGGCCTGGGGGTTCCCGGCGGCCACGATCATCCAGCCCTCGGGGACCCGGTGGTTCCCGAAGGTCTTGTTCTGCAAAAACTGCAGCATGGTAGGGGCCAGGGTCTCGGACACGCAGTTGATCTCATCGATGAACAGGATGCCCTCCCGCCGCCCGGTCCGCTCCATGCACTCGTACACCGAGGCGATGATCTCGCTGAGGGTGTACTCGGTGACGCTCACCGGCTCCCCGCCCAGGTAGCTCCGCTGCCGGATGCGGGGCAGGCCGATGGCGCTCTGGCGGGTGTGGTGGGTCATGGTGTAGGCTACCAGCCCCACGTTTTCCTCCGCCGCGATCTGCTCCATGATGGCGGTCTTGCCGATGCCCGGCGGGCCCATCAGCAGGATGGGCCGCTGGCGCACCGCCGGAAAGACGTACCGCCCCGCCCCGTCCCTGGCGTGGTAGGCCCGGAGGGTGTGGACGATCTCCTGTTTCGCCTCCCGGATGTTCATAGGCCCTCCCCCTCTGTCAGTCCCTCCGCCAGGAGCCGCGTGGCCCAGCGGGGGACGTAGTCCATCTTGTCGCTCCGGCGGAGAAAGACGAAAGCCGTCTCATAGTCCGTCGGTTCCCGGGGGTACACCCCGTCGCCGTCGGTGAAATAGAGCAGAGCCCGCAAGTCCTTCAGCTCCTTCCTCCGCCGCAGCTCCTCCACGTACCGGAACACCGGCGTGAAGTCCGTGCCGCCCCGGCCCCGGATGACGATGTCCTCACAGCTCCGCCGCCACTCCTCCGGGGAGCGGATGACGGTGACGCTCTGGACCAGGCAGTCGCACTGGATCAGGTACACCTTCATCTCCCGGAAGAAGTTCTCCCGGCGGCTGACGATCTCCAGGGTCTCCCCCAGGAACCGCCGCACCGTCTCCGTGGAGCAGGACCCGGAGGTGTCGATGGCGATGACCAGCTCCGCCAGCCGGGACACCTCCTGGTACTCCAGGGGCTCGATCAGCGGCAGGTCGCCGTAGGTCTCCAGGCCGAAGTGGTAGAAGATCTGGTCGAAGCTCTCCTGGTCCAGCAGCAGCTCCTCCCTGGGGGCGGTGAACTGCCGGAGAAACTCCCGGTAGTCGTAGGTCCCCCGCCGGGGCATCCGGACCGTCTCGGCCACGTTTCCGGCCACGGTCCCCCGCCGGTATCCGCCCCGGCCCGCCCCCGCCGCCGCGGCGGACCATTTCTCCCGGGCGGCGGCCCGGTCCCTTATCCCGCGCCACAGGGCGTGATTGTCAAATCGGAACGCGGCCTCCAGCTCCGGGAGCGGAAACGGGAAGGCCCCGTCCTCCAGCATCCCCGCCAGCCGCGCCGCCGAGGGGGCACCATCGCCCATGAGGCGGAAGCACTCCCGCCGCACTGGGCTGTCCGGCAGGGCCAGCCGGGGCACCGCCGCGCCCTCGATCACCCGCTCCACCGCCATGTCGCAGGCCAGGTCCCACAGCGGCGGCGGGTCCTCCGGGAAGGGGTGCAGGTACAGGCAGTGGAGCAGCATGTGGAGATACCCCCGCCGCACCGCCGCCGGGTCCTCACCGTACCGCCGGAGCAGCTCCAGCGGCGGGAACCGGATGGCGGTCCCGTCCGTGCCGATGCCCTCCGCTGCCGGGTCCGGGGCGCAGGTCAGGCTGGCAAAGGCCCCGTCCAGCTGGGGGAACAGGCTATACAGCTCGTTCCGGCAGTTCTGCCAGATCTGGACGCCCAGCTCAGAGGGAGAAGTCCCGGTCGTGAAAGCCATAGGCCGCCCCCTTCCACCGCAGCAGCCACACCAGGGCCGCGGGCTTTTTCTTCTCCCGGGCCAGGGCGATAAGCCCGTCCGTGAGGCGGCGGTCGAACCACCCCAGCTCCGCCAGACGGGCCAGCCGCTCCGTGTCGTCCGCGCCGATAAGCGCGGCGGCGGCGGGCCGGACCCGGCGGCGGAGGTAGGCCCCGTAGGCCTCCCGGGCCCCGGCGTCCGTGTCCTCCCGGAAAAAGCCCTCCAGGGCGGCGGCCAGCCGCAGCGGCTCCTGGCGGCTCTGTGTGAACTTCCGGTACAGCGCCTCCCGCTCCCCGTCCATAGCGCGCCTCCTCCATTCTTTTTCTTGAAAGAAAAAGAATCAAAAAGAACTTTAACCTCGCTCCCAAAGCGCTGCGGCCCCCGGCTTCTCCGCCCGGTAACGAGACAGGTATCTTGTTGAAGATCAGTATGAGTATATCCCCTCAGATAAGAAAATGCAAACCCTTTTTCCGGGCAGCAAAAAGCCGCCGGACCAGAGCGATCCGGTCCGGCGGAAAAGGGAAAAAAGAGGAGAGCTGAGTTACAGAACGGGCTACAGAATGAACGTCACCGCCAGCCATGTCAGCACGGCGGCTCCCGCCGCGCCCGCCAGCCAGCACCAGCGGGGGACCCGCTGCCAGAGGGGCCGCTTCACGGTCTGCCCCGTGTAGCCCCGCACGATGCGGCAGGCCTCCCCCAGCACCTGCTGGGGCGTCACCCCCTCCTGGGAAAAGGCGTCGTTCTTTACGATAAAAATGGCCTGCTCAAACAGTTTGGGGTCCGGGGAATCGACTACGATGACACGGCGGGAAATACCTTTTACCAAGAGGCACCGCTCCTTTCAAATGGGAAAAATACCGGCTTTCACCATTTCCAGTGTTTCCCGCCGGAGCGGTTTCTATTCGACATAGGCAGAAATGCCGTGAAAAATTCAATCAGCCGCCTTAACGGACCGTAGATTTCTTCATATTTGGGTGGTATAATGTTAGATATTCGGTGGGCGGCTGTTCGGCAAACCGGGATCTGCAGGAGAAACAGATATGGAAAAAGTCGTTATGAAAAAGATGGAAACGGATACAGAAATCAGAGAAAAAGCGTATGTTCACTGGAAATCATGGCAAGAAGCCTATTCGGGGATTGTTGAAAAGAAATATCTTGATGAACATACCCTTGAACGGTGTGAAGAAATGGCTTTGCGCTCATCAGATAACACGATCATCGCAAAGAAAGATGGCCACGTGATTGGATTTGCTTCGTATGGAGAAAATCACGATGGAGATTTGCCAAATACGGGCGAGATCGTTGCGCTTTATGTTTTAGCAGACCACTATGGATGCGGAATAGGGAAACAGTTATTACAGGAGGCTCTCATTCTATTAAAAGACTATACCCATATCGCGGTTTGGGTACTAAAGGAGAACGAGAGGGCAATTGCGTTTTATAAACGATACGGATTTCAGTTTGATGGACACCAAGGCATGACGCAGATCGGTGCTGCTGCGGTAAGAATGAGATTGGAAAGATAACTTCCCGTTTGTTGAGACATTGACCCCCCTTTAAGAACGAAAAGGCCCGTTCGCGTCCTTATCTGTTCAACAGGTCAGAAAACTGAATACCGAAAATCAGACCGTTGACACACCGGCTCCCCGGTAAAAAGTCAACGGCCTTTTTTATGAGCGGCGGCTGATGCCCCGCCGCTATACTTTTTTCTTCTCCGGTCTCTTCTCCGTTTTTTTCTCCTGGGCCTTGGGCTGGAGGTAGAGGCACAGGGCGCTGCAGTCGTCGCCGCCGTTCCGGCGGCGGGCCGCCTCCTTCAGCACCAGGTTCACCAGCACGTTGGGGTCCTCCCCCTGCCAGCCCGCCAGCAGGTCCTGGAGCCACTGGTCCTCCAGGCTGTCCGCCACCCCGTCGCTGACCATCAGCACAAACGTCCCCGCCTCCAGAGGGAAGTCGGAGGCGGCGGGGATGCTGTCCGTCTCCTGGAGCCCCGCCGGGAGGGCGGAGCCCGTCAGGCGGCGGACCGTGCCCCGGCGCTTGATGTAGGTGGGGGCCGCGCCGTACTTGTAGAGGGACGCCTGTCCCCCCGCCGGGTCCACGGCCAGCAGGTCGATGGTGGTGAAGCAGCCGTTCTCGTCCCCCCGGAGGGTCAGGGCGGCGTTCAACGTCTTCAGCGCCGGTTCCGGGTGGATGCCCGCCTTGAGGAACTGCTCCATGAGGCGGAGGGCCAGCTGGCTCTCCCGCTGGGCCTCCCGGCCGCTGCCCATGCCGTCGGACAGCAGCAGGTACAGCCGGTCCCCGCCCCGGAACCAGGTGACGCTGTCGCCGCAGAGCCGCTCCCCGGACTTGGGCACCGCGGCCATGGCCACGTCGCAGCGGAGCTCCTTCCTCCCGGTCGCCGCCGGGGCCTCCGAGGCGGCCATGGCCTGGGCCACCAGCTCCCCCAGCTGGACGTACTGGCCCCGGGTCTTGGCCCGCTCCCGCTCCAGCTGCTTCCTATACTGCCGCCGCAGCAGCAGGGCGGTGACCTCCGTGTTGATGGCGGAGAGGAGCTGGGGGAAGTGGATGCAGCGGCTGGAGAAATGCAGGGCAAAGTCCGCCGCCTCCGCCCGGCCCCGCTCCATCATGGCGGGGGTGGCGTCGTTGAAGGCGTTGAAGGTGGAGGTGTACTCCCTGTTCCAGCACAGGTCCCGGAGGGCGCAGCCCCGGCACACCACCTCGGCAGCCCGGTCAAAGACCACGGCGGGGTTCTCCTCCGTCTTGGGCGGCGGCGCGCCGAAGCTGTGGTACAGGGTCCGCAGGGCCTCGGCGCTGAGGCGCAGGCGCTGGCGGACGCCCTCCTGCTCCCGCCGGACCCGCCGCTTGGGGATGGCGGTCTCCCGGAGCAGCAGGGCGCAGTAGTGGGTCAGGAACCCGGCCAGGGCCGTGCAGGCCAGAAGGCGCAGGGCGCTGTCCCAGGCCAGGCCCATCTGGAGGGTGTAGGCCAGCTCCACCGCCAGGGTGGCCCCGGCGGCGGTGAGGGGCCGGAACAGGGGGTGTTGGAACCAGAGGGTGTCCCGGAAGGCGGAGAGCACCGCGCAAATAAGGATCAAAATGCCGCAGCACCGCAGCGCCGGTCCGAAGGGCAGAAAGAGAAAGCTGCCCGCCATGGCCCCGGCCAGCACGGCCAGCTGCCGCTCCCCCGGCCGGCAGGCGGCCAGCAGCCCCGCCGCCAGCGGGGCCCGCCCGTCCAGGCAGCACCCGGCGGTGAGAAAGCCCAGCGCCCCGTATCCGGCCAGCTGCAGGAGCCTGGCCCGGACGGGCCGTTCCACGGTGATCCCGGCGATCTTCATAGCTTGTCCCCCTCTGGTGGATGGTGTTGGGGTACATTGTACCAGAGGGCGGCGGAGAAGCTTGTCGGGAAATGCCCGGGAAAACCGGCGGGGCGGATTTTGCCCCGGGCGCTGCGGAAAAGTTGGCGATATCGCGGTTTCCGCGGGCTTTCCGCTTTACAAAAAATTCCGGCGGTAGTATACTGGACCCGGAAAAACGCGGACATTTGATCCGCCGCAGTACGCCTGGTTTCAGAACAGACACGATTTGAAAGATCAACACAGGAGGACAATCGGATGGAAATTTATGCCTACGAAAAGGAACACATCGAGAAGCTGCGTCCCCTGGCCGCCGGGTGCGCCGTGCTGCTGAAGAGCGACGGCGCGTTCCCCCTGGACGGCCCCTGCCCCCTGGCCCTGTACGGCAGCGGGGCCCGGCGGACCGTCAAGGGCGGCACCGGCTCCGGCGAGGTCAACTCCCGCTTCTTCCACACCATCGAGGAGGCCCTGGAGCTGGCCGGGTTCACCGTCACCACCAAGGCCTGGCTGGACGCCTACGACGCCGTGATGGCCGCCGCCCGGGGGCCCTTCCTCCGGGAGATCAAGGCCCGGGCCAAGGCCCACCACGTCAGCCCCCTGGTGGAGGGCATGGGCGCGGTGATGGCCCAGCCGGAGTACGACCTGCCCCTGGAGGGCGAGGGGGACACGGCGGTGTACGTCCTCTCCCGCATCTCCGGCGAGGGCAGCGACCGCCGGGCCGTCCCCGGCGACGTGCTCCTCAGCAAGAGCGAGGTCCGGGATATCCTGGCCCTCCAAAAACAGTATAAAAAATTCCTGCTGGTCCTCAACGTGGGCGGGCCCGTGGACCTGTCCCCGGTGATGGAGGTGGGCAACATCCTGCTGCTGTCCCAGCTGGGGGTGGTGACGGGCTACGCCCTGGCGGACCTGCTGCGGGGCAGGACCTACCCCTCCGGCAAGCTGGCCACCACCTGGGCCGCCTGGCCGGACTACCCCGCCGTGGGCGAGTTCGGCGGCCACGACGACACCCGCTACACCGAGGGGCTCTACGTGGGCTACCGCTACTTTGACAGCGTGGGCAAGCGGGCGGCTTTCCCCTTCGGCTTCGGCCTGGGGTACACCACCTTCGCCGTCACCCCCGGCGCGGTCAGCGTCCAGGGGCAGCGGATCACCGTGGAGGCCGACGTCGCCAACACCGGGTCCCGCCCCGGCCGGGAGGTGGTGCAGCTCTACGTGTCCGTCCCCGCCGGGAAGCTGGACCAGCCCTACCAGACCCTGGCCGCCTGGCGCAAGACCGGGGAGCTGGCCCCCAGCGGTAGTGAGACTGTGGCGCTGACCTTCGATCTGACCGAGCTGGCCGGGTACGACGAGGCGGACAGCTGTTGGGTGCTGGAAAAAGGAGACTACCTGCTGCGGCTGGGGACCAGCAGCGCGGACACCGCCCTCTGCGGCGCGGTGCGGCTGGAGGAGGACGCGGCAGTCCTCCAGTGCCGCCCCTGCGGCGGCAGGCCGGACTTCACCGGCTGGAAGCCGGAGCCCCGGCCCCGGGAGGCCCTGCCCGAGGGCCTGCCTGTGGTGACGGTGGCCGCCTCCGCCATCCCCGGCGGGACCGTGAGCTACGACCGGCCGCCGGAGCTGGACCCCGCGGTGTCCGTCCTCAGCGACGAGCAACTGGCCTATCTGAACGTGGGGGCCTTCGACCCCAAGGCGGGGGTACTGAGCGTCATCGGCAGCGCCAGCCAGACCGTGGCCGGGGCGGCCGGGGAGACCTACGGCGGTATCCCCAGCGTGCCGCCCATGGTGATGGCCGACGGCCCCGCCGGCCTGCGGCTGAGCCGCCAGTACTACCGGGACGGCAAGGGGGCCCACGGCGTGGGCTCCACCATTCCCGAGACCATGGCCGTCCTGCTGCCCAAGCCCGCCGTCTGGGCGGCGTCCCACCTGGGGGGCAAGCATCCCAAGGGGGCTCCCATCCGCAGCCAGTACGCCACCGCCATCCCCATCGGCACCGCCCTGGCCCAGAGCTGGGACCCGGCGCTGGCGGAGGTCTGCGGCGACATCGTGGGCGCGGAGATGGAGCGCTTCGGCGTCCAGCTGTGGCTGGCCCCGGCGCTGAACCTGCACCGCAGCATCCTCTGCGGGCGGAACTTTGAGTACTTCTCCGAGGACCCGCTGGTGAGCGGCAAATTCGCCGCCGCCCTCACCCGGGGCGTCCAGGCCCACCCCGGCTGCGGCGTGACCATCAAGCACTACGCGGCCAACAACCAGGAGACCAACCGCTACAACTCCAACAGCCAGATCAGCGAGCGGGCGCTGCGGGAGCTGTATCTGCGGGGCTTCGGCATCTGCGTCCGGGAGGCCCAGCCCGCGGCGGTGATGACCAGCTACAACCTGCTCAACGGCGTCCACACCTCGGAGCGCCGGGACCTGATCGAAGACGTGCTCCGGGCGGAGTTCGGCTTCCGGGGTATCGTGATGACGGACTGGATCATCTCCATGATGACGGACAAGTCCTCCATCTATCCCCAGCCCAGGGCGGAGCGCATCGCCGCCGCCGGCGGCGACCTGGTGATGCCAGGCGGAAAAAATGATTTCACCGCCATTGTGGAGGCGGTGAAGAACGGCTGGCTGACCCGCAGTCAATTGGAGGCGAACGCCTCCAGGGTCTTGCGCTTGGCGCGGCAACTAGATGTGTAAGGCGGGACTGCGTCCCGCCTCCACGGAAAGCAGCACTCCTCGCCGCCTGGCGGCCGGGGGGTGCTGCTTTTGCTGCTGGCAAAAGGGGCCTCCGGCCCCTATCGGTCCGGGTAGGGACCTCCGGTCCCTGCTGACCCTGGGGTACTTTTCCCTCGCAGGAAAAGTACCCAAAAGTGCGCTTAAGGGGACCGTTGGCCCCCTTAAGAATCCCTCCCGTTTGGAAAGGACGTTAAGGGCAGATGGATGGTGGAACTAGGGGCCAGGGAAGGCTTTCATCGGTACTGCTGTTTTTTTGCCTTATTCCGACTGCCGGTTGCTCCGTTCTACTACGCAATTGATGGCGCGGTTCTATTCGGGCCGTATACGGTAATCTGTCCTGGGTGGAGTGGAACGGAGCAGAACGCAGTCCGTCCCAAGCCGTATACGGAAATCCTTCAATTGCGTAGTGGAACGGAGCAACCAGCAGTTGGACAAGCACAAAACGACCAACGCACCCAATGAGTCCCTGCACC
>CANQCS010000049.1 GCA_947589745.1 uncultured Oscillospiraceae bacterium
CGCGCTGCTCTGTCCGGCTTCCACCGTCACAGCGCCTTGCCCGCTCGCCGACCAGCTCCAGCCGATGATGCTGGCATCCAGTTCCTCCACGTTGTACTCACCGGGGAGCAGATCCTCCAGGGTCACGCTGCCGCTGCCGTTGACAGTCACGGTCTGGCTGTAGCCGTTCGGGCCGGTCACCAGGAAGGTATAGGTCCGCACCTGCGCGGACACGCCGCCGCCCACCACGCGCTTGGTGATGGTCAGGGACCCGGTCTCGGGGGTGTAAGTGTTGGTCACGGCGGCCTGGGCGGTGTTGCCGTCATTGGTCACAACCGCGGTGGTGTCGCCGGTGACCTCCAGGGTGTAGCCCGGGATCTCCGCGTCGCGCTCGGTGATGGTGTACTCGCCGGGAGCCAGGTCCTCCAGCGTCGCGGTGCCCGCGCCGGTGATGGACACGGTCTCGCTGTAGCCGTTCGGGCCGGTCACGTCGAACACGTAGGTCTGGATGGCCGCGGCCACACCGCCGCCCACGATGTTCTTGGTGATCTGGAGGGAGCCCTCGATCTCGGTGTAGGTGTTGGTCACGGTGAACTCGGCCTTTTCTCCTGCCTCCACCGTGGCGCTGCCCTCGCTGGTGACAGCCAGGGTGTAGCCCGGGATCTCCGCGTCACGCTCGGTGACGGTGTAGTCGCCGGGCTTCAGGTTGTTGAGAAGGGCGCTGCCGCCGCCGCTGACGGTCACGCTCTCGCTGTAGCCATCGGGGCCGGTGACGTCAAAGGTGTAGGTCTTGCCGTTGGTCTCGCTGCCGCCGCCCACGACCTGCTTGCTGATCTGGAGGGAGCCGAGATTCTTTTCGTAGGTGTTGGTGACGGTGACATTGGCGGTCTTGTCGGCCTCCACCGTGACGTCGCCCTCGCCGCTGACGGTCCACTTCCAGCCGTCAATGCTGGCGTCGGCCTCGGTGACGGTGTAGGTGCCGGGATCCAGGTTCCGCAGGGTCTCGCTCTCACCGTCCTTGAGGGTCACGGTCTCGCTGTAGCCGTTGGGACCGTCGACGGTGAAGGTGTACTCCTTCTCTGCAATCTCGCTGCTGCCGCCCGAGACGGTCTTTGTGATGGTCAGAGCGCCGAGGGGGCTGCCGTAGGTGTTTGTGATGATGTAGCTCGTGCCGCTGCCGGTCACCTCGGCGGTGTAGCCCTCGGGGACATCCACCTCCTCGACGGTCCACGTGTAGTCGTCATTCAGGGAACTCCACCTGTGGCTCCAGCCATTGCTTTCGTTCAGCGTGACGGGGTCGTGGTAGGGCTCGCCGTCCCGGTACAGCTGCACCTCGATGCTATCAGGCCGCTGGTCCTCGTGGCCTTCGTCCGCCCACACCTTGTTCACGGAGAGGGAGGTGTAGGAGGGGCCGGGCGACGGTGGCGGGGTGGTGGGCTCGAAGTAGTTCCCAGCTATAAAGGAGTTGGCCAAATCCCGGCTGATAACGCCATTCACGGTGTAAGATTTTAAATCATCGACCGTCAGGGTAGTCTCAATCTCCGTGGGATCAGTCGTTTCAGTCGTTTCCTCATGTCCGTTAGAGCTGTCGATTATCTTTTTGGTGGTGGCGGTCTGGATGCCAACGACACTGCCGTCCGCTCCAACGCTGTATGCGGTTTCAGTGGTTGTAGAGGTCCGTTCCCACTGATTGTTTCTGCCATTATATACCGTCCGCACGGTACTGACAGTCTCCCTGACGGTGAGGGTGGGGTTCCCGCTTTCATCGGTATCGTAGGTCTTGACTGTCTCCACCCTGTCCACATAATCGCTGCCGTTTTTCTCTGCGTCGACCCCTGCAGTTGCGCTGTATGAAGTCACGGTAACACTGTCGGCACCGCCTGCGTCAGTTTCTGTGATGGTATACGTCATACCGTCCCTTAGAACAGAACCGCGCCATTCTGGACCTGCCTCCTCTAGGCCGGGGAGGGTGGGATTGGTGATCCAGGCGATCTCACTGGCTTTCAACTTCACAGTGGCAGTGCCATTCGTGAAGTTCACCGTCTCGGTACGGACTATGCTGCTGTTCTGGTTGGTGACGGTCATAGGAAGGGACGCAGATCCGATGCCGTCAATCTTCAGCTCAAACGTAAACTCGGCGTCTGCAGGAGCGCTACCGGTGGTCTGCTTCTCCAAGCGAATGTAGGGATCAGGCACACCAATCTGTAAACTACCGTTGGCTCCTATGCCGCCGCCACCGCCGAAATTTGTCTTGTTGTCCGTGATATGGACCTTGCACATGTTGATTCCGGTATCTACAACAGGGTCGCCCGCAGAAGCGTCAGTATAGAACAGGTGGTTCATGGACATACTGTATCCGCCGCAGGTCTTCACTCGTCCATATTCATTGATCTCCAACTCATTGCCGTTGGCATCTCTCCAGCGATAGGCGCCACCGCCCAGCATATAGGAACTCAGGTAGATTTCCGGGGACCCAATGTGGCCACCATAGTTGCCCGCCCACACATAGATAGTGGAGCCATTATTCGAGACATTATTGTGCATGACGCCGCCGCTACGGAGGTAGACCGCCAGGTTGCCCGCCGGACAAACCGCTACGGCACCGCCCCAACCGGAAGCGGTGTTGCGGGCAATCTCCACATCGGTGAGATACAACTGGCCATCAAGTTGGCCAGTACTACCGTTGACGTAAATGCCGCCGCCTACGAAATTGCCCTCCGTTGTGTTCGCTTTTTTATAACCCGAGGCTTCGTTGTGGGTAATATCGCCCGCAGTAATGTAGGCTGCGCATTCCGCACCTATTCCCATATCGGCGGAATGGATATAGATACCACCGCCGAAGTAATTGGCAGTGTTGTAACTCACGTCGCCACCGTTCATATACAGGGTGGCTCCGGACCGGGCCTGAGCATTAATGCCCACAGAAATGCCGCCGCCTCTGTAGGATTTGTTGTGGTGAATGGAGCCGCCGCCAGTCAAGTGCATGACACTTCCAGATTTGAGGCCAAAAGCCACACCGCCGCCGTTACCCTTCCACTCACTCGCCGTATTATTGCAGATCTCGCCGCCGCTCATGTTGAAAGCGCCCATGGAGTACACACCGCCGCCGTCCTCTTCGGAGACGTTGTCACAGATCTTGCCGCCCTCCATATTAAAGGTTCCGGTGGTATCGACAAATACGGCGCCGCCGTTGCCGCTGGTGTTGTGGTTCTTCTGGAGGACTGTACCCTCCCCGATGGTGAGATTGCCCGCGACTTTAATGATAGGGGCCTTGGCCTTGAAAGAGACATTGTTGTTTAATGCATCACTCTTGCCGTCCAGAATAATATTTTTCAGCACGAGGGACGCACCCGACTTCACCTCAATCATCGGGTCTCTGAAATTGTTGTTCGTGCTGCGCACGATAGTCACGGGGGATTCAGGACTCAGTTCCTTCGATTCTCCGCTATCTACAGTGATCGTATTCATGAGGACAATAACATCGTATTCGCCCTCGTTGAATTTGCTGATTGCATCCTCCAGAGAAGCGAAGGGAGTATTGTGGCTGGTGCCATCCTGCTTCGCCGGGTCAACCGTTGTTTTGGGGTCCAGGTACAGAAAACCTTTGACGGGGGTCTTATGGAGGACAAGCTTACTGTTTCCCTCCTCGTCTTTGATAATCTGGAAAGAAACGATATGCTTATAGTCCCCGCCATCGCCGCCTTTATTTATCGGCCAAGTGAGAGGCGATTCGACGGTGCCTGGAACGCTGGAATTGGACGGGACGATCCACTGGGCCTTATCCAGTTTTATTTGGTCCTCACGGATTCCTTGAATAATATTGATATCAGGACTTTCTTTCGTCGGATCCTTAAAGTTATCATCGATCAAACTCAATTTAGGAGTAAATACCAGATTTTCGATATAAAGCGAATTGCCAGGAATCGTATTCTGATTCAACGCCCCCTGTGACCACGTCAGGTTTTCAATACGTGCATTTAGTGTTACCGTTAAATTAAACGTAGTAGACGTCTGTGCACCTTGGGCTAACACCAATGTATCAATAGTACCGTTAATGATGGCATATTTTGTACCACCAGGGCCGCTGTTGCCAGTACCTACTTTAAGATACTTGGCAGTCGTACCCTCATCAAGAGTAAACGTACCGCCAACTCCAAAAGATTGAACGGTCATAGAATTGAGAGTGCCTTTGCCAGTAATCGTCAACGACCCTTTACCGTTGATTTCAAATGTGCCGTTAGCCGTCAGGGAGTATCCATTCAGGTCCACAGTAATGTTCGACCCACTAGTCAATCTATTGCTCCCAGTATTACTCGTAATCACGTCCTCTACCAGGCGGACAGTGGCGGTCTCGTCCTTCTTCACCGCATTCAGAGCTTTCAGGAAATCCTCATACAGAACATCCTCCTGACCCTCGCGGACAACCACCGCGACAGTGCCCTCTGGGTACTCGCTCTCCTCCGCGCCGACAAAGGCATAGATGTTCCCGCTGATGGCGGTGAACGTAATGTCACCCGTCTCGGCATTAACTTCCGCATCCACTTTAACGGGGGCAGCCTCGGGGGCAACACTGGTCACATCCAGAACGTTCTTCACGTCCTTCAGACCGGTGACGGTAACTTTACCGTCGCAGTTGACCTTGTAGGCCGCAACAAAGCCGGTGTAGCCGTTTACTTCCTTGATATCGGCAGACTCCTCTACCTCGACCGCGTTGCCCTCAGCATCCGTAAACTTTACCTCAGCCTCTGCCGCCGAATCATCCTCCGCCGGCTCATCGGCGAGGGCCATCAGCTCCTCATACGCGGCGATCACGGCCGGATCCTGCTTCTCGTCCTCGTCCAGCGCCTCATACAGCGCCTTGGCGCTGTCGATCTGGCTGCGGAGCTCCTCGTCGTTCCCGCTCTCGGCGGCGGGGGGCGTCATCTGGCCCTCAAAGCTGGGGCCCTCCATGCCGCCCCAGGGGTTGCTCTGGGGCGCGGAGGCGGTGTCCTTCTGCTCCTCGGCCGCCTTGGTGAGTTCCGCCACGGCGTCCAGGAACTTCTGGGCGTCCTCGGAGAGCTCGCTGTCGCCGGGCTGTTCACCGGCAGTGTCGCCGTCCCCCTCGCCGTCATCTTCAGCAGGGGCGAGGCACATCTCGTCGTGGGTGTGCTCCTCCAGGCCGCAAGTCAGCGGCTTGGTGCACTGGTCGTTGTGGGTGTGCTCGGGCAATTCACAGGTCAGATTGCCCTCGGCGTCATAGCACCCGTCAGCGTGAGTGTGCTCCGCCTTGCCGCAGAACAGCTGGTAGCACTGGATGGTGTGCTCGTGCCCCGTGCTCTCCTCCTGCTTGCACACAAGATAGCACTCATCGGTATGGGTATGGGCGCCGTCGCCTTCCTCCTTACCGCAGGTGAGGACGGACTCCGTGGTGTAGCACTCATCCGTGTGGGTATGAGCGCCGTCGCCCTCCTCCTTGCCGCAGGTGAGGATCTTCTCCCCCTCGGTGTAGCAGCTGTCATCGTGGGTGTGGGCCTCGGTTTCCTCCAATCCGCAAACCAGATTGCCCTCCTCGTCGTAGCACTCCCCGCTGTGGGTGTGGCCCGCGGTCTCTTCCTTGCCGCAGGTCAGCTGGCTTTCCGCCGTGGTGTAGCACTCATCGGTGTGGACGTGCCCCGCGCTCTCCTCCTGCCCGCAGGTAATAGAGGTGCTCTCGGTATAACACGCCGCCTCATGGACGTGGCCCGCATTCTCCTCCAGCCCGCAGACCGGGTCGGTGCTGTAGCACGCCTCGGTATGGGTGTGGCCTTCCATGCCGCAGACCAAAACCGGGTCGCCATAGCAATCATCCGTGTGGGTGTGCTCGACCTTGCCGCAGGTATAGGACTCGCCGCTACCGTCACTGACGTCGTCCGCCGCCATGGCCGTGACATTGATCAGGCTCAGCGACAGGTTCAGGGCCAGAACGATGGCCAGCAGCCTGTGGATTCTTTTCCGCAGCTTCATGATGCTTCCTCCTTCACTTATTTATACAATTTTATATTTGACTTTCTCATGGGGTGCTCTGATGTGCTTGCGTGGAAAGCTTGCCGGGGTCTCTCACCCGCAGGTCCGGGTGGCAGGAAACAAAACGTGCATTTCGCAGCCACCTCCGTCATATCCGCCTCTTCAAATGGTACATATCGCGCAAAAAAACCACTGATGGGGGGTCACCAGCGGCTGTCGTTCCTTCTCCCGGTGTACGGATACACGCGGGGGAACACGGCAACCGGCTGTCCTGGTCGTAACGACTTTAGACCCTTGGCTTTGCGTCCCTGTCTTTCGACAGGTTTGCCTTTATCTGTTCATTTGGTTTTTTAGGGATAGTATAGTGGAATCGTCCAGGTTTGTCAAGTATTTTTTTGGAAATTTTTCTAAAATTTTTCTAATACAGTAATTTTTTCATTTAATTGAAAGCATATGGAAATTTTTCCGGGACCGCGCACAAAAAAGAGGGCGGGCGCAAGGTTGCGCCCGCTCTCCAAAATTATTTTTTTGTGCGCAGCGCACCGCCCGGAGGCGTTTCCGCGCTACATGGACAGAAGCAGAAGGTCCGCCGCGGAGGCCGCGAGAATCAGCGCGGCGCAGATCATGGCCAGGACGCTCTTATACCCGGCGGCCCGGAAATGCCGGCGCCAGCCGTCCGCCACGGGCTGGTCCTCCTTCTTGCCCTTGATGAGGATCATTCCGGCAAGGAGGAACAGGCCCAGCGCCGAGGCCAGCAGGAGGCCGTCCTTGGCCGCCTCCAGCCCGGAGGGGATACGGCTCCCGGCGGCGCCGAAGGCCAGACCGCCCAGGAACAGCAGCACAAAGCCCGCCGCCGCTACCGCCAGCCCGATTCCCAGTGCCTTGACGAGATCCCGCGCAAGCGCCCGGCCGCGGCCGGGACGGCTTTCACCTGCCACGGAGCGCACCCCCCTTCCGCCTGCTTACTTGTCGCACAGATGGCACGCCACGAAGTGCCCGCCTCCCACGTCCCGCAGGGGCGGCATCTCCTGGGTGCACCTGGCCGTGGCGTGCTTGCAGCGGCCCTGGAACTTGCACCCCGGGGGAGTGTTGATGGGGCTGGGGACCTCTCCGGTCAGGCGGATCTTGTGGGCGTCCCGCTCCTGCTCCACGTCAGGGTCGGGAATGGGGATGGCGGACAGCAGCGCCTGGGTGTAGGGGTGCAGCGGGTTGCTGTAGAGCTCCTCCGAGGTGGTCAGCTCCACCAGCGTGCCCAGATAGAGCACCGCCACGCGGTCAGAGATGTGCTTGACCATGGACAGGTCGTGGGCCACGAACAGATAGGTGAGGCCGAATTTCCGCTGCAGATCGATCAGCAGGTTGACCACCTGGGCCTGGATCGACACGTCCAGGGCGGAGATGGGCTCGTCCAGCACGATGAATTCCGGCTTCACCGCCAGGGCGCGGGCAATGCCGATGCGCTGCCGCTGGCCGCCGGAGAACTCGTGGACGAAGCGGTTGGCGTGTTCGCGGTTCAGTCCCACCAGCTCCAGGTACTCATAAATCATCTCCGTGCGTTCCTGCTTGCTCTTGGCGATGTGGTGGATGTCGATGCCCTCGCCGATGATCTTCGCCACGGTCATGCGGGGGTCCAGGGAGCTGTAGGGGTCCTGGAACACCATCTGTACCCGCCGCTTGAACTCCTTCTGATCCTCAGGGGGCACGTTGTGCACATCCATCCCGGCGAAGGTGACCTGACCGCCGGTCTTGCTGTACAGGCCGATGCAGGTACGGCCGCAGGTGGTCTTGCCGCAGCCGGACTCGCCCACCATGCCCAGGGTCTCTCCCTTATAGATATCAAAGGAGACATCGTCCACCGCCTTCAGGACGGCGTTCCTGCCCACCTTGAAGTGCTTCTGCAGGTTCTTGACGGAAAGGAGAACTTCTTTCTTCTTGTTCATAGGGCAGCTCCTTTCAGCTCCGGCATGTCAACCTTGGGAGCCAGGGGATGGTGCAGCCAGCAGGCCGCGGTGTGTGAGCTGGTGGCGGGGATGCCCGCCGAGAAGGCCATCGGTATGCTGAGGGCATCCCCTGCGGGAACCGCCCCACCAGCTGCCCGGACCAGCTGTCCAAGGCCCTGCGGGAGGCCCTGTCGGCGGAGGAGGCCGCCAAGGCGTAACCGGCCGGGCAAAAAGTACCATCGTGCGGAGCGCAGCCGATCCGGCGGGATGCGGCTGCACCCGCTGCAAAAGCGGAAGCCGGGCTCTCTCGCAAGAGCTCCCGGCTTCCGTTCTGTCTGCCGTACTGCGGCGGCGCCGCCTGTCATAAGTCCGACGCCCTTCGTCTGCCTGACAACATCAAATTGTTCTTCCTTCCCCCATATACCCCGGAGATGAACCCTATCGAACAGATCTGAAAAGAGCTGCGCCGGATCGGCTTCCGAAATGAGGTGTTCGCCACGTTGGGGAAGGCTGTGGACCGCCTTTGTCTGTGTATCTGCCGTCTTTCTGCCCATACCATCCGCAGCGTCACCGGCTCGTTCTTGAATATTATCTTGCTTTTATTGAAAATTAGTATAAAATCATCCCAAAAATCAACCGGCGAGAGCTGCGGTCCGCAGCTCTCGCCGGTTTTCTTTCTTTGCCGGGGCTGTCCGGCAGAAAGCATATTCTTTTCAAAAAGTCAGCCGTCTGTCAGCGGTCTGCCCCGCTGTCCTGCCCGCCCTTTGCCAGGGTCTCCCGCAGGAGGGCGAACATCTTGTCTATGTCGATGGGCTTGGGCAGATAGCCGTCCATCCCGGCCTTGGCGGCCCGCTGCTTGTCCTCCTCGAAGGCGTTGGCAGTCATGGCGATGACGGGGATGCGGGCCAGGGCCGGATTCTCCAGCTGCCGGATGTGCTCCGTGGCCTCGTAGCCGTTCATCACCGGCATCTGCACGTCCATCAGGACCAGGTCATAGTACCCCGGTTCCGAGCGGGCCACCATGTCGCAGGCGATCTTGCCGTTCTCGGCAGACTCTATGGCAAAGCCCGCCTCGGAGAGCAGCTCCGTGGCGATCTCCCGGTTGAGGTCGTTGTCCTCCACCAGCAGGATGCGCCGTCCGGCGAAGTCCTCCGGGGCCTCGGGGGCGTCCTGCCGGGCCGCCTCCGCCGCTCCCAGGGCCCGCTCCAGCGTCCGATGCAGGTCGGAGGCAAAGAGGGGCTTGCTGATGAAGTCGGTGACGCCGGCCCTGCGGGCCTCCTGCTCGATGTCCGCCCAGTCGTAGGCGGAGAGCAGGATGATGGGCGCCTCGTTCCCCACTGCCCGCCGGATCTGCCGCACGGTCTCCACGCCGTCCTGGTCCGGCATGGACCAGTCCACGATGTACACGGCAAAGGGGTCCTTCATCTCGTGGGCCTCCCCGGCCCGGACCACGGCCTCCTTGCCGTACCGGGTCCACTGGGCCCGCATCCCGATCTGCCGGAGCATCTTGGCCACGCTCTGGCAGCACACCAGGTCGTCGTCCGCCACCAGGGCCCGCAGTCCCTCCAGCTTCGCCATGATGGGCACGGGCTCCTGCTGCTGGCCGCTGAAGGCGAGGCGCAGCTCCACCACGAACTCCGTGCCCTCGTGCTGCCGGCTTTGGACCTGGATGGTGCCGTGCATCATGTCCACGATATTCTTGGTGATGGCCATGCCCAGGCCGGTGCCCTGGATGCCGCTGACCGTGCTGGTCCGCTCCCTGGTGAAGGGCTCGAAGATGTGCCGGGCGAACTCCTCGCTCATGCCGATGCCGGTGTCCCGCACCCGGAACTCATACACTCCTTCCGTCTCGCTGCCGGAGGGCTTCTGTGCCACCTGGAGGGATACCGTCCCGCCGGGCTCGGTGAACTTGATGGCGTTAGACAGCAGGTTCAGCAGGATCTGGTTCAGCCGCAGCTTGTCGCACAGGATATCCTCCCGGGTGATGTCCACGGTGTTGATATAGAACTCCAGCTGCTTGGCGTGGATATCCGCCTGGACGATGTTCCGCAGGCCGTGGAGGATCTCCGCCAGGTTCTCCGGCCGGTTCTCCACGTGGACGTGGCCGGACTCGATGCGGCTCATGTCCAGCACGTCGTTGATGAGGCTCAACAGGTGGCTGGAGGACTGGGCGATCTTGGCCAGATAGTCCTCGGTCTGCTCCCGGCTGTCCAGGTGGGTAGCGGCCAGGGCCGTGTAGCCGATGATGGCGTTCATGGGCGTTCGGATATCGTGGGACATGTTGTTGAGGAAGGTGGTCTTGGCCCGGTTGGCCTGGTCCGCCATGGCCAGGGCGTCGGACAGGGATTTCTGCTGGGCCTCATAGCGGGCGCTGACCTCCTCCACCCTGGCCTTCAGCAGGCGCTGGTTGCGGGTGCGCTGGAGCAGCAGGAAGCACACAAAGACAAAGGTGCTGAGGAAAAACACCGCCAGCACCCCGTAGAGCGGGTTGGTGTAGAGGAACGAGATCAGGTCCATATCCCGGTCCAGCCGGCCCGCGTCGGTCTCCCGGACCACGATGTCGTTGATCTCCCCGTGGTCCAGCCCCGCCACGGCCTTGTTCAGGGCGGAGAGCAGAAGGTGCCCCTGGGACGCGGACACGCCGATGGCGTAGGAGGCGCCGGTGTCGCCCAGGAGGGTGAAGGTCAGGCGGTTCCGCCGGTCGTTCTGGATGACCTGCTCGGCGGTGTACAGGTAGAACACCGTGCTTCCGGCCTTGCCGTCCAGCACCATCTGCACGCAGTCCTCTATGGTGTCACAGGGGAGGACGGTGGTCCCGTCGGGATAGGTCTCCTCCACATAGGGCTCCAGCACGTCGGAGGGCGACAGCACCGCCACGGAGTCCTCGGCCCCGCCGGAGCCGCTGCGGGTCACCCGGACAAAGCTGGTGTCCATATAGGGATTGGTGATCTTATACCTCTCCTGCTCCGCCAGGAAGTAGTCGGAGAGGAGGTCCAGGACGATATCCGCCTCGCCCCGCTCCCGGACGGCGTAGTAGTCCGCCCTGGTCTCCACAGGGAGGTACTCATAGGACAGGCCCAGCCGCTGGGCCAGGAGGGAGAAGACACCGGGGAAGATCCCCTGCACCTCTCCCCCGGAGCGATAGGAGTAGGGAGGGCGGTCCGGGTTGACCAGCACCTTCAGCGTCCGTCCCGAGGCGGCCAGCTCCTCCAGGCACACCCGCTCCTCCGCCGTCAGCAGCACCTGTCCGCCGGAGTCGGTGGCGTAATATCTGGTGTGCAGGGTGGTGCGCCAATCCGGGTCGTGGAGGTTCATCTCCTCGATGGCTTCGTTGATTTTAGCCATCAGCTCCGGCTGGTCCAGGCGGGTCACGATATAGAAGTCGCTGGCGTCAAAGGACTCGATGACCCACTCGTTCTTGGTGGCCCGCAGGCTGCCGGATACGGCGGCCTCCACGGTCCCCTCCTGGAGCGCGGCGGCCAGCTCCGGCTCCCCGGGGAAAAAGACCGGGGTGTAGGTGAAGCCATGCTCCGCCGCGAAGTTCTCAAAGTTCTTGTTTTTGGAGTTCCCCTCCATCATCCCCACGGTCAGGCCGTCGTAGGTGCGGTAGTCCCCCTCCACCACCTTCCCGTTGCCGGCCTTCACCGTCATCATGGTGGAGTTGGTGCCGATGGGCAGGGCGGAGAACAGAAACTCCTTCTCCCGCTCCGGCGTCTTGGACACGGAGGTGACCACGTCCACCTCCCCCCGGCGCAGCATATCCAGCGCGTCGGCGTAGGAGCCGTCGTAGCCCAGGTACTCGTAGGTCCAGTCCCCGTGGGCGGCCAGCCGCTGCAGGAACTCGTACCCGTAGCCGCTGAGGCGGCCCTCGTCATCCATCTCGTGGTAGCCGGAGAAGGCGAAGAACCCCACCCGGACCGTGGTCTGGGCGGCGTGCGCGGTGCCGAACAGCGACACCAGGAGCGCGGCAGCCAGCGCCAGAGCCGGAATCCTGAACCGGCAAAAACGGCCTCCGGCCCCCTCCGCCGCTGGATGATGTCGTCTCATACAGATCCCTCTCCGCCGGAGCCCTGGTCCCGCTCCTCCGACAGCTGGGTGACCAGCACCTGGAGCAGCTTGTCCACATTGATGGGCTTGGCTACATGGTCGTTCATGCCGCAGGCCAGGGCCTGCCGGCGGTCCTCGTCGAAGGCGTTGGCCGTCATGGCCACAATGGGGATGGAGGCCAGGGCCGGGTCCTCCAGGGCCCGGATGGCCTTGGTGGCCTCGTAGCCGTTCATCACCGGCATCTGCACGTCCATGAGGATCAGGGCGTACCAGCCCGGCTTGGACGCCTTCACCTTCTCCACGGCCACCGTGCCGTCCTCCGCGGTCTCCACCTGGAAGCCGCTCTCCTCCAGCAGCTCCTGGGCGATCTCCCGGTTCAGCTCGTTGTCCTCCACCAGCAGCAGCCGCAGGCCCCGGAGCTCCTCCACCGGGTCCGGCTCATGGGGGGCCCCGGCGGTCCCGGACGGGGCCGTCTTGCCCATGGCGGCGATCAGGGTGTCCCGCAGCTCCGAGAGGAAGATGGGCTTGTTGCAGAAGGCGGTGACCCCCGCCGCCTTGGCCTCCTCCTCAAAGGCGGTCCAGTCGTAGGCGGTGAGGATGATGATGGGGGCCTCCTGCCCCGCGATGGCGCGGACCTGCCGCACCACCTCCAGGCCGCTGAGGTCCGGCAGGGCCCAGTCGATGATATAAGCGTAGAATGCGTCCCCCATCTCCACGGCCTGCTTGGCCCGGAGCACGGCCTCCTTGCCGTGCATGGTCCACTCGGCCCGCATCCCGATCTGGGTGAGCATTTTGGTGACGCTGTCGCAGGTGGAGAAGCTGTCGTCCACCACCAGGCCCCGCACGCCGGACAGCTCCCGGATCACCGACACCTGCTTGCTCTCCCCCTGGAGGCGGAACTGGAAGCCGATGATGAACTCGGTGCCCTTGCCCTGCTCGGTGTTGACCTGGATGGTGCCGCCCATGGTGTCCACGATGCTCTTGGTGATGGCCATGCCCAGGCCGGTGCCCTGGATGCCGCTGACCGTGCTGGTCCGCTCCCGCTCGAAGGGCTCGAAGATGTGCTCCGCGAACTCCTGGCTCATGCCGATGCCCGTGTCCTTCACCCGGATCTCATAGGCGCCGTAGCCGCGGGGCGCGCCGGGCTTCTGCTGCACCGTCAGGGACACGGAGCCCCCGGCGGGGGTGAACTTGATGGCGTTGGACAGCAGGTTCAGCAGCACCTGGTTGACGTGGAGCTTGTCGCAGTAGATATCCTCGTCCACCACGTCCATGGTGTCCATGAAGAAGTTCAGTTGCTTGGTCTGCATCTGGGTCTGGATGATGTTGCGCATATCCCGGAAGATATCCGAGATGGCGCAGGGCTTCTCCTCGATGTTCAGCTTGCCGCTCTCGATGCGGCTCATGTCCAGGATGTCGTTGATGAGGCTCAGCAGGTGGTTGCTGGAGGACATGATCTTGGTCAGATACTCCTGCACCCGGGCCTTGTTGTCGATGTTGGTCTCCGCCAGGGTGGTAAAGCCGATGATGGCGTTCATGGGCGTCCGGATATCGTGGCTCATGTTGCTCAGGAAGGTGGTCTTGGCCCGCTCGGCGGCCTCCGCTTTCTGCAGCCGCTCCTCCAGCCGGGCCCGCTCCACCGCGTGGTCCATGGTCCGCCTGGCCTGCGTGGCGATGACGGCGTAGTAGGCCGCCACGGCGATCGCCATCAGGATGCCCATGACGATACAGATGTTCCGCACGGTGTACACGCTGGAAAAGGCTTCTTTCTCCGGCACGGAGACGTTGATGGACCACTGGTTGATGCCCGCCGGGGCGTAGTACATGTACTCCCATCCGTCGGTGTTTTCGGTGCGGTAGATCACATAGCCGGTCTCCAGGTGCATCAGATCGTCGATGTACTCGTTCCAGCTCTTACCCCCCTTGACCTTCCGGTCGGCGGTGTCGAAATCCCGGATATTGCCCAGCTCTGTATGGGTGGGATAGGTGTCCAGGATGAAGTCGCCGGTCCGGGTGTCGATGATGTACACGCTGGCGGAGGCGTTGTAGAGGTTTTCGATGTTGAGGCTATCGGGCAGCTCGTCCAGCCGGGTGACGCCGTAGAGCAGGGCGGCGGTCTCGCCGTCCTGGATAATGGGCACGAAGTGCCGCAATACCGGCGTGTGCCCGTTGATGGTATACATCCGGTCGGACACGTGCTCTCCCAGGGGGGCCTCCACAGCAAAGGACAGGCTGTCGCTCTCCGACACGTCGGTAACGCCGCCGCCGGGGACGAGGACCGTATCGTCGGGCAGGAGCACCCGGATCGTCATGGTCTCCAGCAGGGGGGTCACCGTCTCCATGATCTCCATGGTGGCCTCCCTGTCGAAGTTGTTGGCGGAGGAGATGATATCCGCCGTGGCGTTGAGGATGCGGCTGTCCCGCGCCAGCTTGGCGGTGACCTCGCTGATGACGGTGTTGACGCCCTCCTCCATGCGGCCCAGGGACCGCTTCTGGATGGACGCGCTGATACAGTAGTAGGCCGTCCCCAGCAGCAGGACGGTCACGAGGATCAGCGCGATGGTGGCGGTGATGCTCCCCTCCCGCAGCATTTTCTTTTTCATTGCTCCACTCCTCCACAACAAAATAGAAACCTGTACCTACAGGCGGCGAACACCGGCTGAGCGGCGGGTCCCTCCGCATTCCCCCACGTACCGCAGGGGGAACCGTCCGGCAAACGCCCCGCTCCGGCGATGTTCGGCACCTGTGGATACAGGTTCCTCCGCTTCTCCTGCCGGATCAGCCCAGCCCGGCCTGGAAGGCCCGGATGGCGCTGCTGGTCCTCTCATAGTCCGCCTGGACCTGGGCAAAGAGCGCGGCGGCGGACGCGATGGTCCCGTCGTTCCGCAGGGCCTCCGTCAGCTCCCCGCTGGAGTGGCCCAGCGTGGTGAAGCTCAGGTTCTGGCACATCCCCTTGATGGTGTGGGCCGCCCGGAAGGCCTCGTCGTGGTTCCCCTCCTGCATGGAGCGGCACAGCAGGTCGTAGCTGCCGTCCGCCAGGAATTTCAGCACGAATTTCTGCACCAGCCGCTCGCTGCGCAGCCGGCCCAGGACCTCGTCGTAGCTGCCGCCCAGGGCGTCATAGCATTCCCGAAGTGTCATAGTATCTTCTCCTCTCATCATTGTGGTGGTGCGTCCCCGCCGGTCCCGGCGTCGGACATGGTGCTGAGGGTCTCCTCCATGGTCTTGTCGTAGAAGCGGTACTGCCGCTTCCCCGACCGCTTCGCCGTGTACAGCGCAAGGTCCGCCGCGTGGTAGAGCGCCTCATAGGAGAGGCCCACGGTCTCCCCCAGGGCCACGCCCATGGAGACGGTGACCGGCCGGTCCTCACAGGTGAAGCAGAGCCGCTTGTAGATACGGTCAATGGTCTTTTCAATGTCGGTGTTGTACTCCAGGAAGAGGAAGAACTCCTCGCCGCCCGCCCGGCAGCAGATATCCGACCGGCGGACGCTGCCCTTCATCTGGCGGGCCAGCTGCTGGAGCACCTGGTCGCCGAACATGTGGCCGTACACGTCGTTGATCTTCTTGAAGTCGTCGATATCCACCTCGGCCAGGGCGAAGTGGCTGTCGGGGTTGTCCTGCATCCGCAGCTCGATCTGCTCCTTGGCGCTGGCCCGGTTGAGAAGCCCCGTCAGCAGGTCCTTGGACGCCTTCTGCTCCAGCTCCTGCATCTTCTGGTGGGCCTCATGGATATCCATGACCGTGCCCAGGGCCCCCTCGAACTGGGGGTGGATATCGTCGGACCACAGGGCCCGCATGATGACCCGGTGCCACCGGGTGGCGCCGTCGTAGTGGAGCGGGCAGTCCAGGCGCACCTCCGGCGAGCTGGGGGTGGTGTTCCGCAGCCGGCGGGACAGCTGCTCCCAGACGGAATCCCCCAGCACCCCCTGGAGCCTCTCGTCCCGGAGCGGGTCCATGATGATCTCGTCCACGCCCAGCTTCTTGGCGCCCCAGGCCGACACCGTGATCATGGCCGGCGACACTGTGTACTCGAACTGGATGGCCTCGGACATGGAGGCGTAGAAGCTGTTGCGCATCCGCTCTTTGTCCAGCAGGCGGAGGGTCCTCTGGGACGCGCCGCCCTCTCCCCGCAGGGCCTCATCCGAGATGCCCCGCAGCTTCCGCCGCCGGATATCCTCCGAGGAGTCGGCCTCCAGGGCCGTGAGCAGCTCCCCCGCGTTCTCCTTCAGGCACTCCAGCAGCAGCGGGTTGAAGGCCCCGCACTCGCCGCCCACGATCATCTCCACCGCCTTCTCATGGGTGAAGGGCGGCTTGTAGACCCGCTGGCTGGTGAGGGCGTCGTACACGTCCGCCAGGGCCACCACCTGGGCGGAGATGGGGATATCGTCCCCCGCCAGGCCGTCCGGGTAGCCCCGCCCGTCCCACCGCTCGTGGTGCCAGCGGCAGATCTGGTAGGCGATCTTCACCAGCGGCTCCTCCTGGTGGACCGGCAGGTCGCTGAGCATGCCGGCCCCGATGGTGGAGTGGGTCTTCATAATGGCGAACTCCTCGTTGGTCAGACGGCCCGGCTTGTTCAGGATCTTCTCGTCGATGGCCATTTTCCCGATATCGTGGAGGGCGGAGGCCGTGCTGATGAGGGCGATATCCGCCATGGTCAGGTGGTAGCGGTCGGTCCGCTCGGTCAGGCGGGTCAGCAGGAAGTCCGTCAGGGTCCGCACGTGGAGGATGTGCAGGCCGCTCTCGCCGTTGCGGAACTCCATGATGTGGCTGAGGATGTCGATCATCAGGTCGCTGTGCCGCTCCTTCTCGTACACCTGCTCCTCCACCATGCTGATGAGCCGCTTCTGCTTGGCGTACAGCAGCAGGGTGTTCACCACCCTCCGCCGCACGATGAGCGCGTCGAAGGGCCGCATGATGAAGTCCGTGCCGCCCAGCTCATAGGCCCGCTCCACCTGGGAGGGGCTGTTCTCCGCCGAGATGATGACCACCGGCACCGACTCGATCCAGCGGTTCTGGTTCATGGCCTCCAGCACGCCGAAGCCGTCCATCCGGGGCATGACGATATCCAGCAGCACCAGCGACAGCTCTGACACCTGCTTGCGCAGGATGGCCACCGCCTCCACGCCGTCCTCCGCCTCGATGATGTCATAGTCGTCCATCAGCATATCCGCCAGGATGGAGCGGTTCATCTCCGAGTCGTCTACGATCAGGATCTTTTCCTTTTGCATACGGTTCCCCCCGGGCGCGATCCTTCTCCGTTCCCCCTCGGCCTCCCGGCCGCCGGGCCGGATCGCTCCCCTGATGATAATTTATGACTGCGGCGCCGCACTTTCCGGAACATCCCGCATCCAGGGACTTCCAGCGGCTTCCCCCGCAAAACATCCCCTATAGTATACTACCGCGTACCGCATCTTGCAAGTTGATTTCCGGCCCGCGGGAAAAAACGTCAGCAGTTCCCGCTTCCGGCCCCGGCCCGGCGGCGGTAGAGGTCCAGATACGCCTCCCGCTTCCAGTCCGCCATTCTGGCCTGCAGATACTCCCGGCGCTCCGCCGGGCGGAGGAGGCCGGTGACAAAGGGCGCGTACTGCGTCCCCGCCCCCTCCCGCAGCTGGGAGACCGCCTGGTCGAAGGACGCCGCCGGCCGGTAGCGGCTGGCCGCCTCCTCCACGGAGGACGCCAGCGCGTCGGCGGCGGCCACCAGGCAGATCATTGGCCGGACCGTCGAGTCGCGGAGGGAGAAGTCCACCGGGAATCCGCCCTTCTCATCATACCAGCGGTGGTGCCCCAGGGCGATCCCGGCATAGGGGGCCGTGGAGGGGTGCTGGGACAGCAGCCGGGAGCCGCAGTAGGCGTGGAGCTGGAGCAGCGCCTCCTCCTCCTCGAAGAGGTCCCGGCAGGACAGCGCCTCCAGGTTGAAGAAGTGGACCATCCCCATGTCGTAGATCCGGCCGGCCTTGGCGGCAAAGTCAAGCAGCGCCGAACGCCGCCAGATCACGTCCTCCACCCGGCCGCACTCCGGCATCCCCACCAGCTGCTCCGGGCAGTCCTCCACTGTCCACTCGCACAGCTGCCGGGCGATCTGCCCGGCGATCCACATTCGGATATAGCTCACCGGGTGGCAGGCGGCAAACACATTTTGCAGCACCTCAAAGAAGGACATCCCGCCGGGGAGCTCCCGGTAGCCCGCCAGGAACAGCCGGAGGTTGAACACCAGCTGCTCATTTTCCCCGCTGGCGGAGGCGCGGACGATCCAGGCGCACATCCGATCCGTCATGCGCCGCACCCGCTCCGCTACCCGGTCCTGGGGCGTCCCCTCCGGGAGCTGCCGGGAATACTGCATGAAGTAGGCCGGGATGCTGACGTGGGCGAACACACTCTGGGGGCCGAAATCGTCCTCCGGCTGGGCGGTGGAGAGGGTGTACAGCCCGTCCAGCAGCTCCGGCAGCAGCAGCGAACCGCTGTGATACCGGGCGGCCAGGTAGGCGTACTGCCACCGGGGCTGGAGCGGGTCCCCCCGCTCCCGGGCGGCTTTCATCTGCCGCTGCTGGACGAGCTGCGCCGACTCCAGCACCTGGGCAAAGGCATCCGGCCCGGCCTCCCCGGAGCGGAGATAGCTCATCAGGGAGGTGCGCTCCTGGTGGCTCTTGAAGAGATACAGGTCCCAGGGCAGCGAGGGGGTCTTGGCCCGGATGTCCGGGTCGGACAGAATGTGGATAGAGCGGTTGATGAGGGCCAGCTTCTTCCTGGCGGACTCCGGGTCCCGGCCGTCGTAGCTCAGGGCGATGTTGCCCATGCTGCGGTGGATGTAGCCCCGGATCTCCGGATCCTCGATCTCGTCGTACTCCGTCTCAAAATAGGAGGCGCACTCCGTAAAGCACATGCGCATCCGGGCGGAAAACAGCCGGATGGTCTGGGAGCTCAGCATGGTTTCCATATTATAGAGCGCCATTCCCACCAGGTACAGCTCCCGAATCAGCATATCCCGCAGGTTCTTGTGCCGCGCGTAGTCCATCAGGGCCATGTGGATGCGGTAGTGCAAGCCCACATCCTTCATGCCCCGTCCGCTCATCAGCTGGGCAGCAAACTCCGCAAGGGAGTCCAGCTCCTCCTGGGAGGCGGAGAGGATGTTGTCCAGCACGGGGAACAGCCCCTCCCGCAGCAGCCGGGTCCCCCGCTCCGCCATCTGCCGGGCGCTCCGGTTCCTCTCCCGCAGCGCCTCCACGTAGGCCTCCGGCTCCATCTGGTCCACGGACAGTCCCCCGCCGCTGTTGACCGAGCGGAGCAGCGCCAGATATTCCTCCTGATAGGGCTCCATCTTCCGATCCCTCCTCTCCCAGGCTGTTTTCCGTCTTCAGCGGGACGGGGGGCCGGGCTCGCGCCCCCGGTCCAGGAACCGTCCCATCACTTCCTCCAGGTGTTGGAGGCTCACCGGCTTGGGCACGTGGTCGTTCATGCCCGCCCGCTCACAGGCGCGGATGTCCTCCACAAAGGCGTTGGCGCTCATGGCCACGATGGGCACTGTGGCGCTGTCCGCCCTGGGCAGGGCCCGGATGGCCCTGGTGGCCTCGAAGCCGTTCATCACCGGCATCTGGATATCCATGAAGATCAGGTCGATGCCGCCCTCCGGGCTGCTCCGGAAGCGGTCCACCGCCTCCTGCCCGTTCTCGGCGCACTCCACCGTGGCGCCCAGCATCTCGATGAGCTCCATGCCGATCTCCTGGTTGATCTCGTTGTCCTCCACCAGCAGGACGTGGAAGCCCGCAAAGCCCGTGTCCTCCAGGGAGCGCGCCCCGCCGTTCTTGGCCAGCCCGGCGGGGGTGAAGGCGTACAGCGCCTCCCCCAGCCGGGAGCGGAACAGGGGCTTGGGGACGAAGGCGCTGATGCCGTGCTTGCGCATCTCGTCCGCCGAGAGGGTCCACTCGTAGGACGACATCAGCAGGATGGGCACCTTGTCCCCCAGCATGGCCCTCAGCTCCCGGCAGGCCTGGACGCCGTCCACCACCGGCAGATGCCAGCTCAGCAGGATGGCGAAATAGTCCCGCCCCTCCATCCGGGCCTGGGCGGCCAGCTCGCTGGCGGCCAGGGCGCTGGGGCACAGGTCGCACTCCATGCCCAGGTCGGCCAGGATCTCCTGGAGGTTGTCCAGGGCCGCCCTGTCGCTGTCCGCCGCCAGGACCCGCAGGCCCCGGAGCTCCGCCCAGTCGGTGTCCTCGCCGGTGATCTGCTCCAGCGGCAGCGTCACCGTGAAGCGGGAGCCCTTCCCCTCCTCGCTCTCCACCGTGATCTCGCCGTTCATCATCTCCACCAGATTGTGGGTGATGGTCATGCCCAGTCCGGTCCCCTCGATGCGGTTCACCCGGTCGCCCCGCTCAAAGGGCTGGAAGATCCTGCGCAGGAACTCCGGGCTCATGCCCATGCCGTTGTCCTCGACCATGAACTCGTAGTAGGCGTAGTTGTGCCCCGCCTTGCTGAGCTGCTCCTTCTCCCGCACCCGCATGGTGATGGTGCCGTCCTCGGGGGTGAACTTGACGGCGTTGGAGAGGATGTTGATGAGCACCTGCTGGATGCGGAGCTGGTCGCCCCGCACCTGCTCGTGGCGGATGCCGCTGAAGTCCAGCACCACCTTCTGCCGCTTCCGGTCCGCCTGGGGGCGGAAGACCGCCATCAGCGCGTGAATGAACTCCGCCATGGTGAAGTTCTCCGGGGTCAGGGTCATCTTGCCGCTCTCGATCCGGGACATATCCAGAATATCGTTGATGAGTCCCAGCAGGTGGCGGGAGGAGAGGGAGATCTTCTCCAGGCAGTCCTCCACCCGCTCCTGCTCGTCCAGGTGGGCCTGGGCGATGGTGGTCATGCCGATGATGGCGTTGAGGGGGGTGCGGATATCGTGGGACATATTGGAGAGAAAGTCGCTCTTGGCCTTGGACGCGGCGTTGGCGGCGTCCAGGGCGCTCTTCAGCGCGGCGTTGGCGGCCTCCATCCGGCTGTGCTGGCGCAGCACCTCCTCCGTCACGTCCCACAGCATGATGAGGCACGTCCCCTCCGGGCCGGGGGAGAGCCGGGCCCGGAGATGCCGGTCCCAAAGGTCGCCGCTCCAGGACGGCTCCCCCTCTCCCGCCGCCGCACGGTCCAGGCCGTCCGCGACGGCGTCCAGGAGCTCCCGCTCCCTGCCGTCCAGCAGCCGGCGGGCCGGCGGGTTCTGATACGCGCACTGCCAGCCCTCCGGGCCGCCCCGGCGGGCCAGGAGAACGGAGGATGGTATCAGATCGTAAGCGCCGCAGGCGAGCTGCATATTCTCTTCCATGGGGCGCATCCTCCTTCCGCGGATCCGCCGCGAAATGTCCGGAGCCCGGCGCGTTTCGCGGATACAGACCGACAAAGTAATTATTTCAAAGTATACCATGAAATTCCCGCCGTGTCTATAACCGCTCTCCACTGTTTCTGCCGGAAAATCGCGGTGCGCGGGAAAAAACTTTTCCCGCCGGGGACCAGGACCGGCGGCGCGTCACGCCAGCGGCGCCCGGCTCTGCTCCAGACTGCGGTACTGGCTGGGCGAGACGCCGGTCTCCCTGGTGAACGCCTTGTAGAAATTGCTGTAATCGGAGTAGCCGCAGTTCCGGCAGACCGTCTTCACCGGCGCCCCGGCGGCGATCTGGGCCTGGGCCTCCACGATGCGCCGCTTGGTGACGTAGCGGTAGAAGGACCAGCCCAGTTTCTGGGTAAAGAGGTGCTCCACCGTGGAGGGGCTGACATAGAACCGCCGCGCCGTCTCCTGGAGGGTGATGGGCTGGCCGTAGTTCTCGTGGATGTAGGCGATGACCTGCTCCAGCAGGGGGCTGCCGGCGTCGATGGCGCTGTCCGCCACCGTGTCCGTGGCGGCGCTGCGGTTGAGCTGGACCAAAAAGCGCATACAGTCCATCTCCAGGGCGGTCTCCCGGCAGAGCCCGCTACCCTGGGACTCGGCCCACATGCTCTGGAGCTCCCGCTCCAGAAGCCGGGACACGGCGGGGGAGGAGAACCGCAGCAGGTACTCCCCCCGCTCCCGGCACAGCCGCTGGGCCGCGCCCAGGTCCGGGTCCCGCTCGATCAGCGCGGACAGGTAGTCCCTGGCGCACCAGAGGACGTACCGCTGGTACCGCCTGGCCCCCTCCTGGAACACCGGGTGGTGGAGCACCATGGGCGGGATTAGCAGCAGGTCCCCCCGCTGGAGGGTGTAGCTCCTGGCCCCCACCACATACCGCTCCAGATCCCCCTCGCAGAAGAGGTAAATTTCGTAGTGGCTGTGGGAGTGGATGTCCACCGTGGGGGAGTCCTCATCCAGATTGTAGTGGATCTCCACCTGCCGGGAGCGCATCTCCTGTCTGGGGTCGAAGGCCGCCGGCCGCAGCGTATTCCTCATAGGCACCTCCCGGGACTCCTTTCACCGGAATCTCTTTGTTTGAACCAGTATATCACGGATTTGCCAAAATTGCAATCACTGTCGGCATAATAGCAATTGACTTTGCAAATATGTCCTGATATAGTATGCACAGTGATCAAAATACGCGCCGCGGCGGACCCGCGGTGAAAGGAGAAGAACAATTATGGATCTGCCTCTGAACATTGATTTTACCGGTAAGGTAGTGGTCATCACCGGCGCGGGCGGCGTCCTATGCGGCACCATGGCCAAGGCCTTCGCCCAGGCGGGCGCCAAGGTGGCGGCTCTGGACCTGAACGAGGCCGCCGCCCAGAAGATCGCCGACGAGTGCGTGGAAAACGGCGGCATCTGCAAGGCCTACAAGACCAACGTCCTGGACCCCGAGAGCCTGAAGGCCGTCCACGACCAGGTGGTGGCCGACCTGGGTCCCTGCGACATCCTCATCAACGGCGCCGGCGGCAACAACCCCCGGGCCACCACGGACAACGAGTACCAGCACGAGGCCAAGGAGGGCCAGAAGACTTTCTTCGACCTGGAGGCCAGCGGCGTGGACTTCGTGTTCAAGCTGAACTTCCAGGGCACCCTGCTGCCCACCCAGGCCTTCGCCAAGGACATGGTGGAGCGGAAGCACGGCGTCATTCTGAACATCTCCTCCATGAACGCCTACATCCCTCTCACCAAGATCCCCGCCTACTCCGGCGCCAAGGCCGCCATCAGCAACTTCACCCAGTGGCTGGCCACCCACTTCGCCGGCTGCGGCATCCGCTGCAACGCCATCGCCCCGGGCTTCCTGGTCAGCAACCAGAACCGGGCCCTGCTGTTCAACGAGGACGGCACCCCCACCGCCCGGACCGCCAAGATCCTGGGCGGCACGCCCATGAACCGCTTTGTGGACAGCGAGGAGCTGCTGGGCGGCGTGTTCTTCCTCTGCGACGACAAGGCCGCCAGCGCCATCACCGGCGTGGTCCTGCCCATCGACGCGGGCTTCGCCGCGTACTCCGGCGTGTAACTCATTCAAAACGGGGCGGTTTCACCGCCCCGTTTTGAGAAGGGGCTTCGCTTCGCTCTGCGCCTCGCGGGCCTGCGGCCCGTTCGACGCTCACTCCGCGCAAAGTGTTTTTTCCGAGGCGCATGTCCCCGGAAAAAACAGATTTGAATTTATTTCGCGCCGTGCGCGGCGCGAAACTCTGCGAGGCTTTTTCAACCAAACAAGGAGGATAGTGTGAAAGACTATCAGATTTTAGCACTACCTGAAAAGGGCACAACAAACTGGCCCTGCAAACAAGAAGTTTTCA
>CANQCS010000050.1 GCA_947589745.1 uncultured Oscillospiraceae bacterium
ATACTATGTGGCCCTCATGCGGGGCTGCGATATCGACAAGCCGCGAAATCTCGCAAAATCCGTTACTGTTGAGTAACTTTGCCCCTCAAGAAAAAGCCCTCTCCCGCCGGGAGGGGGCTTTTTGCTATGAATGCGTCCCGCCTTTTCCGGGACAGGGCTCATTCATCATAGTACTGCGCCTGGGCGTGCCAGAGCTGGTGGTACTTGCCGCCCTCCTGGGACAGAAGGCCGTCGTGGTCCCCGTGCTGGACGATCCGGCCGTGGTCAAAGACCAGGATCTCGTCGCAGAACCGGCAGGAGCTGAGCCGGTGGCTGATGTAGATGGCGGTCTTGTCGCCGGAAATTTCGTTAAACTGGGCGTAGATCTCCGCCTCCGCCATGGGGTCCAGGGCCGCCGTGGGCTCGTCCAGGACGATGAACGGCGCGTCCTTGTACAGCGCCCGGGCAATGGCGATCTTCTGGGCCTCGCCGCCGGAGATCTGCACTCCCTCCCCGTCGTAGTCCCGGTAGAGCTGGGTGTCCAGCCCCTCCGGCAGAGAGGCCAGCCGTTCCCCGAAGCCGGCGTCGGTAAGGGCCCGGGCCACTCGCTCCCGGTCGTAGTCCGCGCTGCCCGCCACGTTGGCCCCCAGGGGCTGGCTCATTAGCTGGAAGTCCTGGAACACCACGGAGAAAATGTCCATGTAGTCCCGGTAGTCGTACTTGCGGATGTCAATGCCGTTGAGGAGGATCTGCCCCTCCTGTGGGTCGTAGAGGCGGCAGAGCAATTTAATAAATGTGGTCTTGCCGCTGCCGTTCTCCCCCACCACAGCCAGGCGCTTGCCGACCTTGAATTTCACGCTGACGTGGCGCAGGGCCCAGTCGGACGCGCCGGGGTAGCGGAAGGACACATCCCGGAACTCCACGTCGTACTGCCGGTCGGACCGCTTCTCCGTGGTGAGAGACCCCTGGTACATGGCGTTGGGGATGTCCAGGAATTGGAAGGTCCGCCGGAGATAGCGGGTGGTGCTCCGCAGATCCATCAGCTCCTTCAGCAGCGCCACCGTGCCGCCGGTGAGGGCGGTGACCGCCCCGATGTACTGGGTGGCCGTGCCCACGCCGAAGGCCCCGGCCCAGGCCTTCAGGCACACGTACAGGTACACCGCGCCGGTGGTCACAGCGGAGAGGGCCACCGCCGCCGCCCGCATCAGCCCGGCCTTTCCGGCCATGAGCTTCGCATAGGGGCCGTCGGCGGAGAAGGTGTGGCTGCCCGCCATGTAGTGGCGGGCCAACGCCTGCTGGCCGTACATCCGGATATCCAGCGCCCGGGAGATCGTCTCACCGCCGGCGTTCAAGGACGTAAAGGCGTTGAAGATCCGGTTGCCCAGATTGGCCTCGTCGGACATGGCCTCGCTGGTGAGGACGTCGCCCACCTTGCCCTGGAGCCAGGAGGCCAGGACCGTTGGCACAGCGATGGCCAACCCCAGGGCCAGCAGGCCCACCGGACCGTCCAGCAGCCCGAGCGTGCCGGTGACGGCGGGGACGGGCGTCAGGAACAGCCCCGCGCACAGGACCACGGCGCCGGCGATCCCCACCGCCCCCCGCACCAGCGCATCGAAGAAATGGGGGATGTTGATAAGGCCAAGACCGGCCCAGTTCTCGTTCTGCCGGATCTGGGAGAGAAGGTCGGCGGTTTCCTGCTTCTCCAGGTCCGCGTAGTCCATGCCCAGCAGCTTGTCCTTGTAGATGATGTTGTAGTTGTAATAGTAGGTGTGCTCCCGGGCCGTCTTCCAGCGCATGGCTAGGTGCTGGAGAAGGGCCAGGGCTCCCGTCACCGCCACGGCGGCGATGACCCAGCGCCAGAGGACGTCCGCCCGCCGGGCCCCCGCCAGCTCGTCGATGATTCGGGCGGAGAAGATCACCGCCGCGTAGGGCGTCACGGCGGACACCACGGCGTTCACCGCCATGGACAGGAACAGCCCCGGCGTGTAGCGCTCCAGCAGCCGGACCGAGCGGAGAAAGACCTGCCAGGTCTCTCGCCACGTCACTTTTTCCATGTCCTGCTTCATCAAAAATCCCTCCCCTCCCGGTAGTACCGGCTCTGGACCTCGAACAGGTCCGCGTACCCGCCGCCCCGGGCCAGCAGGCTCTCGTGGGTGCCCTCTTCGGCGATCTGCCCGTCCGCCAGGAACAGGATGCGGTCGCAGAAGCGGGTGGAGGCCAGGCGGTGGGAGATGAACACCGAGGTCTTCCCGGCGGTCATATCATTGTACTTGTGGTAGATGTCGTCCTCCGCCAGGGGGTCCAGGGCCGCCGTGGGCTCGTCCAGCACCAGCACCGGGCCGTCCTTGTAGAGGGCCCGGGCCAGCATCAGCCGCTGGGTCTGGCCGCCGGAGAACAGCACCCCGTCCAGATACACCTCCCGGCCTACGTGGGTGTCCAGGCCCTTGGGGAGCTTTTCCACCGCCTCCGTCAGGCCCGCCTGCTCCAGGCACCGGGCCACCTTGTCCCGGTCGATGCCGTCCACCGCCTGGGCCACGCTCTCCGCCACCGTCACGTCCAGGGCGGACCAGTCCTGGAACACGGCGGAGAACAGCTTGTAATACTCCCGCCTGTTGAACTCCCGGATATCCACGCCGTTGAAGAGCACCCGGCCCTCCGTGGGGTCCAGGAAGCCGCACAGTAGCTTGACAAGCGTGGTTTTGCCCGCGCCGTTGAGGCCCACCACCGCCAGCTTCTCGCCGGGGCGGATGGTCAGGTCCATGCCCTTGATGGTGTCGCTCTCTGCACCGGGGTAGCGGTAGGAGACGTGCTCCAGCCGCAGCTCGCAGCCCCCGGACAGGTCCGGGATGGGCCGCCCGCCCTCAAACCGGAAGGGCTCCGGCAGGTCCAGGTACTCCCGGACCCGGGAGAGGTCCAGGCACTCCCGGCGGACAGTGGCGCACTGGTCCAGGATGCCGGTGACCCAGGCGGTGAAGCCGGTGACCGCCGTGAAGTACAGCAGGAACTGGGAGGCGGTGATATCCCCGGCCAGGGCCATGCGGATCAGGAAGAAGTAGGCCAGGCCGTTCCGGGCCGCGGTGAGAAGCACGTCCGCCAGGTCCCCGAAAAACCGCACCCGCTCCCGCCGTGCGAAGAAGTCCCGGCACAGCCGCACTACCCCGGCCAGAACCTCGTCCAGCCACTTCCCCAGGCCGAACACCCGGATATCCTTGGCGGCCTTGACAGACTCCTCCCGGTAGATGAGGTACGTCAGCTTCTTGTCCAGCGCCGTCAGCTCCGGCTCGTGGGCGTACTCCCAGTTCTGGACCCGGAGGGCGGAGAAGAAGCTGAGCACCGCCGTCACCGTCACCACCGCCATGAGCCGCCCGTCCAGGTCCCGCAGCAGCAGGAGATAGACCACGAAGCCCATCAGGTTGTTGAGAAGGTCCGTCAGGGTGGTCCAGATGTGCTCCGTGGCGGACCGGTTGGTTTTGAGGGCGTCCTGGGCTTTCTCCTGCAGGGCCGTGACCGACGGGTCCAGGAGGTTCTGGTAGGAGGTGAGGCAGCCCTTGTCGTTCATGTCCATGGACAGACGGACGCGCACATCGACGCGGGCGAAAATGGTCCCCTCGTCCACGTAGGAGATGCCCCCCGCCAGCACCAGGAGGGCCAGGGTGAAGATCCCCACCGCCCCCAGCAGCTCCCCCAGGGGCGCGGCCTCCTCCACCCGCCGCAGCACCGCCGGGGCGATGAGCAGCTGGGCCAGGCTCTGGGCGGTCCGCAACGCCGCCAGCAGCAGGCAGATAAAGGGCACCCGCTTTCGGGTCTGCCACGCCACGGCCAGTATCCAGCCCAGGCAGCTGAACGTGCCGTACATTGGTTTCTGTGTTTCCTTCATTTGGTGTTCCCCCTTTCTCTGGGAGCAGTATAGCACAAAAATCTCCCGACGGTTCAATCGGGGGACGAATCGTTCTCTCCGGGGGACGAATTGTCAATGGGCAGCAAAATCTCCGTGGTGAAGGCCCCGTCCTCGCTGTTCCGGGAGAGGTAGCCCCCCAGCCGCTCCACGATGGCGTCCACCCGCACCAGTCCCAGGCCGTGTCCGTCGCCCTTGGTGGTGGCGAAGCGGCCCGACACCTTGGGCAGTTTTTTCCCGGCGGTGAAGTTGGTGAAGGAGAGGTAGAGCTGCTTGCCCTTGATCTCCATGTACACCCGGATCAGCCGCCGGTCCTCCGGCAGGGTCAGGCTGGCCTCGATGGCGTTGTCGAAGAGGTTGCCGATGATGCAGCACAGGTCCAGCTCGGAGAGCCGCAGCTTCACCGGGATGTGGGCGTCGGCCCGGACCTGGATGCCCCGGGACTTTGCCAGGGAAATTTTGCTGTTGAGGATGGCGTCGGTCATGGGGTTGCCGGTCTTGACCACCGTGTCCACGGTGTTCAGGTCCGTGTCTAGCTCGTCCAGGTAGCGCCGGATGGCCTCCAGGTCGCCGCTGGCGGCGTAGACCTTCATGGCCTGGATGTGGTTGCGGTAGTCGTGCCGCCAGCCCCGGATCTGCCGGTACATGTTCTCCACCTCGGCGTAGTGGGTCTCGATGAGCTCCCGCTGGTAGGCGGCGATGCGTTTGTCGATGCGCTTGTCCCAGAATTTCATGACAGCCTCCTAATGCAGGGCGATGATGGCCCGGTTGACGCCCTCGTAGGCGCCCCGGGGCAGGGGGATCACCGAGCCGTCGGTCAGGTAGATATCCGTCTTGGTCACCCGGCGGATGAGGGTCAGGTTCACCACGGCGGACCGGCCCACCCGGTAGAACCGCTCGTCCAGGGCGGCGGCGAGCTCCCCCAGGGGCTTCTTCACGGTGTAGTCCTCCCTGGCGTGGACGGTGGCGTAGTTGAGGCGCACGTCCACGTACCGCACCTGGTAGAGGGGCACCCGCACCGTCTCGCCCCCCAGGTCCAGGGTCAGCACCCGCTCCGCCTTCTTCAGCCGGTCCGCCGCCCGGTCCAGCACGGCGAAGAACTTCTCCCGCTTCACCGGCTTCATCAGGTAGTGGAGGGCCGCCACCTCGTAGCCCTCCTCGATGTAGTCGGAGTAGCCGGTGACGAAGACGATCTGCACGGTCTCGTCCTCCCGGCGGAGCCGCTTGGCCAGGGACACGCCGTCCATGCCGCCCATCTCGATATCCAGCAGCACCATGTCGAAGCCGCCGCCGTCGCCGCACTGGAACAAAAATTCCTCGGCGGAGACGAAGCCCCGCAGCTCCAACCGGTGGCCACGCGCCTCCGCCCAGCGGCGGGTCAGGTCCGTCAGAAACTCCCGGTCGGCGGCGGAGTCGTCGCAGACGGCGATGTGGTAAGTCATGGGGCATCCCTCCTGTTCCGTACCAGCATAGCACAAAAGGCCGGGGGTTGTAAAGACGGGAACCGGCGGCGGGGGAGGGAAGCGCCCGCGAGACTTCCGCGGCAGAACTTGAGCCGGAAATTTGACAGAAGCAGGTAGTTTATGGTACGATAGGTGGGCAGGAGGACCGGCGGGGACCGCTTCGCCGCCGCGGGCCGTTTTTGCAGAACAGACCGGATTTCGGGGAGGCCGCTGCCATGGACAAGATGCTTCGTCAGGACGCAGATCAGATCATCTCCGCCAGCCTGGGGGCTGTGCTGCCGGACGAGGCGGTGCGGCGGGCACTGGACGGGTTTCGCCCCGGCGGCGGCCGGACGCTGCTGGTGGCCGCCGGAAAGGCGGCGTGGCAGATGGCCAGGGCCGCCGTGGACGCCCTGGGCGGCGTGGACGGCGGCGTGGTGGTCACCAAGTACGGCCACGTGAGGGGGGATATCCCCGGCGTGGCCTGCTGTGAGGCGGGGCACCCGGTGCCGGACGGAAACGGCTTTGCCGCCACCGAAAGAGCCCTGGAGCTGGTGCGGGGGCTGACGGCGGAGGACACGGTGCTGTTCCTGCTGTCCGGCGGCGGCAGCGCCCTCTTTGAAAAGCCCCTGATCTCCGGCGAGGAGCTCCAGGACGTGACAAGGCAGCTCCTGGCCTGCGGGGCGGACATTGTGGAGATGAACACCATCCGCAAGCGGCTGTCCGGCGTCAAGGGCGGACGGTTCGCCCAAACCTGTGCCCCGGCCCGGGTGTTCAGCGTCGTGCTCAGCGACATCCTGGGGGACCCGCTGGACATGATCGCCAGCGGCCCTGCCTGCCCGGACAGCTCCACCTGTGAGCAGGCCAGGGCCGTGGCGGCGAAGTACGGCCTGCGGCTCTCCCCGGAGGCCCGGGCCCTGCTGGACCGGGAGACGCCGAAGAAGCTGGACAACGTCACCACCCGCATCACCGGCTCCGTGCGGGAGCTGTGCGCGGCGGCGGCCAGGGCGTGCGAGGCGCTGGGGTATGGACCCGTGCTGCTGACGGACCAACTGGACTGCGAGGCCCGGGAGGCGGGCCGCTTCCTGTCTGCCGTTCTGCGGACCCACGCCGGGGACGGCCGGTCCCTGGCCTTCATCGCCGGGGGAGAAACCGTGGTCCATCTCACCGGAACGGGCCTGGGCGGGCGGAACCAGGAGCTGGCTCTGGCCGCCGCCCCCGGCATCGCCGGGCTCCCCGGCGCGGCGGTGTTCTCCGTGGGCAGCGACGGCACCGACGGCCCCACGGACGCCGCCGGGGGCTACGCGGACGGAGACACCCTAGCCGCGCTGCGCACCGAGGGGCTGGACGTGTACGCCGTCCTCCGGGACAACGACGCCTACCACGCCCTCCGGGCCGTGGACGGCCTCATCGTCACCGGTCCCACCGGCACCAACGTCAACGACGTGGCCGTGGCGCTGCTGAGAGGACAGCGCGGCGGCCCGGCAAGATAGAACAACATCAGGAGGAGAAGATCGCACATGCTCAACACCCATTCCATCAAGGTCATCGGACACCGCAACCCGGACACCGACTCCGTCTGCGCGGCCATCGCGTACAGCCGCCTGAAGAACCTCATCGACCCGGATCACCCCTGCAAGCCCTGCCGGGCGGGGGTCCTCAGCCGGGAGACCGAGTTCGTCCTCCGGCATTTCCAGGTCCCCGCGCCTCAGCTCTACACCAGCGTCAGGCCCCAGATCCGGGACATCGACATCCGCCAGATGCCCGGCGTGGACGGGGAGATGAGCCTGCGGCAGGCCTGGACCACCATGCGGGACCAGCGCATCGACACCCTGTGCGTGGCGGACGGGCCCTATCTGAAGGGCCTGCTCACCGTGAAGGACGTGGCCACCGCCAACATGGACAAGCTGGACCCCCACATCCTGGCCGACGCCCGGACCAGCTACAAAAACGTGGTGGAGACCCTGCACGCCCAGGTGGTGGTGGGCGGCATCGCGGGCCGCACAGTGGAGGGCAGCATCGTCATCGGCGCCAGCAGCCCGGAGCTGATGGAGAAGGCCGTCTCCCAGGGGGACATCGTCATCCTGGGCAACCGGGTGGAGGGACAGCTGGCCGCCATCGAGCTGGGCGCAGGGTGCATCGTGGTCTGCATGGGCGCCAAGATCTCCAGGGCCATCTGTATGCTGGCGGAGGAGAACGGCTGCCTCATCCTGCGGACCGGCCACGACACCTACGCCGCCGGCCAGATGATCGCCCAGGCCGCCCCCATCCGGCACTTCATGGTCTCCGACGACCTCATCACCTTCACCCTGGACAGCCTGGTGGAGGACGCCGCCAAGATCATGGCGTCGGTGCGGCACCACTATTTCCCCATCCTGGACAACGACGGGGCCTACCTGGGGGTCATCTCCCGCCGAAACCTGCTGAACCTGCACAGGAAGCAGCTGATCCTGGTGGACCACAACGAGCAGTCCCAGTCCGCGGAGGGCCTGGAGGACGCGGAGGTGCTGGAGATCATCGATCACCACCGCATCAACCCCCTGGTGACGGACAGCCCCGTGTTCTTCCGCAACGTGCCCGTGGGCTGCACCTGCACCATCATCTACCAGATGTACCTGGAGAACGGCGCGGATATCGACGCCGCCACCGCGGGGCTGATGCTCTCCGCCATTCTCTCCGACACCCTCATGTTCCGCAGCCCCACCTGCACACCAGCGGACCGGCGGGCGGCGGAGGCCCTGGCGAAGATCGCCGGGGTGGAGCTGGAGGCCTACGCCGACGCCATGTTCGAGGCCGGCGGCGACGTCTCCGGCAAGACGGCGGAGGAGATCTTCAACGGCGACTACAAGGTGTTCACCTGCGGCGAGGTCCGCTTCGGCGTGGGGCAGGGGACCTACCTCTCCGACAGGAACCGGAAGGCCAGCGAGGCCCTGGTGGGCCCCTACCTGGAGACCGCCCTGAACAGGCAGGGGCTGGACTACCTGTTCTATATGTTCACGGACGTGCGCCGCTCCTCCACGGAGCTGCTCTTTGCGGGCGGCGGCGCGGAGGAGGTGGTCCGGCACGCCTTTGCCCCTGAGATCCAGGACGGCGTGGCCCAGCTCCCCGGCGTGGTCAGCCGGAAGAAGCAGATGATTCCCGCGCTGACCAGGGCGATCAAGGAGATGGCCAACGGGTAATTCTTTTTCTTGAAAGAAAAAGAATCAAAAAGAACTTTGATTTCGCTCCCAAGGCGCTGCAATTCCTGCATTTTCCGCACGGTAACGAGGGACGCTTCTCGCGGGAGGACCGCATGGCAGCCTGATACGATTCCTCCACTGGGGCGAGCCGTCGCCGCACTTTCGTCCCCGCAGACGGATGCGGCCAATACAGACGCCGCCCCGGGGCCGTGATTTTTGTGCAAAACTGCCTTTTACAAAACGCCCGGGCCGGAGTAGAATACCCACTGACGTGTGGCACTCGATTGCGTAAATCCAGTTGAATGCCGCACGTTATTGTTTTCAATAACATATCCAGCGCGTGTGGCCCTTTGGCGCAAATCCAGCGAACACCGGGGCCGCACTATTTTTATGAGAAAGGACGATTTTCAAATGGAAACAACAGCAAATCAGTTTTTGGGCAGGGAGCGGATCGGGAGGCTCATGGGGCAGTACGCCGTTCCCTGCATCATCTCCCTGCTGGTGGGCGCTCTGTACAATATCGTTGACCAGATTTTCATTGCCAACGCCAGCTACCTGGGCTCCTTCGGCAACGCCGCCAACACGGTGGTGTTCCCGCTGACAGTCATCGCCCTGGCGGTGGCCGTGATGATCGGCGACGGCTGCTGCGCCTTCGTCAGCCTCAGCATGGGCCGGAAGGAGCTGGCAAGCGCCCGGAAGAGCGTGGGCAACTCCGTGGTCATGGCGCTGGTGAGCGGCGTCCTCCTGTGCGCGGCCTATCTGCTCCTGGCGGACCCGCTCCTGACCCTCTTCGGCGGGAGGGTCAACGCCGAGACCCTCCGCTGCGCCCGGGAGTATTTCTTTTGGATCGCCCTGGGTATCCCCTTCTATGTGTTCGGGCAGGCCATGAACCCCATCATCCGCTCGGACGGCGCGCCCCGCTTTGCCATGGCCTCCACCCTGGCCGGGGCCGTCACCAATATGATCCTGGACCCCGTGTTCATCTTCCTCCTCCGGTGGGGCATGATGGGCGCGGCGGTGGCCACGGTCATCGGACAGATCGTCACGGCGGCGCTGGCCCTGTGGTATCTGCTGCACATGCGGCAGGTCCGCCCGGCAAGGAGCGACCTCCGGTTGGACCTCCCCGTCTGCGGGCGGACGCTGGGGCTGGGGATCACCAGTTTCCTGTCCCAGGTCTCCCTGGTGGCGGCCATGGCGGCTGTCAACAACATGATCCGCAAGTACGGCGCGCTGGACCCCGTGTTCTCCCAGGAGCAGTACGCCCAGATTCCCATGGCGGTGGTGGGCATCGTGATGAAGTTCTTCCAGATCGTCATCTCCGTGGTGGTCGGCATGGCCGCCGGGTGCATCCCCATCGCGGGCTACAACATGGGCGCCGGGCTGAAGAACAGGGTCAAGCACCTCTTCACCCTGCTCCTTGCCGCGGAGGCCGCCGTGGGCGTTGCCGCCTTCGTCATCGTGGAGTGCTTCCCCCACGCCCTCATCTCCGTCTTCGGCGCGGCCAACGAGAGCGCCTATTACACCGAATTTGCCCTGCGTGCCTTCCGCATCTACCTGTGCATGGTGATCTTCGCCTGCGTCAACAAGGCCTGCTTTATCTTCCTCCAGGCCATGGGCAAAGCGGCCGCCTCCACCATGCTGTCCATGGTGCGGGAGATCGTCTTCGGCGTGGGCTTTGCCCTGCTGCTCCCGGTGTTCCGGGGACTGGACGGGGTGCTGTACTCCATGCCGGTGTCCGACCTGCTGACCTTCGCCATCTCTGCCGTGCTGATTGGGCAGACCTACCGGGAGCTGCGGGAGCCGGTCCGCCCGGCCCGCCTGCGGGACGCCTCCGCCGCCCTGTAGACCGCCTGTCCCGACGGCCGGAACGGCCCTGTTTTGCTGGGGTGTCAAAAAGGCGCCCCAGCTTTTTGTACACCTTTTTTCCCGGGCCGCTCTTCTCAAACGACAAGCTTCGTGTTATACTGTCCCCGAAACACTGACAAAGGGGACGTATTTCGTGGAAAAAGCAAAGACACTCTCCCAGAACAGGCGGCACGACGTGGACATGACGGAGGGCAGCATCCTCCGCCACCTGATCCTGTTCGCCCTGCCCCTGTTGGCCGGAAATTTATTCCAACAGATGTACAACATGGTGGACACCTGGGTGGTGGGGCGGTACGTCAGCGAGGCGGCCTTCTCCGCCGTGGGCACCGTGGCCCCCATCATCAACATGCTGATCGGCTCCTTCATGGGCCTGGCCAGCGGCGCGGGGGTGGTCATCTCCCAGTACTACGGCGCCCACAAGGAGGACCGGGTCAGCGACGCGGTCCACACCGCCATCGCCCTGACGGCGGTGCTGACGGTGGTGTTCACCGCCGTGGGCATCCTGATGACGCCCACCATGCTCCGGTTCATGAAGACGCCGGACGAGGTGTTCCCGGAGTCCTACTCCTATCTGACCATCTACTTCGCCGGGATGATCGGGCTGATGTTCTACAACATGGGCGCGGGCATCCTGCGGGCGGTGGGGGACTCCCGGCGGCCCTTCTATTTCCTGGTGGTCTGCGCGGTGATCAACACGGTGCTGGACCTGCTGTTCGTGATTCAATTCCACATGGGCGTGGCGGGCGTGGCCTACGCCACAATCCTGGCCCAGGCGGTGTCCGCCATCCTGACCATGGGCACGCTGATGCGGGCCAAGTCCTGTGTGCGTGTGCGGCTGCGGAAGGTGCGGTTCCACTGGGACCTGCTGCGGAAGATCATCCGGGTGGGCATCCCGGCGGCGCTGCAGATGGCGGTGACGGCCTTCTCCAACGTGTTTGTCCAGTCTTACATCAACCAGTTCGGCAAGTCCTGCATGGGCGGCTGGACGGCCTACACCAAGGTGGACCAGCTGATCTTCCTGCCCATGCAGTCCCTGGGCCTGGCGGCCACCACCTTTGTGGGCCAGAATCTGGGCAGCGGCCAGCCGGAGCGGGCCCGGAAGGGGGTCCGGTCGTCCCTGGCCATGGCGGCGGCCACGACGGTGGTCATCAGCGCCCTGGTGATCGCGGCGGCCCCCACGCTGGTGACGTTCTTCATCGACAAGGACAAGTCCCCGGAGGTGGTGGAGTACGGCGCGCTGTTCCTCCGGAATCTGACTCCCTTCTACGTGGTGTGCTGCATCAACCAGATCTATTCCGCCGCCCTCCGGGGGGCGGGGGACACCAGGGCTCCCATGGTCATTATGCTGGGCGCATTTGTTGTGTTCCGGCAGATCTATTTGTTTATTGTGTCACGGTTCATCAGCAATACCATCCTGCCGCTGGCCATGAGCTACCCGGCCGGGTGGGTGGTATGCAGCGTATTAACTTTGCTGTACTACCGGCACGTGAACCTGGGGCACCAGAGCATGGCAGGAGGGGAAGGGGCGTAGGGGCGCCCCTTCCTGCACTGGGGGTGTGGGGGCTCCGCCCCCACCGGGTCCGGTAGGGACCTCCGGTCCCTGCTATCCCCTGGTGACTTTTCCCGTGCCGGAAAAGTCACCAAAAGGGCATTTAAGAAAACCAAGGTTTTCTTAAAAATCTTTCCTCATTTTTTGTTTAGGTTTGCGCTCCCCCTGGGGTCTGTTTGGGCTAAACCGGACTCGCTCCCGTGTATGGGGCGAAGCGGCTGTTTGAGCATGTTCCCAAGGAGATCCTTCTGCGGCGCAAGTTTCGCCGCTTGGGGCGGCGAAACCGAACATTGGGTGCGCTGGTCGCTTTTCCGTAGTCCAACTGCGGTTTGCTCCGTTCCACTACGCACAGGACAGATTTCCGTATACGGCTCGATACGAAACATTCATCAATTGCGTAGTGGAACGGAGCAACCGGCAGTCGGAATACGGCAAAAAACAGCACCCCCGATGAATGCTTTCCCTGGCCTCTAGTTCCACCATCCAACTGCCCTTAACCGTCCTCCCTGGGGATTCTTAAGGGGCGCCAGCCCCTTAAGCAATTTTTTGGTTACTTTTTGTTTGCACAAAAAGTAACCCAGGGTGCCGGCAGGCACTGAAAGACATATTAAGAGGTGGTAGGGGCCGGAGGCCCCTACTTGATTTGCACTCAGATTTTCGTCGGGGCCATCGAGGCCCCTCCAAAAATTTAACAGTTGCGCCTGCGGCGCACCTGTTACGGGGGCTGCCGCCCCCGCTTGCGCCCCCCTTGCAATTTGAAAGAATATCGTTTACAATAGGTCTGCCGCCCCACGGCGGCAAACCAAAATTTTTCGAGGTACGCTATGAACCAAAAAGAACTGGGGGAGCTGCGCCGCCGCTTCCGCCCGGAAAAGTGCGCCATCAGCCGCATCTACGGCTGCTATGTCAACACCAACAGGGAGATCATCTCCTATGTGGACGCCCCCCTGGGGACCTTGTCCCAGGAGGAGGGCGAACAGTTCCTCGCCCTGCTGAAGAAGTCCCTCTCCGGCACCCTGGGCAAAAATTTGATCGACATCGTCTTCACCACCCAGCAGGTGGCCGACAGCGACGAGCACCGCCTGCTTTCCGCCTTGAGGGAGTCCGCCCTCAAGAACGGCGACGTCCGGGAGGAGTTCTACCGCAAGGTCATCGACGCCCTGGACATGGGCGACAGCAACTACCTCATCCTCCTGGCCCACGATGCCTACGACGTGCCGGGGCGCGGGAAGGACGGCGAGACGATGGAGGACGGGTCCGACACCGTGTTCTCTTACATCGTCTGCTGCGTCTGCCCCGTCAAGGACGGCAAGGTGGAGCTGGGCTACTTCTCCGGCGAGAACGAGTTCCACGCCAGCGCCCCCTCCCAGGTGGTGGCCCCGCCGGAGCTGGGGTTCCTGTTCCCGGCCTTCGACGACCGGGCCGCCAACATCTACAACGCCCTGTTCTACTCCAAGAAAGCCGACCAGATCCACCAGGAGTTCATCGACGCCGTCTTCCACACCGAGGCCCCCATGTCCGCCTCGGAACAGAAGGAGGCCTTCCGCTCCGCCCTCAGCGGCGCCCTCAGCGAGGGCTGCGGCTTCCAGGTGGCCCAGGCCGTCCATGAGCAGCTCCGGGAGCGCATCGAGCAGCACAAGGACAGCAAGGCGGAGGAGCCCCTGGTGATCACCCCCAAGGAGGTGGGCAGCATCCTCGCTGGTTGCGGCGTGGCGGAGGAGCAGGTGGCCGCCTTTGAGGAGAACTGCGGCGAGAATTTCGGCGCGGGCGCGGTGCTGAGCCCCCAGAACCTCATCGACAGCGGCCGGTTCCAGATCGTCACCCAGGATGTCACCATCACCGTGGCCCCCGAGCGCAGCTATCTGGTGGAGGCCCGGATCATCGACGGGCAGAAGTATATCCTCATCCCCGCCGACGAGACCACGGAGGTCAACGGCCTGCCGGTGGATATCAAGTAAACGGCATTTTCGGGAAAGAGACAGAAGGTCCCCGCGGGCGGCTGCCCGCGGGGACCTTTGTTTCTGTATTTTGGGCGAGGGGTGGGAGGAAAATGGAGAGCTATTGTACTGCTGATCTGTTCTCCCAGAAATCATCGCAGAATTGCTCCCATTTCTGCAAATACTCCGCATGGCACAGCATTTTGATATCCTTTACGCCCAATATGCCCCGGTTTCTTGCTTCGGCAACGAAATCAAAAATGTACGGATCTGTCTTGGTCACAAACGCTTTGATCCTTTCCCATCCCTGCGTATATGCGTAGTACATCCGCGTATGCCCGTCCAGGGAAACGTATCTCTGGATGTTCCCGTCATATACCACCGGAACAATGATATCCTGCCATCCGGAGAGGAAGGCGGATACGGCCCGCACTTTATCTTGATCCACAAAAAACTGTGAGGGCTGAATTTCATTCAACCCCATTGTTCTGACAGCGACAGACGGATATTTTGCGATCAAATTCCCCTCCGGGTCATAGAACGTGGAAATATGTTCGGCATAAAACCGGAACTCCTCTATCACAGGCAGAACGTCGGAATAGTCGTCAAAACAGACCGTCGCGGAACACTCATCTCGAATGTAGAATGAGCATGGCCGCTCCCCATCGACTAAAAAGGCTCCATGCTGAAAAAGAACTGCGCTGGAAAATCTGTCGTCATCGTAGATATTGATACGTTCTATCATCATAATTGTGGCCCTCAACAAATCCCGCTCTATTGGACAGCCACCTGCTGGACAAATCTTATCACACCACCCGAACAGGAAAAAATCGACCACTCACCAACGCGCTTCCATACTCGGCCCACAGCGACCATTGCTTGTGGGAGGGACCGCTCCCAGCGAATAGAACAAGCTATCAATTGCGTAGTGGAACGGAGCAACCGGCAGTAGGACAAGAACAAAAACGACCAGCGCACCCAATGCATCGGTTTCGCCGCCCCAAGCGGCGAAACTTGCGCCGCAGCAGGATCTCCTTGGGGACATACTGAAGCAGACGCATCGCCCCATACACGGGACCCGGCGCGGTTTAGGAAAAACAGGCCCAAGGGGGAGCGCAAAACAAAACAAAAAATGAGGAAAGATTCTCAAGAAAACCTTGGTTTTCTTGAGTGCCCTTTTGGGTACTTTTCCGGCACGGGAAAAGTACCCCAGGGGTGCACCCCGCCCGGGGGGGCCTACAGACCCGGTGGGGGCCGGAGGCCCCCATGCACCCATCAACCGATGACGATCTTGACGTTAGCCTGCAGCCGTTTGAGCATCTCAATATCATTATCGAGGTATGTGGACGCCGCACGTCCCAAATCATACGACATGCAACTGCCCTTGTCAGGGCACAAGGGAAGAATCACCGCCTCCCCCAGGCGGCTCAGCGTCAGGTTCCGGGCGTACAACGCCCGGTACTCCGTCTCCAGGGCCATGAGGATGTCCCTGGCATTTTCCAGACAGCAGAGGGAAAGATGGTACGTCGACCCGTCCGCGCAGTCCTCGCTGAAGTCCGGCGCGGCATAGGGGAAAATGCGATTCACCGCCGGCTGGAGGCCGCCGGCCATAGGCTCGCTCCGGCGGACCGTATCCCCGCCGATGAAAGGGTACAGCGTGGACTCCACGAACCGCATCCGCAGGTTGGGGAGGTAATAGACGCTGTTCACCGGGTAGCCCAGCAGCTCCATGGTGTCCCGGCCTACGCCGGTGAGATAGCCCACCAGCACCTGACGGACCTGGGTGCCCGTCTCCGCCAGGAGAGGGGCAAGCCGCCGTATCCTCTTGCCGTCGTGGAGCATGTCGTCCACCAGGATCGCCGGGCGGTCAAAGGCCCGGATCGTCCGCACCTGGTCCGCCAGGGACGAGTAGAACGGATAGGACTCAATGGAGTAGCTGCTCAGATCCGGCTCGTACACCTTGTCCGTGTGGAGGGTTTTTGTGACCGTGTTGGGCACCGCCACGCCACGGAGGATCTTGCCGAAGGGCACACAGATGCAGTCCCCCAGGACCCGGGGCTCCGTGGGCTCGATGGGCACGCCGTTGCAGGCCGCGATCATGTGCAGCAGCCGCTGGTAGATCACCCCCGCCGACATGGACAGCACCAGGCAGCCGGGATACAGCGCCGTCAGGGCCTTCTGCAGGCGGCGGTGGGCGTTGGCCACGGCGGCGCGGACCGAGGCGCTGGAGGCGAAGGGCTCCTTGATGGCCGTGCCCACGTTCCGGGTCAGGACCACCGGCTTGCGCATGTCCACGGTCAGCAGGTCCCCGCCGCCTCCCGCCTCCGGCGGGGCGGGGACGAAGCCCTGGAGGGCCAGGATCTCCCGGACATAGGCCGCCGGGGGCTCCGCCGGGTAGAAGAGGGCGAAGGTGTACTCCTGCCGCAGGGCCAGGGTCAGGACCTCCGTCAGGAGGAGCTGGCACAGGTCCAGCTGCTCCGGGCCCCTGGGCACCCAGACGCCGCTGATCACCAGGGCCCGGCCACCGGCCTGCTGCCGGACGAAGCCGGACAGGGCCGTGCTGCCCAGCCGGGAGAACAGCTGGTGGGAGTCCAGGCACCGGAAGGCCGCGAAGCCCAGCAGCGGGCCGTTGTCCCGCTGCCGCAGCAGGAACAGGTGGTCCCCCATGCGCCGCAGCCTCTCGCAGAGGCCGGCGGCGTCCTCCTTGCCGGAGAGGATGGTGCGGCTCAGCAGCCGCCCCACGTCCTCCGTCAGGCCCAGGCATCGCTGGAACACCAGCTCCTCCACCCGGAGGATGGGCTTGTCCGGCGGCTCCCGGAGGTACAGGCCGTGGAGGTAGATGTACTCCTGGGCCACCGGGTCGATGAAGTTGGAGATGTCCCGGCCCTGGTCGATGGCCTCCCGGATGCGGGTGGAGCTGATGTCCTCCAGGTGGGCGGGCAGTGCCAGCTCCGTCACATGGCCGGTGATGACGCTGTAATCGTGGACCGCCTCGCCGTCGGAGCGGCGGAAAATCACGTGGTCAAAGCCGTGGATGGAGTTTTCCGCCGGCGGCTTGCGGTAGCAGGAGGCGTTGGCCACCACGTCGCTGCCCGCCGCCAGAGCCACGGTCCGGCCTGGGAAGGCCGCCCGCAGGGCCCGCAGGTTCTCCGGGTTGGCGATGTTCACCGGGAAGTTCTCCGGGAACAGCTGGACGTGGAACTCGTCCGCCACGGAGATGGAGGCGATGCGGCGGCGGATGCGGTGGGGCTGGGTCTTCTTGGACCAGGAGAACTCGTCGATGGCCAGCATCACCTCGAACCCCAGGTCCCGGATGGCCCGGACGATGCCCTTGTGGGACAGGGTGAAGGGGTCGAAGGTGCCGGGGAAGAAGGCAATAGGCCGGGGGGCCTCGAAGTGGAACCCGCCCCGGAGGATGTCCTGCTCGGTGATGAACCGGTAGATGCGTCCCAGCATGGCGGAGCGGTAGTAGAAGGTCAGCTCCCCGCCGCTGTCCTCCCCCAGGAGGGCCAGCAGCTTCTTGAAGGTCAGCAGGAACGCCCGCCGCTTCTCGTGGACGCCCAGCGCGTCGGAGCCGAACACATGGCGGCCCAGGACGAACATGGCCTCCTGCCGGACCTCCGGCAGGATACCGGCCAGGCCCTTTAAGAGCATCCCCAGCAGGCGCTCCCGGCGGCGGCGGTAGACCTGGTCCTCCTCCGGGAACCGGACCCGGTAGGTGTCGTACTCCTCGTAGATGACGCCCACGGTGTCCAGGGCGGCGGACACCACGGCGCCGTTGGTGGAGCAGAGGTAGCTCCCCAGCTCCGCCACCACCTCCTCCAGCTGGGTGGGGGGCAGCCACAGGCAGAACCGGCCCAGGTAGCCGGGGATGTACTTGGTGAACTCCTGCTGTCCGATCTCCAGGCCCCGGCCCAGCTCCACCGCCACCTCGTTCCGCTCCTCCGGGGTCAGGAGGGGGGCGATGGCCAGCAGGGCGTTCCCCGCCGCGTGGCGGACGGTGACCCGGTCGCTGACCTTCACCAGGTTGGTCAGGTGGGTGGCGATATGCAGCAGCTGGCCGCCGGACTGGGCGTACTGGAGCAGGAGGCGGATGTTGACCTCCTTCACGATCCAGGGCGTGGCGGTCTTGAGGTTGTCCAGGAAGATCTCGCTGACCTGGTCCTCCGGCAGGGCCGGGGGTTCCCGTCCGGTGATGGCCCCCGCCGCCGTGTCCCGCAGCAGGGCCAGGGTGCGGCTGTCCCGGCAGTCCACGCTGCGGAGGGCGTGGTGGATGATGTCCGGGGTGGACAGGGAGGGCCGGAGGTAGTCCATCAGCAGCACCGCCGCCACCCGGACGGTCAGGTCCTGCCGCTCCGCCAGGGTCTGGGCGAAGTCCAGCAGCTCATACCGCTGGTTGTCCGCCAGGGCGTCCAGGGGCAGGGCGGTGGCGGTCTCCAGGAGCTGGAAGGCGGTCTCGTCGTCCAGCCGCTCCGGGCGGCGGTAGTAGCGGAGGAAGGCGGCCATGAACTGGCCCCGCCGGTCCGGCTCGCACTTCTCCAGCAGGCCGTTGACCACCATCTTGAGGGTGTAGCTGATCCAGCGGCGGTGCTGGCTTGGCAGCTTCCGGTCCGGGTGGACCAGCTTGTCCAGGTACAGCCTCCACTGGTCCAGGTCCGTGACGGCCCGGGCGTCAGGGGTCCAGTCGGCGGGCTTCTCCTTGGCGTAGCCCGCGTGGAAGCGGGCGATGATCTCGCCCATGAGGGCCCCGGCCTGGCGGCGGATGTCGCCCTCCCGGTGCATCAGCAGCTCGTAGAGGAAGGCCAGCACCTGGACCTTCTGGGGGATGCTCAGGTAGACGGAGTAGGACTGGAACACGCCCAGGTACGCCCGGAGCCGCCGCCAGTCCGTCTCGCTGCGGGAGAGCTCCAGGAGGCTCGCGAAGCTCCGCTGCCCGGTCAGGCGGCTCATGAGGGCCACGTTGTGCTCCACGCCCAGCAGCCGCAGCCGCTCCACCGCCTCCGGGTCGTCCATGAGGGCGGGGTCCTTCCGGGGGGCCGGGGCGTTCACCAGGCCGGAGAGGGTGGTGTCCACGCCCAGGCTGACCATGTACCGCTCGAAGTCCCGGAGCTTGGCGTAGACGAAGGTGTAGCGCAGGCGCTTGGCCTCGGTGACGTTGTCCAGCTTGTTGAGGATGACGTCGAAGGCCTCCTTCAAGGTGGTGACCTTGGTGATCTCCCGGCCGTCGGGGCCCCGCTCCTGCTTCACCCGGAAGTCGGCGTAGATGAGCACCAGGGACTCGGCGGACAGGTAGTCCAGCTCCAGGTCCCAGACGGAGTGGTTGGCGGCCACGTAGCCCAGGTCGGGCATATGGCGGCGGCGGAACCACAGGTCGGTGTAGTAGTAGTGGAGGTAGGGCACCCGCTCCCCGGGGCGGCAGCCGAACTTGCCGATATCGTGTCCGGCGGCGCTGCCGGACACCAGCCCCAGGTCGATGGGCACCCCGGCCCGCTTCAGGTCCCGGGCCACGCTGAGGGCCACATGGTGGACCCCGGCGATGTGCTCCAACGTGCGCCAGGGGGTGACCTCCAGCCCCAGGCGCATCATCTCATAGACGAACTCCCGGCGGTAGGAGCGCAGGAACTGGCGGTAGCTGTCCCGGTGGGCGCTGGTCTCCAGTTCCGCCTCCTCCAGCAGGGCCAGGTCCCACATGGGGTCGAAGGGGACCTTCTGCCGCTCGGCGTCCAGGAGGACCTGGAGCAGGGACAGGAGGAACACGGCCCCGGCGGCGTGGCGCTGGCGGCGCTCGTCGAACTGGGGCTCAGGGAACATGGATTTGCAGGCGAAGGAATAGCAGAAGGGCAGCCAGCCCTCCTCCGGCTCCGGGGAGAGCCGGTCCAGCACGTCCCGGCACCGCTCCAGCACGTCGGCGCACCGGAGGCGGCCCCCGTCGTACAGGGGCACGAACCGGTGGAGCAGGTCGTCGCGGTCGATGAGCTCGGCGAGCAGCTCCTGGTGCTCGCCGAACAGCCGGGCGTTGGGCTGGGTGGTCAGCCTGCGCAGCAGGCTGGCCGACATCTGGCGGAGGCGTTTTTTATTCATTGGCGTTAACTCCCTTATTGGGCACAATATATCATGATACATTATGCACCAAACAGGGGCTTTTTTCAAGAGGGGAAAAAGAAAACCGGGGGCCTCCGGCCCCCGGAAGGTCGTGGGGGCTCCGCCCCCACACCCGGGGGTACTTTTCCCTCGCAGGAAAAGTACCCAAAAGTGCGCTCAAGAAAACCAGATATGGTTTTCTTGAGAATCTTTCCTTATTATTTGTTTAGTTTTGCGCTCCCCCTTTGGGTGGTTTGGTCTAAACCGGGCCGGGTCCCGTGTATGAGGCGAAGCGGCTGTTTCAGTACGTTCCCAAGGAGATCCTGCTGCAGCGCAAGTTTCGCCGCTTGGGGCGGCGAAACCGATGGATTGGGTGCGCTGGCCGGGTTTTGTTGACCGGGTGCCGGTTGCTCCGTTCCACTACGCAATTGAGAGATGTTTCTTGTTGGGCTGTATACGAAACGGGCTTCTTTTACGGCATCCTGCGGCGGGATCGTCAATGTCTATCGCCGCACCGTTTTCATTTCTACGCATTCTTCTTTTTCCTGTTGCGCTGCGCTACGGAACATCTGAACGCTTTGTACATTGCGGGCGACAGCTCCGGGGAATCTTCATCAAATTGGATCTCCCGTTCTGCCGCCGCCCTCACTTCCTCCAACTGCTCATGTGTGGGAGTCTGGCCATCCTTAATTGTAAAAGTTCTGGTCATAATAGAGCCTCCTTTCACTCTCCGTTGCCAGTCTTGCAGAGATCAACCGGATATTTTCCCCTCGCTCGGTAAATACAACAAACAGTAGATCGCCGACTTTACCAATCGCAATATAGCGGTCTTCTTCTATACTACTATGCTCAAAATCATACATCTCTATATATTACTCCGGCAATGAAATAATCGCCGGAGTAATATTGGCCATGTTTTGCGGTTGCCGCGTAGCGGCGAGCAAAACGGCCTTTCAATCTTATATTAAATCGGCAATATTTAATTGCCGATTTAATAATACTCATCGCAAAAAACGTATGACGCCGTTTCAAAAGATATCCCGTGTTTTTGGCGGTTGATACGGTCCTTTTCCTCGTCCCATTCAAATTTTAGTTCCATAAATTTTCTTCTTTCAAATTGGTAGGGTGCAATTGATACGAGTATACATCTTCCTGCAAATTCCCGGTTTATCGGTTAGCTTACTGCCTTAAGTATAGCACATCCCCCCACCAAAAGCAACATTTCCGTATACGACCCGACAAGAACCATCTACCAATTGCGTAGTGGAACGGAGCAACCGGCAGTAAGAATACGGAAAAAAAGAGAAAGCACCCCCGATGAATGCTTTCTCTGGGTGCTTCCTACGGAAAACTATCGCAAACGTCCTTCCCAACGGCAGGGATACTTAAGGGGGCGCGAGCCCCCTTAAGCGCACTTTTGGGTACTTTTCCTGCGAGGGAAAAGTACCCCAGGGGTGCAGGGACCGAAGGTCCCTACCAGGACCCGGTGGGGGCCGGAGGCCCCCTACCGCCTGTCTGCCATCAGCTTTTTAAACGTCTCATGCAATGCGGCGATATCAATTGGTTTGGGAATGTGCGCATTCATCCCACTGTCCAGCGCCCGCTGAACATCTTCTGAAAAGGCGTTGGCGGTCATCGCCGCGATAGGCACCGTCAACGCGTCCGGCCGTCCGCTGGCGCGGATGGCCATGGCCGCCTCGTAGCCGTTCATGCGGGGCATCTGAATGTCCATCAGGATCATGTCGTAGTACCCCGGCGCGGAGGCGGTGAACTTCTCCACCGCCTCCTGGCCGTCCTGGGCCAGGTCGTAGAGGATGCCCTCCAGCTGCAGGACCTCCCCCAAAATCTCCGCGTTGATCTCGTTGTCCTCCGCCGCCAGGATGCGCTTGCCCACCAGGACCCGCCGGGTGTCCTCCACCTTGACCCTGGGCGCCTCCTCCTCCGTCTGCTCCGGCACCGCCAGCTCCAGGTCCACCGTGAACGTGCTGCCCACGTCCTTCTCGCTCTCCACGGAGATGGTGCCGCTCATCAGATTCACCAGGTTCCGGGTGATGGCCATGCCCAGGCCCGTGCCCTGGACCTTGTTGGTCAGGGAGCTCACCTCCCGGGTGAAGGGGTCGAAAATGGTCTTCTGGAACTCCTCGCTCATGCCGATGCCGTCGTCCGTTACCACGAACCGGAGATGCACATAGCTGGGGGACCGATGGCCGCAGTCGTACACGTCCAGGGCGATGTGCCCGCCCTCCGGCGTGTACTTCACCGCGTTGGTCAGCAGGTTGATCAGCACTTGCTCCAGCCGCAGCTGGTCGCCCATCACCCAGGCCGGCGCCGTGCCGTGGACCTGGATGTCCAGGCGCTGGCCCTTCCTCCGGGCCTGGGGCTGCATGATGGTGGAGATCTCCTCCAGCAGCGCCTTCAGCGACAGCTTCGCCACGTTCAGCGCCATGTTGCCGCTCTCGATGCGGCTCATGTCCAGCACGTCGTTGATGAGCCCCAGCAGGTGGCGGCTGGAGGAGGTGATGCGCCGGGCGTACTGCCGCACCTTGTCCGGGTGCTCCGCCTCGTTCTCCAGCAGGGTGGAGAAGCCCACGATGGCGTTCATGGGCGTGCGGATGTCGTGGGACATGTTGGCCAGGAACATGTTCTTGGCCGCGTTGGCCTGCTGGGCCTGGAGCAGGGCGTCCCGGAGGATGGCGTTCTGCCGCTCCTCGCTGCGGATCAGCTGCTCGATGCTGCGCACGCCGATGACCACCGACACCGGCACCCCGTCCTGCCGCTCGTTGACGGTGACGGACGCGGCGCACCACTCCTCGCCGCCCTCCGGCATGTTGCGGATGTAGCGGAACTCCACCACGTCCCGCTCCGACAGCGACGCCTGGAGCCGCTCCGGCTGGAGGCCCTGGCGGATGTCGTCCTGCCCGTCCCTCCGGCTGAAGGACACCCGCCGCTTCAGCAGCTCCCGGTAGTTGCCCCGGGCCGCGGCGTTGTGGTTGTCCGGGTAGATCATGCGGTAGTAGTTGTTTACCAAGTCTACGATGTACACCTCCCGGTAGGAGGAGGCGGTGCTCTGGAGGGCCGTGCGCAGCAGCTCCTTGTCCCGCTTCTCGTTGAGGTAGTCGTTCTCCCGCTTGGTGTGGTCGTTCATCTTGGCGGTCACGTCGCTGATGAACACATAGAACACGCCGCCGTAGACGTCGCTCTTCACGAAGTGGCCGAAGTCCTCCACCCAGCGGACCTCCCCGTCCCGGCAGACGATCCGGTACTCCACGTAGTCCAGGTTCCGCTGGCTGCCCATGATCTGTTCCTCGATGCTCTGCTCCACCGCCTCCAGGTCGTCCGGGTGCACCATGCCCCGGAAGGAGTTCCCCGTCAGCTCCCGGAACTGCTCCACGGTTTCGCACTTGTACAGGTAGAGAACCTCGCTGTTGGCGTAGATGAGCTCTTCATTCCCGTCCGCGTGGTAGATGAAAAACCCGCCGGGAATGCCCGACATGATGTCCTCCAGATTGATCCTGCTGATTCGTTCCATTTGTTTCCCCCG
>CANQCS010000051.1 GCA_947589745.1 uncultured Oscillospiraceae bacterium
CGTGACACCGGGGCTATTTCCCCGTGATAGTGGGGCTAAATCTCCGTGCAGGTGGGGCGCTGAATCCGAAATCTACACTTGACCTGTTCCAGCTTTCCCGCACGCTCGTTCTCAACCGCTTCGGCAACTGAACACATACCGTCTCCGGGAACGCGCCCCTCACATTGTTCTCATAGGCGGAAACAACCAGCTTCTCCAACTCCGCCAGCCGCCAAAGAGAAGGTCATGTCCAAGGAAAATGCCGCTGGGCAGGAGCAGAGGAAAACGCGCTTCAAGCGGCAGAAGAGGCTCTGTACAAACTGCTTCAGGCTGGTTCTACACCAGCATTGCCTATAAGAGAATGTCGATCAGCAGCAACTAGACCAGCAGCCGCTGGCTGATGATATGCCCCGAGCAGGCGGTCTTACCGCCGGTGGCATAGCTATTACAGATATACCCCAGTATCGGGACTTCCGTCCTCATGTTTCCAGTTGCCTATATAGCACCACAAAGAACACCGCAGGGATGCTATGTCCTGCGTGTAATGTCATCCCTTATGGATGGCTCTCATTGGATCAATACCGCCAGTATCAATAAGCGCAAACCGATTTCCGGATAGCGCCAGTTAAATCTTTTCCAGGTAATAATATCGGCCTTTATATGGTCGAGTCAATACCTAAGTACAATAAATTATTGCCCTTATGTATCAGTTATATAATTAATCATACATTTGTTAAGCATCAAAAGGCTGTTCCTATATTCATCTTCAACACAGTTTAGGATATTACAAGTGGTTTGTTGTTCACTGAGCTGGAAATCACAAATATTTCTGAAAGCTATTTTGGCGAGAAAAGAAGCCATGATTTTATTTAGTGTATGCCAATCGGGACTTCCTTCTTTTAATTCTCTTCGCTTTTTTAGAACTTCCCGAATGAATCCTCCAGCGAATTTATTCTCAAAAGTGGACACCAGTTTTTCAATAGCGGCATCATCCGGCTCGCCTTTGGAAAACCCCTTGTTCGCAACATTACAATCTTCACGATTTTTGTGTTCCTCGCAATCTTCACGCTCTTTACATTCTTTTTTAACGGAATCTTCACTCACAATATTACAATCTTCACGGCATTTACATTCTTTATAATCTTTATTTTGCACGCAATTTTCACGCTTTTCATATTCTTCTTTTGTGGAACTCCTAATTGTGGTATTGCAATTTTCGTGCTCTTCGCATTCTTCTTTTGCAGAATCTTCACTAATCACAATATGATCTTCAAAATCTTTGTCTTCAAGATTTGAGTGAAACGGTGTCGTGCGCCAAAACTCCTTCGTTGCGTCCATAGCAAGTATTGCCTCACAAATCACGGGATGTAAGCGCATTATGTGATTTCCCTCATCAATAAAAATCCATTGGCCCTTTTTGAGATTGATAATATCTCTCTCAGCGCATCTTATCAGATTTTGAAACAAATCTATTTTGATACCGCTGTTAGGCACGAGGGTCATACACCTCATTATAACTGTTTCTTGTTCTGATAACTTAGAAATGTCAAATAGCCTTTTGATAATTTCGTATACTGTATCTTTGATGAAAATTTTATCTAATTCCACATTGAGATGTTTTGCAGGGAGAGGTTGTCCAGTCTCCATAATTTTAAGAATCTCATGTTCATCTAAAAAGCACAGCTCCGGTAATTTTGCTAATAATGTAATCGTAAGTGTATGATTTCCTACCAAGGAAAATATTCGTTTTAATATAGTCTTGTTCTTCCTGATATAGTTGCTGTGGTCGAGGGCATCTTCAAAGCGGTAATACTCGTATAGTTTCAAAAGCAAATCATCATCTAATGATGAAATATTGACCAGGCAGCGTTTGTCCTTGCTTATTAAAGAGTATCTGCTGGTCATCAAAATTCGGACATTACATTCGGCTAGATTCCGCAATAGTTTGTAGTCAATATCTGAAAAAGGATGGTTTAGATTATCGAGGACAATAAGTACATTTTGCTTGTTAGTTTTCAACCTTGAAATGACATCATCGGAGCTATTCAGGTATTTATCCTCTGGAAAATCGGCGAACTGTAGTTTACACAATGCCTGTGGGAGTGTTTCAGAATCCTCACAAATGATGTGCCGGACTGTCCAATCACCTTTCGCATTGAGTGTGTACGCATACGATAATGCCAGTTGCGATTTCCCGATACCATCGATACCAGTAAGAACAACGTAATTGCTCGATTCAAAGATTTTAGAAATTTTGCTTAATTCATTATGCCTACCAAGCAAAAAAGGTTTCCCTGGCAGATTATAATGCAATTCAGAGATTTCAGAAATGTTGCCTAATTCATTATCCCTATCAAGCAAAAAAGGCTCCTCTGGCGGACCATAACTTAATTCACATTCATTATTATTGCTGCCCTCTACTGGCCGTCTAGTACGTTTCAGTAATTTTTTTATATATGTTTTATAATCTTTCTCATCCCCATAATCAGCCATGCCATACCCGATGTCTGTGAAACTTCTGCTAATAAACTCCTTCATGTTTTCCAAGAGTTCCTTTTCATCTTTCCCGTATGCCAGGCTCCCCGCCTTATTTACACCAAATATACTTTCAAACGAATACTCGTTATCTATATCAAAGTATTCGGACAAATCCCTTTCACCGTTTTTAGCTTTAGACAGTACAGAAGGTACAGTGCCTAGTAAATCTGCAAGCTTTTTTTGCGTGCAATCATATGTTTGTATAATGAGGTTGATAGTGTCCTTCCAAGTAATCATAGTGTCCTCCCTTTTTGCGACTTACACCCCAAATAAGCAAGCCAGTACACTCCATGGAAATGCTCCGGAAACAACCCGGAAACAACTCGGAAACACCCTGGAAATAGTCACCTTGCGCGATATCTTAAGTGATGCTATCATTAGTTTGCAGGTGGCAACCCGCAAACTTCTCTCCTCAAGTTCTTCTTACTGGGATACCTATCCTTTTCCCAATATGAACAGAGGTTTCTCTGACTTTGGGAAAGCTAGTAGTGCCCCAGCAGGAGAAGTAGGTGGAAGTAACCGTACAATAAGTCTTCGCAGACATGCTCATGTGGCTTATCGATCTTTTCCCTGTAAAGAAGTCACTTCGATGGACTTCCGTAGTCAATGATAGATGGACTGGTGGTTTACAGGGGGTTACGGTTTACACGGATTCCTGCCTCATTGACAAAGGGCAAAACACTAGTAATTGCCCACTGTACCCAGGCGGTGACGCCATGGTGTGCGTGAACCTTGAAAACCTAGACCTTTGCCGCATGGGTCGGAAGAATGTGGTGGGCTTGCCTGATTGGCCGCTTCCCAGCAAACTACTGTACCGAGAATTGAGAGGTGAACAAGCGGTACATATGATCCTGTCGTTACAGGCACCGTCGGTTGTTGCACGAGTATATACACCTGGAAAGGAGTAAGAAGACGCATAGGTGGTACAACAAGGACGGGAAATGGTGCATAGCGGTCAGAGAAATAGTGCATTAAAAATGACCTTCAGTATGATAGATAGGCATCATAGGATGCAAATCTGTGAAGGAGGTCAGAAGATGACCACCTGCAAAGCGATACTGAGGCTGAAAAGCCTCGGGCTGACGCATATGGACATTGGAATGGCTGCCTACCGCACGTTCTAACCCGTGCGCTACCTACTACGGCTGCCCGACTTGCTCGTGGAAATCTCCACTGACAGAGGAAATGGAACTTACCGGAGCTACACGAAGAAGCTGCACAAGAGGAAACTGCTCATGTTGGATGGGCAGTTGCAGTACCCGTAGATGTGGCGGAATTGGCTTTAGGCCAGAGCCAAGGAAGCCTCTACCATCTTCTGCTCCCAGTTTGACATCCTCGGCTGGCATGAGAACCTGTACGATCCGCCTAGCCCTAGCAGATGCCATCTGTGACAGGATCGGTTACGATCTTTATGTTATCCGCATCCAGGAGATCCCATGAGAAACATAAGGGTATCCCTGGGGGACATCTTTGCATGAGGACTGAAGAGTATCATCCACCAGTCCCCATGCACCATTCCTCCGGAATCATTGCACCGCAAGGTCCGGTCACTGCGCACCATCTGCGCGGCATACGCGCCTGGGAGAGATGGCTTATCAAATGGGATGAAATTCACTGTGGCTTATATGCTTTACGGAGCATAGTAAACTGACAAAAGGGAGGTATTATCATGAATAATACAAATGAAGACAACTGCTTCGTCGCATTTACTGGCATAGAGCCGAAGCCGCCTGGACCTCCTGACTGGCTGTTCCTGATACGGCACAGTGAAGATTTTGGAGGCTGGGAAATCAAAGATAAGACGGATAAACGCAAAAAAAAGAAGAAGAAGGGAAGGAAAACTCATGGCAAAAAATGAGAATTTGAAGGAGTTGTGTGCCCCGTTGCCCGCTCTATTCAGCTACAATGATTCGACTCTACAGTATGAAGGGAACCCCATCGCAAATTGCCTGCCTGTGGTCATAGCTGTAAAGTCCTATGTGCAGAGCAAATCTGCTGAAACCTGTGTGACGATCGGCGCCATCATTGGCAATGAAAGAGAGACACGGCGAATCACGATTCCCCTCCGACAGTTAAACACATTCAATCTACAGATGGATCTTGATTCCCACTGTTATGAATACCCTGACAGGCGCAGTAGACGACGGATCCAAGATCTGCTTCTCTATCAGGTTTCCCTTAAGAAGGTGACGGAGATTTATCAAGCTGATACGCTAGGTTTCCTTCACTACCATGGTAAGGTGGCTTTCAATGCGGGTTCCCGAATAATCGGAGATTTGGGCGTTAAAGTGGAAATTTTAACTAAGGGATACAATTTTGATCCTCCTGTGGATGTGTCCAACGAACAACTCGTTGCTTATGTTAAAAGCATAATTCAGCTTGAACCATCCGCGTCAGCTCCGATTTTTGCATACTTTATCCTCGGCATTCTGCGGGATTTGTTTCGGGAGGCTGGTGTGCCTATCAAGTTCTGTATGTTTTTGTTTGGGGAACAGCAGTCAATGAAGACGACATTGGCGACCTACCTATGCAGTTTGTACGACAGGCATGAAGACGTGGAACGTCATGTGCACAATTTGACAGCTAGCGAGATCAGACTGCATGAAGTTCTGAATATAGAAAAAGACATGGTATCTATCATTGATGACCTCAACAAAGATGATTCAAAGCGCAAGGAACGGGAACAGGAGATGAAGATCAGCGGTCTGATCCGAGCGGCGGGCAACGGCGTTGGCCGAGAGACAATGCGAGATCAGAAAAGCATCAATGCACAGCCGCTGTTCTGCGGCGAATATCTGCTCAAGAATCCTTCGACCAATAACCGCTTGCTGATCATCCATCTGGAGCAAGGGCAGATCAACAAGCAAAAGTTATTGGAAATTCAGAAGGATGCAAACCTTCTGACGGCCTTTGCAGAAGGATTCATAACGTGGACTTTAGCGAACTACCGCTCTTTGTGCGAGTTTATCCGTGGTCAATATTCAGCTCTTCTGGAACTGCGGTCAGGTGGCATATTCTATCAAGAGCGGTTGAATCGTAGCGCATCTGTCCTTTCGATTGCATACGGAGTTTTCCTTAGATTTTGCAAAACAAAGGGGTGGGATGTAGGGCTGACTGCTCAAGGGTTCTCCGATATCATAACACTTATATTGGAACGTCAGATCGAAGATTTGAATCTGCAAGGCAAGAAGGAGCCAGATTATATCATAGAACTATTTCAGCGTTTCAGATATGAGGATGATTGTGGGGGCAGCGTTTGGGATGGACGCCCCAGGAACAATATTTGGAAACGCCCTATCTACCATGACAGTGACTCGGAGCGAGTTTATATTCGCAGTGATGAAATGTGGGCTATGACCCTAGATATGAAGAAAAAGTTTGGGGAGGCATTTTCGCTCCATAAACTGCTTGATAAGTTGGATGATGAGAGGATCATTGTCAAAGATGATTGTAAGAATCGCACGCGTTCCCAAAAAGTGGCTGGGAAGCGGTGTTTTGTACTAAACTACGATCGCTGGGTGCAGTATATGGATGAGGTAGCGAAGGACATGACCGATGGTTTTTAACATTCACTGTTTCATAACGCATATGTCTAGTTTTCAAGCATATATAATACTTCTGTATGCATTATATGCTGCGACCAACACGTTGTCAAGACACATAAGGAGGATGCTATGGATTCGTCATAAACAAGCTATATTGCTGAATAGTAATATAAGTAAGGGCACTGTGAACAGGGGGTATATTCAATGGACAACACTACAGACTACGTTCCAAAGGAACGCAAGGTGATCGTCGGGGCGAGAGAGATCACGGTCAGAGACTTGATACCTGTATTCAAAAGCCAAGAAGATCGCAGGATGGCAGGGCAGAAAGTCCAGGATGAGCTCTATCGCATATTTCACAAGTACATGGCCGAGAAGGCAAGTTAGTAAGAAGGGAGCCGCTACGGTATTGAGCCGCTAGCGGCTCCCTTCCTAAAAACCGGAAAGGAGGGGCTAATGGAAAAGTATGATGCGATCTACGGCAGACAGTCGGTAGATCGGGTGGACAGCATCAGCATTGAAAGCCAGATCGAGCATTGTCAATACGAAACAAGAGGCGGAAAGTATAAGACCTTCACAGACAAAGGATATTCTGGAAAAAACACTGACCGTCCGCAGTTTCAACTGATGCTGGAAGCCATTCGCAGGGGCGAGGTCAAGCGTGTCATCGTCTATAAACTGGACCGGATCAGCCGCTCCATTCTGGACTTCGCCAATATGATGGATGAGTTTCAGTCATACGGCGTTGAGTTCGTATCCTGTACTGAGAAATTCGATACATCAACTCCAATGGGGCGGGCCATGCTGAATATCTGTATCGTGTTTGCCCAGTTGGAGCGGGAAACGATCCAGATGCGGGTGCAGGATGCCTACGTCTCCCGCAGTCGCAAGGGATTCTATATGGGAGGTCGTATTCCGTATGGCTATAAGCTGGAGCCATACATGATCGACGGGAAAAGGACCTCTCACTATGTACCAGTCCCGGAGGAAGCGGAGATCGTGAAGCTGATCTTCTCCATGTATGCCGAGCCGCAAACATCCTACGGTGATATTGTGCGGTATCTGGTGGAGAACAACATCACGAACGATCGAAACAAGGATGGCGCCTGGGACAGATGTCGCCTTGCAGAGATGATCAAGAACCCTGTCTATGTCAGGGCTGACTTGGACTTGTATCACTTTTACAAAGACCAGGGGGCTATCCTCCATAACAGCCCAGAAGATTATATTGGGATTTTTGGTTGCTATCTCTACTCTGATAAGTCCGCAGGGCGTAAGACCATCCACCTGGAAGGCCAGCACGTTGTTCTGGCTCCGCATGAGGGGATCGTACTTTCTGATATTTGGTTGAGAGCGCGGTTAAAATGCCTTAACAACAAGCAGGTCGTAAAACCTCTAAAGGGCAAGAACTCATGGCTGGTAGGCAAGGTCAAATGCGGCAAATGCGGTTACGCTTTGACTATCAAAAAAGCAAAAACTAAGATCGGTCGATACTTCATCTGTAGCCGCCGGATGCAGACGAACCGCTGTGAAGGTGTTGGCGGCATTGACGCCGGCGCATTGGAGACATTTATCTTGTCCGAGATGAAGGAACACGCTAAGCAGTTTGAGATCCTGTCTAAGCCGGAGAACAGGCCGGAGAACCCTAAGATCCAGGAGATCAACGTGAAGATCGAACAGCTCACGATCGAGATTAATAAGTTGCTTGATAAGGTGGCTAATGCCGACGGAATTTTGATGGACTACATCAATGGACGGATAAAAGAACTGGATGCGAAGGTCAACGCCTATCGCCAACAACTCAGTGAACTGTCTCCGTTGGAAAACAGTGAGCGCTACGACCCGGAGCAGTTGAGAAATTATATGGATCATTGGGACGAGCTGGAATTTGATGACAAGAGGGAAGTGGTAGACCAGCTGATCCTGGTGATCCACGCCACGGAGGACAGTTGCGAGATCAAGTGGAGGATCTGATACTTCACCCTGATTGTTTCGTTTCGCCAAACCGCTGGAAGTGCACCACCTCCCGCTGGCGCAGGAACTTGATGACGTCGTTCACGTCCGGGTCGTCGCTGAGCCGCAGGATGTTGTCGTAGGTCACGCGGGCCTTCTGCTCCGCGGCCAGGTCCTCGCTGAGGTCGGCGATCAGGTCGCCCTTGACCTCCAGGGAGGCGGCGGACCAGGGGTAGCCGGAGGCGAACTGGGGGTACACGCCGTTGGTGTGGTCCACGAAGTAGGTGTCGAACCCGGCGGTCTTGATCTGGTCGTCGGTGAGGTTCCGGGTCAGCTGGTGGACGATGGTCCCCACCATTTCCAGGTGGCTCAGTTCTTCTGCACCGCGCCGCTGTCCGTGAGGCGGGGGAGCCGGGGGTACAGCCGGAGGGTAAAGGCGTCGGGGTGCCCCCAGCGCCCGCTGGCGTCCTTGGTGTAGACCGCCTTCTCCAGCACCTCCCGCAGCAGGCGGTTCTTCGCCCCTGGGGAAGGGAGCTGCCGGTAGAGCTCCGGCAGGTCCGGAGGGGGAGAGGGGAGGGCCTGACAGCCGCGCTCCCCGTCCAGCGCTTCTGCCAGCGCGTCCCGGTCTGCTTGGAGCTGCCGGGCCCTGGCGGCCAGACTGCGGCGGCGCTCCCAAAAGGTGTCCTCGCCGTAGACACCCCGCTCCAGCAGGTCGTGGAGCCGCTCCCGCTGGACCTCCAGCGCCGCCAGCTCCCGGTCCATCCGGGCCAGGGCCCGCCGCTGTTCCCCGGCGGCGGAGGGGGCGGCGCTGTCCCAGTCCAGCCGGTACCCGCCCAGCCAGCCCTCCAGCGCCTCCAGCACCCGGGCCTCCACCAGCGCCAGCTCCGCGCCCACGTTGCCGCAGCCGGGGGCAGGACAGATCAAGGCGGGGGGCCGCCCGTTTCCGTAGGGCCGCCGCTGCATCCGGCGGCCGCACCGCCCGCACACCACCAGGCCCGCCAGGGGATTTTTGGCGGCAGCCGTCCCGGCGGCGGGTGCAGCGTTCTTCCGCGCCAGCCGCGCCTGGGCCGCGTCAAAGACCGCCTGGGGGACGATGGGCGCGTGGAGCCCGTCCGTCAGCAGGCAGTCCGCCGAGCGGGGGCGGGACGCCGCCGTGCGGCCGTCCTCCCGGCGCGGCACGGTCCTCCGCCAGTTCCAGCGGAGCTTGCCGGTGTAGACCGGGTTGGACAGCATGTCCCGGACCGTGGCGGGGGACCACTCCCGGCCCCGCCTGGGCGGGACGTGCAGCGCGTCCAGCCGCTTGGCGATAGCGGCGGGCCCCAGCCGCTCCACGGACCCGTCCGCCCGTCGCTCCCCGGCGGTGTAGAGCGCGAAGATCAGCCGCACCACCTCCGCCTCCTCCAGGTCGGCTGTCAGGGAGAAGCCCTTGTCACGCTCCAGCTTCTGCCGCCGGTAGCCGTAGGGCGCACCGGAGCCCACGTATTTGCCCTCCCGGACGGAGGCCTCCCGGCCCCGCTGGAGGCGGCGGTTGATGGTCTTGTACTCCCGGCGGGACATGAAGAGGCCGAACTCGAAGTACTCCTCGTCGTATTCGTTGCCGGGGTCGTAGGTCTTGGCCGGGGTGACGATCCTGGTGCCGGAGGACCGGAAGGCCCGGGCCACCACGCCCTGGTCGATGGTGTCGCCCCTGGCCAGGCGCTCCACCTCCATCACCAGCACGCCGTCCCACTGTCCGGCCTCCACCTCGGCCAGGAGCTTTTGCATCACCGGGCGGGCGGAGATGGTCTCGCCGCTGACGATCTCCCGGTAGATGCCGGAGACGGGGAGGTCCAGCCGGCGGGCCAGGTCCAGCAGGGCCCGCTGGTGCCGGGATAGAGTTTCGCCCTCGCCGCGCTGCTCGGCCTCCAGGTCGGCGCGGGATTTTCGGAGGTAGATGAGATAGCTGCCCTGGGGCATATCCACGCTCCTATAGCAAGTATTTGGCGGTCAGTGGCAGCGCTTGCAGGCGGTGTAGCCCTGGGCAAGGGCGGTCTCCAGGGGAATTTGCTTGGGGCTCTTCATGCCGCTGCACGTGGAGGTGCTGTGGTACTTGGAGCCGCTCTCGGTGACCCACACCATGGTGCCGGAGGAACCGCCCTCCGGCTGGGAGGTATCGGTCGCGGTGCCGCTGCCGCCGCCCGAGCTGGTCCCACCGCTTGAGCTTGTGCCGCCTGAGCCGGTGCTACTGGATACTGTGCCGCTGCTGCCGGTGCCGCCGGAGGCTTTGCCGGTGTCGCCGCCGTCGGGGGAGGGTGTCTCGCTGGGCTGTCCGTCCTCCGGCTGGCCCGCCGGGGGCGTCTGGGCGGCCTGGTCCTCCAAGCGCTCCGTCACCTCCTGGAGGGCCTTTTGCAGGTCGCCGCAGACGCCCTGCATCTCCTCCAACTGGTCCTCCAGGGTGTCCAGCCCCTCCAGCTTTTCCGCCATCTCATCATACGCGTCCCGGAGCTCGCTGTATTCGTTTTTCAGCGCGATGTAGTCCGCCTCCGACACGCCGGAGGAACAGCCCGGACAGGCGGCCAGCAGCAGGACAACCAGTATTCCGCAGACGATTTTCTTCATGTTCTCAGCCTCCTCATATGGCGAATACCGTCGAAATTTGTCGAGAACATCCTACCACACAAGCCTGTTCCCGTCAAGCGCAGGGACGGAAAAGGACATGGAGCGGAGCGCCCCGCCATATCCTGAGAGGGGAGGTGGCGACATGGCCGCAACAGAAGAGCTGCAAGTGGGGAATACCCACATCATCATCGACGATAGCGCTTGCGGGGACGTGGACCCGAAGACGGTGGAAGAGACGCTGGCCCGCATCGTCTGCAACGCCAGGGCCGCCCTGGCCGCTGCCGGGGAGAGGGGAGCGGGGAGCGCAGGATAGGGGGCAGAGGCCCCCTGTTTTTATGCGGTATCATACTATTCTCCCATTAGAAGTATACTTCGTTAGCGTGTGAGAAATGTTGGTATTGCAACGCTTTGAGAGCGATATTAAAGTTCTTTTTGATACTTTTTCTTTCAAGAAAAAGTATCAGGTCTATTTGCCGCGTCCCGATTCTTCCGTACCGATATCCGTGAGCAGGCCCTTCAGCTCCGGGTAGGGCATGGAGAACCGCTGGCTCAGATACCGCAGGGAGGCACCGAGCTCGCCGTCGGGGCCACCATACTGGCTAATGATCACCGACGCCAGCTTCGGGTTGGGATTTTTGATCTTGATGGGGTACTCCAGCCGCTTCTCATAGACAAACATCAGTTCTTGCCTCCTTCCACGTACTCCCAGGGCCACGGGCCGTTGAGCCAGGTGTAGGCCTCCGCGGACACGCCGGTCTGCTGCAGGGGACCGTAGACCGCCTCATAGCGCTTCTTGCCCTCCTTCAGCAGGTTGACATAATCCACGTAGAGGGCCAAAACCTCCTTGTCCTCCTGGTGGGTGTCCAGGTACTCGCCCAGCTCGGTGACGGCGAAGCCCAGGGCCATCAGCTCGCAGAGGGCGTTGTTGTCGCAGTTCATCCGGGACTTCACCGCCCGGAAGAAGGGCAGGTTCAGGCCGGGGAACAGAGTACCGATGGCCAGGGCCTCCCGCTGGTCGTAGCGGGCCGGGTCCATGCCCTGCACCGGGATATAAGGGAACACCATGCTGGCGCACTTGCCGGGCAGAGCCCCGTCCATCAAGCCGCAGCCGGTGGGTTTCATATTCTCCAAGGGATGATTCCTCCTCATAGGGTGATGGGGCGGACGCCCCATCACCAGTGTATGCCCCGGCGCGGCATCGGTGCGGGCTTCCCGCATAATTGGCCCCCCGGCGGCATAGGGTGGAGGGAGGTGGTAAAGATGTTCCTGACGTTCAAAAAGTGGACCGCGCTGTATGTGCTGCTGCTGGCCGCCCTGTTCGCCGGTTTCGCCCTGATCCTGTGGCAGGGGAGCGCGGTGAACGCCTCCAAAAACCTGGCCCTGGCGGAGCCCTTTGTGCTGGTCATCGACCCCGGCCACGGCGGCATGGACGGCGGCGCGGTGGCGGAGGACGGCACCACGGAGGCGGAGATCAACCTGGCATTGGGGCTGGAGCTGGAGGACCTGGCCCGGTTCCTGGGGCTGGATACGGAGATGACCCGGCGGGAGGACGTGTCCATCCACGACCCGGCGGCCTCCACCGTCCGGGCCCAGAAGGCGTCGGACCTGAAGAACCGGACGGCCCTGGTGAACGCCATCCCCGGCGCGCTGCTGGTGAGCATCCACCAGAACAGCCTGCCCCAGGCCCGGGGCGTCCACGGGGCCCAGGCGTTCTACAACGGTGGGGCGGAGGCCCTGGCCCAGGCGGTCCAGGAGGCGCTGAACGCCGCCATCAACGACCGGCCCAAGGAGCCCCGGGCGGCGGGGGACGGGGTGTACCTGATGGCCCACACGGAGGCCCCGGCGGTGCTGGTGGAGTGCGGCTTCATGAGCAACGCCCAGGAGACGGAGCTGCTGAAGACCCCGGCCCACCGGACCCGGCTGGCGGTGACCATCCTGGCCGGGGTGCTGCGGGGCAGGAGCGCCCCGCCGGAGGACCCCGGAAAAAACAGTTGAAACGGCAGAACATCCGTTGTATAATATCCTCACAAAGAAGAAGGTGAGGCGCGGGGACATGGCGAAGGCAAGGAGCGTTTTCTACTGTACGGAGTGCGGCAACGAGACCCCCAAGTGGGTGGGGCGGTGCCCCGCCTGCGGGGCCTGGAACACCATGGTGGAGCAGGAGGCCGCGCCCAAAGCCCGGACCACCGGCCGCTCCGTCGGTACAAAGAGCGCCTTCCACTCCGTCAAGGCGCTGTCCCTGCCGGAGGTGGACACCACGGAGGAGATCCGCTTTCCCACCGGCATGGGGGAGCTGGACCGGGTGCTGGGCGGCGGCGCGGTGAAGGGCTCGCTGGTGCTGGTGGGCGGCGCGCCGGGGGTGGGGAAGTCCACCCTCATGCTCCAGATCTGCTCCAGCCTCTGCCGGGAGAACAGGGTGCTGTACGTCTCCGGCGAGGAGTCGGTGCGGCAGCTGAAGCTCCGGGCCCAGCGGCTGGGGGTCAGCAGCCCGGACCTGCTGGTGCTGTCGGAGACGGCCCTGGAGGACGTGATCCAGTCCGTGTCCGACGAGTCCCCGGACATCCTCATCGTGGACTCCATCCAGACCCTCTACAACGGGGCCCTTGACAGCCCGCCGGGCAGCATCGGCCAGGTGAAGGACTGCACCATGGCCCTGATGCAGCTGGCCAAGGGCCGGGAGATCACCGTCTTCGTCATCGGTCACGTGAACAAGGAGGGCTCCATCGCGGGGCCCAAGGTGCTGGAGCACATGGTGGACTGTGTGCTCTACTTCGAGGGGGAGCAGCACAGCTCCTGCCGCATCCTCCGTGCCGCCAAGAACCGCTTCGGCGCCACCAACGAGATCGGCGTCTTCGAGATGTCGGACACCGGCCTGGAGGAGATCGAGAACCCCTCCCAGATGCTGCTGTCCGGCCGGCCCGAGGGGGCCCCGGGCACCTGCGTCACCTGCGTCATGGAGGGCGTCCGGCCGGTGCTGGCGGAGATCCAGGCCCTGCTGGCCACCTCCGCCTACGGCAACGCCCGGCGGTCCACCAACGGCTTCGACTTCGGCCGGGCGGCCATGCTGCTGGCGGTGCTGGAGAAGCGGGGGGGACTGAAGGTGTCCGCCTGCGACGCCTACATCAACATCATCGGCGGCCTGACCCTGGACGAGCCCGCGGCGGACCTGGCGGCGGTGCTGGCCCTGGCGTCCAGCTACCTGGACAAGCCCATCGCGCCGGACCTGGCCGCCATCGGGGAGGTGGGCCTCACCGGGGAGCTGCGGGCGGTGAACGAGCTGGACCAGCGGCTCAGCGAGGTGGCCCGGCTGGGGTTCCACCGGTGCATCGTGCCTCACCGGAGGGCAAAGAAGGCCGCGCCCCCGCCGGGGCTGGAGGTGGTGGAGGCCGCCAACATCGGCGAGGCCATCCGCGCCGCCCTGGGAAAATAGGGGGGATAGGCATGAAGATAGCGCTGGCGGCCCAGCCGTTTCGGAACGGGGATGTGGACTACAACCTGGGCGTTATCCTGGACACCCTGGGGAGCGTCCCGGCGGACACGGACCTGGTCCTCTTTGGCGAGGCCGTACTCCAGGGCTTCGACGGCCTCACCTGGGACTGGGAGCGGGACAGGCATATCGCGGTGACGCGGGACGCGCCCGTGATCCAAAAAATCAGGGAGGCCGCCCGGCGTCGCCGGAGGGCGGTGTCCTTCGGATATTACGAGACAGACGGGGAGGCCATCTGGTCCAGCCAGCTCTTCCTGGGCGCGGACGGGGAAGTGGTGGACCACTACCGCCGGGTGTCCACCGGCTGGAAGGTGCCGGAGGTGTATGGCGATCCCCACTACCGGGAGGGGGAGCGGTTCCAGGCGTTCACCTACGGCGGCAGGCGGTTCGTGACGGCCCTCTGCGGCGACCTGTGGGAGCAGGGGAACCCGGAAAAGATACGGAAATTATGCCCGGATATCGTCCTCTGGCCGGTATTCTGCAACTATCCGGCAGGGGAGTGGAACACCACCGTCAAGCTGGACTACGCCCGGCAGGCGGCGCTGGCGGGGGAGACCGTGCTGCTGGTGGACCCACCGGAGGGCCCGGCTGTGACCGCAGGCGGCTGCGCGGCGTGGTTCCACCGGGGGACGATCCGGCAGGAGACGCCCGCCGGGGAACCCAGCATCCTGACAGTGGATATCGAATAATTGATAAAATTTTCACAAACGAGAGGGGAGTGACCCTATGAACCATCAAGGAACTAAGATACTGGAGACCAACCGGCTGCTGCTGCGGCCGATGACCCTGGAGGACCGGGACGCCATGTACCGCAACTGGGCGTCCGACCCGGAGGTGACCAAATATCTGACCTGGCAGCACTACGCTTCGCCGGACGTGGCAGACGCGGTGCTGCGGGACTGGACCGCCCAATATGACCGGGCGGACTACTATCAGTGGGGCATCGTCCTGAAGAGCCTGGGCGAGCCCATCGGGACCATCAGCGCGGTCCGCCAGGACCAGCAGGTCGGGAGCGCCGAGATCGGCTACTGCATCGGAAGGCCCTGGTGGCATCAGGGCGTCACCAGCGAGGCGCTGGGCTTGGTCATCGACTATCTCATTGGCGAGGTCGGCTTCAACCGCGTGGAGTCCCGCCACGATCCGCGCAATCCCAACTCCGGCGCGGTGATGCGCAAGTGCGGCATGGTTTACGAGGGCACCATGCGCCAAGCGGACTGGAACAACCAGGGGATCTGTGACTACTGCCGGTACGCCATCCTGGCCCAGGACTGGCGGCAGGCCCACGGGAAGGGAGGCATTTGCGGGGATACACGTGATTGAACAAAATAAAAATTTTGTTCAATTCAGGGGAGGGCAAAACCCGGGGAGGAGCCCGTCCGGGGCTCCCGGCGGCCTCCGGGACGGTTTGTTGCTGTTTGCCGCCATCCGGCGCGCTCCCGCGTTCCCGCAACATACATATGATAGATTACCGCGACGAGTCGCCGCAGATCATGCGGGACTTCTTATCCTACCACGAGACCATCAAGGCCCACTCGCAGAAAACGGTAGACGAATACTTTCTGGACCTGCGGAATTTCTTCCGCTACATGAAGCAGTCCAGGGACCGGACCCTGCGGGACCGGCCTCTGGACGAGATCTCCATTCTGGATGTGGATATCGACTTCATCCGCACCATCACGCTGACGGATATCTACGGCTATCTGACCTACCTCAGCCGGGACCGGGCCCAGCAGCCCAACAGCCGCCACACCGACTACGGCCTCAGCGCAGCCACCCGCGCCAGGAAGATCGCCACACTTCGTTCTTTTTTTAACTATCTCACCAACAAGGTCCACCTGCTGGAGAATAACCCCATCAAGGACCTGGACTCCCCCAAGCTGAAAAAGGACCTGCCCCGGTATCTGACCCTGGACGAGAGCGTGGAGCTGCTGGACAGCGTGGAGGGCGCCAACAGCGAGCGGGACTACTGCATCCTGACCCTGTTCCTCAACTGCGGGCTGCGGATCTCCGAGCTCATCGGCCTGAACATCTCCGATATCCAGGGCGACGCCCTGCGGGTGCTGGGCAAGGGCAACAAGGTCCGCATCGTGTACCTCAACGACGCCTGCAAGGACGCCCTGAGCCGCTATCTGGCGGTGCGGCGGCCCATCAGCGGCCGGGACGAGAACGCCCTGTTCCTGTCCGCCCGGGACCAGCGCATCAGCCGCTCCAACGTCCACGCCCTGGTGAAGAAGCACCTGGCCCAGGCGGGGCTGGACAGCACCCGGTACTCATCCCACAAGCTCCGCCACACCGCCGCCACGCTGATGCTCCAGAACGGCGTGGACGTGAAAGCGGTCCAGGAGGTGCTGGGCCATGAGCACCTGAACACCACGGAAATTTATACCCACATCGACAACGAGGCCCTCCGCGTGGCGGCCCAGGCCAACCCCCTGGGCCACGTGAAAGCCAAGCCTAAGGTCAAGACGGACGGTTAGTCCCGGACGCCGATGAAGTGCAGGAACCGCAGGTCCCGGTAGTCGTAGGTGTCCAGAGGCCGGAGGTCGGCGTCGTAGCTGTGGGCGGCCACTAGGATATCGCCGGGCGTTCGTGCCGGGAGGCGCCGCAGGGCCACCACCACCGGCGAGTGGCTCCAGGTCTGGCCGTCGAAGCTGAGCTGGACCACGTCGCCCAGGCGGACGTCGGCGATGCCGGCGGGCACCGCCACGGGGCCCCGGTCCTGGGTACTGCGGGTCATGAAGTCGTAGAAGTACGGCACCCCGGTCCAGGCCGGGGCCTTGTCGTTGGCGTCGATGTAGTACCAGCCGAAGTCCGGGCGGTAGTTCATCACGCCGCTGCCGGCGTAGACGCACTGGGAGGCAAAGTTGGTGCAGTCGCCGCCGATATCCTCATAGTCGTAAAAGGCCGGGTTGCGGCCATACGCCCAGAGGTGGGCGTAGGCTACTGCGGCCATTCTATTGTATGGCCGCAGGCGGCCAGGAACTAGTGACATTTATCATCATCCTCTCTGTGGCAGTATATGCAGAGAGGGGCAATGACGTTTGCCGGGGGTGTGGGGGCTCCGCCCCCACCGGGCCCGGTAGGGACCCCCGGTCCCTGCTATCCCCTGGTTACTTTTCCCTCGCAGGAAAAGTACCCAAAAGTGCGCTTAAGGGGGCTCGCGCCCCCTTAAGGATCCCTGCTGTTTCGATAGGACGTTAAGGGCAGTTTCCCGTAGGAAGTACCCAGAGAAAGCATTCATCGGTACTGCCCTCTGTTTTTTCCTTAGTCCTACTGCTGGTTGCTCCGTTCCACTACGCAATTGATAGATTCATCTGGTCGAGGGGTGAGGGATTGGGTGCGTTGAGCAGAGAGTTTAGTCAGGGTAGGCATTGGGATACTTTTCTCCTTGACTGCCGCCCTTCCCCCTCCGGGGGAAGGTGTCGCGGACGAATGGTCCGCGACGAATAGGGGGCCTAAAGGGCTGATTCAGCGGTGACCTTATAACGTACAATGGGGGCTTCCGCCCCCGCTTATGCCTCCTGAATAGGACCATTCTTATTGGTCCATACTATCACCGAGAGGTGATACGATATGGACCAAAACGATCTCCCCCTGGGGTTCGCCATGGCGCTTGGCATGGATCAGATGGCTATGAAGCGCTTCGAGGCCCTGCCCGAGGACAAAAGGAACGAGCTGATCGAGCGCACCCGTGGTGTCAGCTCCAAACGGGAAATGCAGCTCCTGGTGGCCGCCCTGGCGGCCGGTGGGGACTCGCTCTACTGACAAAACGGCCCGCCTGCCTCTGCCGAGGTCAGGCGGGCCGCTCTATATTCATTTCCGGTTCAGCCGCAGCGTGTTCAGGACGCAGATCATACACACGCCCACGTCGGAGAACACCGCCGCCCACAGCTCCACCAGGCCCAGCACCGACAGGAGCATCACCAGCACCTTCACCGCGATGGCGAAGACGATGTTCTCCGTGGCGATGCGGGTGGTCTGCCTCGCTACCCGGATGCCCGTGGCCACCTTCCCCGGCTCGTCGCCCATGATGACCACGTCCGCTGTCTCGATGGCCGCGTCGGCCCCCAGGCCGCCCATGGCAATGCCGATATCCGCCGCCGCCAGCACCGGCGTGTCGTTGATGCCGTCACCGGCGTAAAGGAGTTTCCCTTTCTGGCTCAGCTTGCCCCGCAGGCGCTCCAGTTCCCGCAGCTTATCCTCCGGCAGCAGCTGTCCCACGGCACTGTCCAGGCCCAGCTCCCTGCCGATCTCCTCCGCCACCTGGGCGCTGTCGCCGGAGAGCATGGCGGTCTCTTTGACCCCCAGGGACTTCAGCTCCGCGATGGCCCTCTTGGCGTCGCTCTTGGGCGCGTCCCGCAGCAGGACCGTGCCCTGGTATACGCCGTCCTTGGCGACGTACACCGCCGTGGCCGCGCCGGTGTCCACCTGGGGCAGCTTCACCCCATGCTCCATCAAGTAGTCCCGCTTGCCAGCCATGATCTCACAGCCGTCCGCTGTCACGGTGACGCCGTGGCCCGCGTCCTCGTGGGCGCTGGTGACCCGCTCCGCGGCCACCGCCCCGGCGGCCTCCAGGATGGACAGCGCGATGGGATGGGTGGACCGGCACTCCGCCAGGGCCGCCAGCTCCAGCAGCGTTTCCCGGGAAATGCCCGCCGCCGTGCGGCAGTCGGACACGGTGAACCGCCCCTCTGTCAAGGTTCCGGTCTTGTCAAAGGCTACGATCTCCGCCTGGGCCATGGTCTCCAGATGGTTGCCGCCCTTCACCAGCACGCCCTCACGGGACGCCCGGCCGATGCCCGCGAAGAAGCTCAGAGGCACCGAGATCACCAGCGCGCAGGGACAGGAGATGACCAGGAAGCACAGGGCGCTGTAGATGGACTGGCTCCAGGTCAGCAGCCCCAGCAGCGGCGGCAGCACCGCCACCACCATCGCCGCCAGACACACCACCGGGGTGTACACCCTGGCGAACCGGGTGATGAACTTCTCGCTGGCGGCCTTCTTGGCGGAGGCGTGCTCCACCATTTCCAGAATTTTACTGGCGGTGGACTCCCCGAAGGACTTCTCCACCCGCAGCTCCAGGGCGCCGGTCAGGTCGATGCACCCGGCCATGACGGGCTGGCCCGGCCCCACGTCACGGGGCATGGACTCGCCGGTGAGGGCCGCCGTGTCTAGCTGGGACACGCCGGAGAGCACCGTGCCGTCCAGGGGCACCTTCTCCCCCGCCCGGACCAGGATGACGCTGCCCACGGCCACGTCCTTGGCGTCCACCTCCCGGACCTGCCCGTTCTCCACCAGGTTGGCCCGGTCGGGCCGCACGTCCAGCAGCGCGGAGATGGACTTCCGGGAGCTGGCCACCGCCTTGGTCTGCAGGAACTCGCCCAGGCGGTACAGCAGGAACACCATGACGCCCTCGGGCATCTCGCCGATGCACACCGCGCCAATACCGGCAATGGTCATCAGGAATCCCTCGCCGAAGACCTCGCCCTCCCGGATGTTCTCCACGGCCTCCTTCATGATGTCCAGCGCCACCACCAGGAACGCCGCCAGCAGCACGACGGTGGAGACGATGCCGGGGACCCTGTCCCCCACCACGTGCTCCAGCACCAGCCCGATCGCCAGCAGCACCGCGCCGATGCCCAGGGTCAGCAGCTCCTTCCGGGCCTCCTCCGGGTCCTGCTCGTGGTTGTGGTCGTGGCCGCAGCCACAGCCGTCGTCGTGGCAGTGGTCGTGGTCATGGTGGTGATGGTGCTCATGGCCGCAACATCCGTCCTCGTGGTGGTGATGCTCATGGTCGTGGTCATGGTGTTCGTGCTCATGCTCTCCATGGCAGCAGCCCTCATGGTGGTGTTCGTGCTCCCCGTGACAGCACCCGTCGTGATGGTGCTCGTGTTCATGCTCATGGTGATGGTGCTCGTGTTCGTGCTCGTGCTCCTCCTCTTCGCAGCAGCAGTCAACGTGCTCGTCCATTGTGAGGACTTTTTTCTCCTCCACAGGTCATCCCTCCAATTCTTCCATCACATGGTCGAAGGCCATGGCAAAAATCTGCCCGATGTGGGCGTCGTCCAGGGAGTAGTAGACCACTCTCCCCTGCTTGCGGCTCTTGACGATCCGGCTCACCTTCAGCAGCCGGAGCTGGTGGCTGATAGCGCTCTGGGTCATGTTCAGCAGCACGGCCAGGTCGCACACGCACATCTCCTCGATGTTGAGCGCGCAGATGATGCGGGCCCTGGTGGAGTCCCCGAACACCTTAAAGAGCTCCGAGACCTCATACACCGGCTCCTCGTCGGGCATTCTGGCCCGGACGCGGGCCAGAACGTCCTCATGGATGGCGTTGACCTCACACAGGTCGATGGGTCCCTGTTCCATTGTGGCCCCTCCCCTATTGATATTTGAACAGTTGAATATATGAGCAACTGCTCATGTTTTGAATCATACTCTGCTTACAGCGGTTTGTCAATAGGGAATTGAAAAAATTTTCGATAGCTGGGGGCGTGGGGGCCTCCGGCCCCCACCGGGTCTGATGTGCACCCCCGATGGGTGCGCCCCCTGGGTTACTTTTCCCCCGTGGGAAAAGTAACCAAAAGCACGCTCAAGAAAACCGAGGTTTTCTTGAGGATCTTTCCTCATTATTTTATTTGTTTTGCGCTCCCCCTGTGGCTGGTTTTGTCTAAACCGCGCCGGGTCCCGTGTATGAGATTTTGCGGCTACCCTACTATGTCCCCAAGAACAGTGAAGCGCTGGGGCGGGGACTCATTGGGTGCGTTGGTCGTTTTTTACGTTGTCATACTGCTGGTTGCTCCGTTCCACTACGCAATTGGTAGATTTCCGTATACGGCTCGGGACGGACTGCGTTCTGCTCCGTTCCACTACGCACAGGACAGATTTCCGTTGACGGCCCGACAAGAACCATGTATCAATTGCGTAGTGGAACGGAGCAACCAGCAGTTGGAATACGGAAAAAAGAGAAAGCACCCCCGATGGATGCTTTCTCTGGGTATGTCTTACCGGAAGACTGTCCTTAACCGTCATCCCCGAGGGATTCTTAAGGGGGCGCAAGCCCCCTTAAGCGCACTTTTGGGTACTTTTCCTGCGAGGGAAAAGTACCCCAGGGTGCGCAGGGACCGGCAGGTCCCTACCAGACTGCCCCAGGGGCCGGAGGCCCCTGCCGCCTATGTAGGAGCCCCATCATCCCTCTGCTCCAGCTTGGAGTAGACAATTTTTTGCTCCGAGTAAAGGCTAAAGTATCCGCTCATAATGTAGCTTAGGCCGCAGGCCAAAGCAAAATAGGCCGCTCCCCCGCCGCCAAACATCTCTACGGCCAGGGCGAACGACGCCATGGGGCAGTTCACCACGCCGCAGAAGAACGCCACCAGCCCGATGGCGGCGGAAAACCCGGCGTCCAGCCCCAGCAGCGGGCCTGCCACGCAGCCGAAGGTGGCCCCGATGAAGAAGGACGGCACGATCTCCCCGCCCTTGAACCCGGCCTCGATGGTCAGCGCGGTCAGCAATATTTTCAGGGCAAAGGCCCAGGGCAGGGCCTCCCCCCCTACCGCCGCCACCGCGGCACCCATGCCCGCGCCGTTGTAGAGACGGGTGCCGGTGAGCAGCGTCGCCGCCGCTACCACCACGCCGCCTACGGCTACGCGAAGATAGGGGTTGGCAAAGAGCTTCTGGTAGATCTTCACCGTGCCGTGCATGACCTCCAGGAACAGGATGGAGCACACCGCGCAGGCCAGGGCCAGGGCCGTCACCGACAGCAGCGCCGCCGTGTCCATCTCCGGCAGGGCGATAGTTGGCATGGCGGTCTCCGCGGTGCCCATGAGGCTGCTGACCGTCCAGGCCGAGAGGCCCGAGACCATGCAGGGGTACAGCGCCGAGTAGCGGATGACGCCCACGGTGGAGACCTCCAGGCTGAACAGGGCGGCGGTGACGGGCGTGCCGAACACCGCGCTGAAGAGCCCCGCCATGCCGCACATGGTCATCAGCCGGGCCTCCCGGCCCTCCAGGCGGAGGAGCATCGTGCCGCAGTCGGCGATGCCCGCGCCGATCTGGAGGGCGGCCCCCTCCTTGCCCGCCGAGCCGCCGCCCAGGTGGGTCAGAAAGGTCCCGGCGAAGATCAGCGGCACCACCCGGGCGGGCACATGCTCCCCGGTCTTCAGGTCCGCCAGCACCAGATTGGTGCCCCGGTCCTTGTGGACACCGGCGGCGTTGTAGAGCCAGACGATGCCCAGGCCCAGCACCGGCAGCAGGAACAGCAGCCAGCCGTGCTCCGCGAAGAGCTCGTCGGCCAGGTCCACCCCGTGGTGGAACACGGCTCCCGCCGCGCCGCAGACCATCCCCAGGACGATCGGCAGGACGGTCCACTTCACAAAGGTCTTCAGGTAAATTGCCATGCGCGCCAGGGTCGCTTTGGAATGCTCGGACATGAGATCTCCCTCCCCTGTTTCTTTCACTTTCTAAAAAGAGCCGCCCACAGGGGCGGCTCTATATGGGTGCGGAACGCTTTCAAATACAGCTTCGCTGTATTTTTGAGACTTAAGCCTTGCCGGCGCAGCCCAGGACGTCGATGAGCTTGTGCTTGACCAGCTCCTTGATGTTGGCGCGGGCGGGCTTCAGGTACTCGCGGGGGTCGAACTTGTCGGGATGCTCGTTGAAGAACTGGCGGATGGTGCCGGTCATGGCCAGGCGCAGGTCGGAGTCAATGTTGATCTTGCACACGGACAGGGTCGCGGCCTTGCGGAGCTGCTCCTCGGGGATGCCCACGGCGTCGGGCATCTTGCCGCCGTTCTCGTTGATCATCTTCACATACTCCTGGGGCACGCTGGAGGAGCCGTGGAGCACGATGGGGAAGCCGGGCAGGCGCTTGGAGACCTCCTCAAGCACGTCGAACCGCAGGGGAGGGGGAACCAGGATGCCCTGCTCATTGCGGGTGCACTGGGCGGCGGTGAACTTGTAGGCGCCGTGGCTGGTGCCGATGGCGAT
>CANQCS010000052.1 GCA_947589745.1 uncultured Oscillospiraceae bacterium
GCGGCCACGGGTGCGCCCAGGGCCAGGCCGATGGCCAGACCGCCCAGGGTCAGGGCCAGGTCTTTCCGTCTGTTCATAGAGGTCCCTCCTTGTTTCGTTATATTTCCTTATACGAAAAACAAGGGGGGATCTTCAACAGAAAGATCAGATCACTTCAACGGCCTGGACACAGACACGCACGTCCGGGTGGTCGGCCAGACAGGTGGTGATGGTGATGCGGTTGTCGGTGGTCGCTTCAAGGTAGGACCAGTCATTGTTGGAGATGGTGCCAACAAAGGTGACCTGGTAAGTACGGGTCCCATAAACCGTGGTATAAGAGATGGTGTCACCTTCGTCCAGATCTTTGATAGACCCGATGACATACTTGGCACCCCGGTTATGTCCGCAGACACCGACATTGCCGTCCCAACCGGAAGTAGAGCTGTAGTGCCCCATGCCTTTTGACATGCTGGCATTGGTCTCACCCTCCCACACCTTCATGGAGATATCCAGGGAGGGAATGCTCACAGTCCCAATGCTGCCGTCGCTGTTCTCCATATTTTCAACAGAGGTGTGTTTTGCCTCCGAATTGGAATAGGAGATGACGGGGAAACTGGTACCCTCCGTTTCCATGGCGATAGAGATGAAAGGTCCGTCTGCGGCGATGCCATAGCCGCCGGCACCGCCGTCCAGCACACTCTCCTGAAGGTCCGGCTGCAGTGCCCGCTCCATCACGCCGGTCTGAGTAGAGCTGGGATTGCCGTACTCCAGTTCAGGCACCTGGTAGTCCACAATATTGGGGCCGCCGTAGTTATACTGGGAGCCATAGATGTCCTCATATGAGGTCGAGTCGTAGTACTCGGTATCATCAGAGGTCTCAAAGTCATAGTCCACGGCGTAGCCGGTGACCCCGATCGAGACCATCAGAATGGCAGCCAGCAGGAGCGTAGAAATAGATTTGCGCATGATCTTCTCCTTTTATAAATTAGTCTGTAGGGTTTGGATGTCAAAGGTGTGCCAGTCCTCGCCGCTGTCCTGTGGGACCAGATAGCGGTGTACACCGGACCGGCAGACGACGCCCAGTTCCTTTCCGGCCAAGGCCGTTGCAGCGGACTTCTTCAGCTCGACAGCAACGATCTCCGTTGGATAGGGCTCAACGTCACGAATGTCGATATCTGCGTTCTTCGCGTCCACCCGGAACTTGCCGATGAGTTGATAGGTACCGTCAGTTTCACCGGGAACATACAGGTAGACATTCTTCCTCCTTTTATAGAGCAGGAACGCACCGGCGCCCATCAAAGCTACACCACACGCCGCGGTAAGGATACCCAGCAGATACTTCAGTATAGGGGACGCCTTAACAGGAGTTGTCTCGGAGCCGGGGCCGGGTGCTGGGGCAGGATCAGGCTGAACATCAGTATCTGCATCTATGTCGGGCTCCGGTTCGGCTAATTTCTCGCCGACAAAGACAACAGTGTACGTGATGCTCTCGATCCCTTCGGAAGTGACCTGTCCCCGGTACTCTGCGGTAGTGATATAGCCGGTGGCCACCTGATAGCTATAAGATGCGGAATAGCTGGCGACTGCTTGATAGGTGCAGGGCATCAGGGTGTCCCCGACCTGGTCTGTGGCGGTGACCTGCCACTCCACGTCCTTGAGGGTGAGGGTGCTGCCGTCCTTTACGGTAGTGGAGGGCACATATGACATATCATTGCGATCCAGATTATCGATCACCTTGGTATCCGTGATAGTGCCATACTTGGTGGTATAGCCGGAAGCCTCAGTGGCTAATGTAGTATGATCTAAGGCTAATTCACCGGCATACTCACCGTCATCGTAGGCGATGGTAGGGTCCAACGCTGCCAGAATGTCGCCCAGATCTTTCGAGGATGTCTCCACTGTGACAGTTTCCACCACATCCTTCACCTCCAGGTATGGTTTCTCCTCCTTGGTCGTGAAGGCCCAGGTGTAGTGATAGCCGTCATAATCAAATGGAGGTTCCTTCAGCGTTTCCGAGTCCACATCCGGAGAGAGGATGTAAGTCTTGACGATGCGCTGCTGGCCGTTCAGGTTTTCCACCACCAGTTCATCCGGCACAGCGGAGGCAAACGCGGGGGCGGCCAGGGAAACGGCCAGCAGCAAGGTCAAGAGCAGGACTTTCAGATGCTTCATAAACGCGCTCCTTTATAGGTTCTGTTTGATGATGCGGGTGATGATGCCAATGGCAACGCCGCGATCTTCATCCAGCCGTGTGACGGTAAAGCTGACGTCATCCTTTTTCCCCGGCGTCCGAAGATCGTAACAGGAGTGAGCGATAGCGTTGGCTCCGTTGTTCAGACGGATATAGGTCACACCGTTCCGCACATCGGTGACCCGGCCCATGTACCGGCACTGAGGCTGGCACATTCTGAGATTGTCCACATTGGTAGAAGTGGATACGCTGCGTACATCGGCAGTGATGGCCAGATCCTCCAAGCTGCTCCTATCGATGCTCTTGATGCGGACCATGATGCGGTCTCCCACATGATAGCGGTCCCGGGCATCGCCGATCCACTCCCAGGAGAGGTCACGGGCTATGATGGCGCACTCTGCGCCAAAAGCTTCTATGCGGATCACCTTTTCCGCAACAGCGATGACCCGGGCCTGAACCACACGTCCCTCGTAAATGATACGCTGGCCGAGATTGTCAGTCTCCATATAGAAACGGCGGCGCTTGCGGAGGATGGCGTCACGGCGGCTCGCCACGATGCTGCGGGTGTTGGCGTTGATCCCCTTCACTACAAAGTCGATCTCAGCGCCGAGCATGGCGGAGAGGACCCGTTCCATCCTGGTCATCAGATCCAGACGGACGCGCCCGTAGGGCATCTCCTCAAGCCGCAGCATCATCTCCCGGACAGGAATGGCCACACGATATCCCTTATAGATCACAACGGCCAGCGTTCTGCCGGAGGGAGTCCGTTCCACTCCACTCAGGGTGCCGGTGAGGATGCGATAGGTGCGATAGGCATTGCGGATCTCGTGCCATGCGGTCTCCTCCCGGTCCTGCTCGGACGGGACGCGGTCGCGGGCGTCTATCGTCAGGATGTACTCATCCTGCGGAATACGTTCCTGGCGCTGGCCATCCGGGAGGGCGGCACCGTCGAGGACACTATCCTCTCCCGAATATGATGGGATCTGATCAGAGAGATCTGTGCCGCCCGCCTGCCCGCCGCCCAACAAGGCATCCCCCTCGTTGGCCTCCGGGCCGCCATCATCGGCGGACATAAGCGGCGATGTGTCCGCCACTTCCCGAAGCAGAAGATCGTACTGCACCGCGTCGTCAAGGGGGAGAGGGGACGGCTCGGTGATCTGTCCGGCGGGAGGACCTTCCGCTGCGTCAGGAGCAACGGCGTCAATGCTGGGAGGCCCCTCGTCAGGTGTATCGAGGGGGTCACCGCTTTCGGGAACTTCACTGTCAGGCACCTGCGGGGCGGCATCCGGCCCAGGGATCATTTCGTCCTCTGCCGGATCGCGGTTTTCATCGATCTGTTCGGTGGACTCATCAAAGATGAATTCATTTTTTTTCCTTGCCATGAATCATGATCGCCTCCTTTTTACTTTTTGATTTGGCGAGGATGGAGTCCTTCGTCGCTGCCACCACTTGGGGCGCAGGTGCGGAAGGAACGGGAGTGTCGGCAGCGGACGGAACGCTGGCTTCTGCGGAGATAGCTTTAGCCTGATCTCCCGGCACAGCTTCTTCAGTGCCAGTTTGGGCTGCGGCACTTTTCCTGTGGGATTTTTTGGGCGGAGACGGCTTCGGCGTGGCTGCCGCCTCGTTTTTCGCCCGCCTCTCCGCCACCTGCCACGCCGGAATATGGGAGGAGGCCTTGCACGGGTACAGGCGCTTCGCTTCTGGGTGCTTGGAATAGTCATACTTGTCTACCTCCAGTACGTTTTTACCTCGGATGATGACCAGAGCCCGGTCCACATCCATCCTGAGCACTTCATCCATAGTCATGAGCTTGCGTTTTCCGACGCCAGAGGTCTCGCGGTATTCCGGCGTGTAGTTGGAGATCCGCCAGGTGCCCAACTGCTTCGCCTTGCTGGTGACGGCGATACTGGCCTCACCGGTGCGGTCGGAGATAAACTGCGCTGTCAGTGCGTCGGTGCAGCCAAGGAACAGCGTGATGTCGCAGTTGCCCAGGATCTCCTGCCACTGATTGTATGGGTATCGGTTCTGCAGGCCCGCAAGATTTTGGAACACGCAGGACATACTGATGTTTCTGGAGCGGATGACGCTGATCTTCCGTGACAGATCCGGGATGACCCCGCAGGCGCACAGCTCCTCACCCAGTACATGGACCGGGACCGGAAGTGCTCCGCCAGGGCATTTCTGGTCCGCGAACCGCACCAGCTTGATGAAAATGAACGATAGGAACAGTGAGGACAGAAAATCGAAGGTGCTGTCCTGGTCGCTGGTGATACAGAAATATGCGCAGGGCTGCTTGCCCGGCAGTTCCAGATTGATCTCATCATGGCCGGTTATGTTCCGGATGTCCCGGTTCTGAAACACCTGGAGCCGTGAACCCAGGCCGATGATGACGCCGCCCCGGACACTCTCCGAAGACTGCTTGAAGATGCTGTAGGGCGCTTTAGCGGGGTGCGTTACCGGAAGAACGTCGAAGATGGCGTTCAGCTCCTTTTCGCTGCTCATGGCCAGAAGCTGATAGACCTCTCCGATGTTGCGCTTCTCCGGGGGATAGCCGCGCTCCACATATAGCACCAGTGCCTTGAGCAGATTCAACTCCGCGCTGTCCCAGAAATGATCTCCCCGCTCGCTGCCCGTATTTTTGATGATAACGTCGCAGAAGAGCTGTGCCATCAGCTCCTGGCCCTCGATCTCCGCGAGACAGTTCCAGGAATCAGATGCGGCAGGCGTGACCAGGTTGAACACCTTGACGGTATAGCCCTTGTCCCGCAGGTAGGCACTGGTCTTCTCGTAGAGCTCACTTTTGGGGTCGCAGATCACCAGCGAGGATCTCCGGGCAACGCTTTGGAGGATCATGTTGACACAGAACGCGCGAGTCTTCTTGGACCCGCTTGCGCCGTAGACGGCCAGGTTGCCGTTAAATCTGGTCTTGAGCGGGACACAGACCACTTCTCCGTCCAGTTCCCCCAGTATGATACCGGGGTGCTTTCGGATATTGGGAACGAGGTCAAGGACCTCTCTTGCTTCCTTCTTGGTCATAAAGCCCGCTGTCCCGTAGGTGCCTTTGTTTGAGTACATGAGGTTGCGGTCCCTGTCATATTCACCTGTGTCGCTGTACCCCATCCGCATGACCATAAGGACCAGAACGGCTACCGCGACGATACAGATGCCGATCCCGTAAAGACCATACGGAAAGCGAAACATGGAGACAACGCAGGTCAGGAAACCAGGGTCAGGGAACTGCGGGGCGGTCCCGCTGTGAAGAGAGCCGCCAGTAGCGGACCAGACGTCATAGTTGTAGAGGAATTGCCCGATGTAGCCACCGCCGTAGAGCAGAGCGGTGAGGGCGAGGGGCAGGATGATGAGCAGCTTAATCAGGTTCTTTCTCAGGGAGAAACACGCTCCTTTCGTATGCGTCAAAATCAATGCACTGAATATTGACTCTGGGACCGCAGACCTGGCGTATGGTTTCCTCCTGGAAATCGAAGCAGAACAGGGAACCGGTCTTGCTATATAGCTCCAGCGCGTTATCAAACCTTTTGATGCGGGGCAGGTCACAGGTATAGGCGAACAGGGCTGGGGAATCGCCGTCCATGGCGTCATTCTCAACGACCCAACCCGGGCGGCATGGCTCCAGGTCCTCAGCGAGAATGCCGTCAAGTAATTGTCGTTCTTCACGGAAGCAAAGGAGCTGTAAAATGACCTCGCCGTAGTGATCGTTCGTCAGATAGTAGAAATGGCGATAGCTGCCGTCCAGGAGAAAATGATAGGGCTGTCCACCGTTATGAGCCATGAATGACAGCATAGGCGCCATATCTGTCCCGAAAACAATGGCGCTGGAACCTGCCTCCCTATGCTGGCTGGAAAGCCGGCCCTGGCACAGCTCAGTCTGGATCAGGGCTTTGAGCCGCATTTCCGCCTGGTACTCCCAGCGCATCACAGATGGGCCGGTGTTGTAGACCGGAAACACGTCCCTCTCGGAAATGAGCAGTCCGGTGGACCGGGAACCCCTGACCTTGGTGGCCTGTTCACCCAACTCCTTCACCTCTCTGGAGCTGTAATAGGCAGGATATTCGATGGACGGCGGTGACCGCGGCGGCTGGGATATAAACAAGGAAGTTTTTTCCCAGGGGAACACGGATATGCCGGCGTTGAGCATCGTGACCAAGACCTCCGCCATCCGATGGAGCCGGAGACGCCGCGTGACCTCACTTTTGAGCATATTCGTCTCGACCTGACCTGAGAGGTATGAGGTAAACCGCTCTGGGTGGGCCGCCAACAGCTGCCTTTTCCCGGCAGTGGTCAACCGCAGACCGCGCAGGCCATCACAATAATATGCACGCAGGAGCCGCTCGTTTTTGAGCGACTTGAGGACCTTTTCCCGGTAGGCGGGAGTGCTCGGCAGGCGCCCTATCTGAGCGGTGGGAAACTCTCCGGAAAGAGCAGTCAAGGTCAACATCAGATGCGCCAACGTATTTTGTGGAGGCAGAGTCCGCCTGTTGTCCATAGAGATGGGAGACGCCTCCTTCAGGTGAAATTTTACCGAGGGTGTATATGACCTCGGTATTTTTGCGTTTGTCCAACCGGAAAAAAGCTCAGAGGTACCAATAGTTTTCAGCTTTCAAAATGGGGTCCCGATCTGGGCCTCGAAAAACAGCCCCAAATGGGACCCCATTTTGCAGCGGTATCCTGTCATAGATCCTTGATCGTTTGGAGGGCGGGCCGGCGCGATGCCAGCCAGTCCGGGAACTGCCCGCTGCCCATGATCGAAATGCGTGTACAGTCAGTTTCACCCAGTTCCGTGGTGTTGTAGGCGTCGCACAGCAGGCCGCTGTCATCCACCATCAGAAAAGAGGCTGCCACGTCGAGAAGCTGCTTCAGCTCCAGGTTGTCGTAGTCACGGACCCGGCGGGTCGGAAGTTCCCGGCAATACACATGGGAGAAGCAAACGACACAGTGCCGGAATCTGGGCATGGGGTGATCCCTGGAAAACTGGCTGAGAGCCGCAGTAAAAGGGTCTAGTAGGTATTCCGCGCCTTGGCGGGACTTCCGTTTGGGGATGAGGCAGGGAAGTGTGATCTCCAGAACGCCCTCCGCGTAGCACACCTCAACGCCCTGCATGACTGCGGCAGATGACAGGTAGGTCTCCTTGGGAATAGTGGTGCTGGAATAAATAAGGTGACGCAGCCGGCAGGCGATCCGTTCCGCCCGGAGAGCTGCGTCGGTAGACAGGACTTCGTAATTATCTGGGTACCGCTGTATGTCTGTGGTACCCATGGCATACAGCGCGTTGTTCAGTCGAGCGATCTCGCCCTGAATAGAGGCGATCCTCTGTGTGATGACGGCCCTTTCCATGGCACGCCCCCTTCCTATTCTTTTTGGTAGTAGCTGACTTCACCGTTGGGAGCCACAGTGCAAAAGCCACTGACTCCCGGGATGTCCAGCTCTGTGATCTGCTCCTGCTTGTCCACCAGTACGATGTACTGGGGAAACTCTTTTGCAGGAACAGAGAGAATGTAGTTGACCAGGGCCTCCTTGCCGCACGCGGCGTAGATGACCTCATACAGCTCGCCGTCGGCAAAGAAGACCACCTTTGCGGGATATTCCCCCACAATGTGGTACTCCACCCGGTCAATAAAGTCCACCAGCACCCACAATGCGGCGATCATTCCCCGGTCTTCATGTCCGACCAATTCCGGGCTGGCACAATACGCGCCGTCTGCGGACCAGATGCGCCCCTGCTTGGTCAGATAGGACAGCAGGTTTCTCACCTTAGCCCGTTTGCCGGGGTACAGCCGTAGGAGCTGTTCCTCCAGCAGGACGCCATACATGGAGATGTCCCGGAGGATGCTGGCAGCTTCCTGCCCATAGATCTGCTCTCTTGTTTTCATATTCTGTCTCCTGTACGTATTGAAGCCGTATCATGTGCGGATAAATGCGGCATAGACGAGACGGTGATACGTACAGGCAGAACGCTGTACGTATTGCCGCCGTATGACCGCCGTATCAACTCGCCCTGGCTTTCAGCGCTTCAGCACGGTCCACCAGTTCCTGGAGCTCGCGGCGGTCCGTAGTGATGAGCTCCTTTTCCATCTGGCTGCATTTGATCTCCACCGTCACATTATTGTTATTGGTGCTGATCAGTCCGCTGCCTCGCTCAAAGTGCGTGATAGCCATTACCTCCACCTCGGAGAGATGGAGGATGGATTGGACCCGCTGGGCCTCCTCGTCCTCCAGGTTGAGTACGATCTTGGTCTTGGCGTTGTTGATGATGCCCTTTCCGTACTTGCCGTCATCCAATGCGAAAAAGTCGTTGATGTCCTGGGTGGCACAGATCGCGCTGCCGCCATAGCCGCGGATGATCTTAAATATCTCCAGCACGAACTCGGCGGCCAGACGGTTGCTGTTGGCTCCGATCAGCTGCCAGCACTCGTCAATAAAGATCGCTTTTTCCTGTGTTCGGTCCTCCTTGGCCTTATCCCACACGTAATCCAACGCTACGAACATGCCTACCGTCAATAAGTCACCTGTCAGCTCAGAGATGTCCAGTACAGTGTACTTGTTCTCCAGGGATACATTGGTCTGCTGGTTGAATGTCCTGGCAGAGCCATGTACGAGCCGGTTGATGATGTTGGCCAGGCGGCGGGTATCCTGCCCTTCTCTCAGCACCTCATACAGGTCGCCGAGGATAGGCATTTGACGGTAATGACCAGGATCCATGGGATCTTCCAGCGTGGCGTTGTCGTGTGTGATCCCCTTCCGTGCGTAGGTGCGGATCAAAGCGTCGTCCAGAAGCTGGCGCTCTTCGTGGCTCATATCAGGGATCAGCAAGCTGAAAAAGATGTGGAGCCTCTGGATCTTTGCGGCCAGCAGGGATTTTTCCACGCCAGGGCCGTCCAGCAATTCACTGACGGACGTGTCTGCCTTGCGGATCTCCATCACATTGATGCAGTTCTGAGAGGCGGGAGAGATCTGAATGAACTCCCCGCCGATGTTAGAGGCCGCCCGGTGGAACTCGTGGCCTTTCAGCGGCGCCACGATAAACACCTGGATGCCCTTTCTCCGCATTCGCAGGGCCATGAGCTGCATGGTAAAGGTCTTGCCCGCGCCGCTGGTCCCCAGGATGGCTATGTTGGCGTTCTTATAGATGCGGGAGTCGAAGATATCCACGATGATAAGGGAATTGTTGTGCTTGTTGACGCCCAGCAGAATTCCGTTGTCATCACACATTTCATAGCTGGTAAACGGATAGCAGCTGGCGGCGCCCAGCGTCAGGACGTTCCTCTTGGACCGTTCAAACAGCCCGTGGTCAAGAGAAACGAGAGGGAGGGAAGATAAAAATGCCTGCTCCTGACAGAAGGAGCAGGGCTGCACATCCATATCCTGAGACAGCAGAAGTTTTTTCATCTCCGCCGCCTTCCACTCAAGGTCATCCACACTGCCGGCGGTGATCGTGATGAGCAGATTCATATAGTAGAAATCCTCGTTGTTCCCCAGGCCGTCCTTGAGGAAATAGCCGCTGCGGATGGCGCTGTCCAGATCGTCGAAGTCAGTGTTGGTATCGCTGGTTTCCTTGATGCGGCTCCGGTTGATGCGAAGCTGCTGGCCGAGCTTTCGAACCATGCGGTCCTTTGGCTGACGGGTCAGAAAGACGTCAAGGTCGATGCCGTCCCCGGCATTGACCAGAAGGCTCAGCCACCCGGCCGGAACACGGGATCTGTAGCCGTCAGAGGGTACGACTAGATAGCAGTAGTACACACCATCAATGCAGATATACCGCCCATGGCTCAGATCGATGCTGGAGGGGGCGTAGAACTCGTTGACATGGATGCTATCCGGATCATGCCCTGAGGCGATGTAGTCCGCGATGACCTCCTTGACCCGCTGAGTAAACGGCTTCGTACTGCTGTCGCGGCGGCAAAGGATGTTATAGAGGGCCTCCGCTGTGGCTTCATCCTCGTTGTCGTATACCACGCATTCATTTCCACATTGCCGCAGATAGTTGGCAGCAGTCCTGGCAGCAGTCTGGAGAGATGCAATAGCTTCCTCCTCCTCTTCGCTTCGGCGGGTATTAGGCAGCGGCTCATATTCAAAGATGAGGAAAAAGCGCCGGGTGATGGCCTCCCTGGAGCCCAGCTGCCGGATCAACCGCAGATAGTCTTCCTGGAGCTGGCGGCACCGGGGATCGGTCTCGTGGTGTAATTCTTTTCGGACGGTCTCCACATGCCGGTTGATATCCGCCCGCTTGGTCAGGACCTTGAACTGGACCTTCACCGGAGCGATTTTGAGGTACGAGATAAAGGAATAGATGATGCTGCGCTGTTCCCGGGCGCTCCGAAGAAGGAAGTTGACGGGGACGACTTCCACCACCTTGACATATCGGTGGTCTTTTGTATAGATGACACCATTCCGGATCTTCTCAATGGGAATATATGCCGCCAGCGGGTTCAACGGCTTCTTTTCCGGCGCGATGAATGTCTTGCTCTGAACGATCTTTCGCGCCTTGAGGTCAATGTGGTAGCGAGTCCGGCTTTTTTGAGCCAAATGCTTCACCTTATGTTTCCCGGCATGTTTTCCCTTCGTTTTTTTAGCCTTCCTTGAGCGGCGCTTTTCCCGGCCTTTGGTATCCTCGCCGTCTCCCCTTGTCAGTACTCTCCTGTCCCGCAGATATCGGAAGAACAAAAGAATAAACGTAGAGAGGCTGTCCCCGGATATTCCGATGAGGGCAAACAGTGCCAGGGGGAGGGCGGTGAGGCACAGGATAATGATCCGTGTTGTGAGCTGGAGCTGGAGACGCAGCACCGGTACACCTACCAAAGAAGCCAGGATACCGGCTTCAATGACGTTTCGGGTCTTGAACATCCCGCCAAAGACAGAGCCGCCCTCAATGAAATTGGGTGGGATCACATAAAAATCCCGTTCTTCATGGTCCATAGCGTCCTCCTAAATTCTATCCTTGCGCCGCGGAGGGGCGGGGATCCGCTTGACGATCTGGCTGTGGTAGGCCACCTCGCCGTCCGGCGCTTTGTATGGGGTCTTCTGAACGGTATCCGTGGCATATTGCTTATACCACTGCTCGCCGTCCGCGCTGAATACCCTTTGATAGGGACCAGCGGGCTCCATATACTGGCCCGTATGGTACATACTGAACGCGATCCCATCAGGATGGGAAGCGGAGACCTCAGTCCCGGTGATCCTTCCGCCGCCGATCTCCACGTTTGAGTAGGATACTCTCTCAGATATAGGCACCTGATTGCCGAGCGCCGCATGCCCCATGTAGGACATCATAGACTGGGCGGCAAGGTCCCCTGTGATGGAACCGGCCGTGCGCAGATCGCCCTTTGCTACCATGCCGATCACATCGTTAGCAAACCGTCCGCCGGACAGCAGAGAGCTGGCAAACACAGCGCCGCCGATGCTGCCCCCATGATAATGCTCATTGCTGATACTGGCGTTTCTCTGATTGTTTGCCTGTACGAACGACTGGCTGTTGTTCGTATTGGAAACGGATACATCGGACCCCTTGACATCCACCGGACTGAAGTTGCTGCCAGCTTGTACAAAAGGCCCCGTGCTGCTCACCGGCATAGCACCCGTGGTTTCACCGGCGGTGGCCTGCGCTGCGGGAACTGTGCCTGTCACGGCCACTTCTGCGGCACTATCCCCGGATACAGAAGGCATTTCCAAGGCAGGGCCGGGACCGGTTCCCATCGTGATCCCTGACGGGCCACCAGGCACGCTAGGTGCAGGTGCCGTCTCTGTAGTGGAATGCGTCCTCTCTGCGGTCGAAGAAGTGCCGGCAGGTATTTCTGTTGAAGATACAGGAATGGTACCGCCTGCTCTCCGGCCCTCGGCCAGAACAGTTGTCCCTGCCATGCCTGCAGCTGTGAGAACAGAGGCCTGCGGCGAGGGCTCCAGTCTGGCATCAGGGGATGCGCTCTCCGTCGGGTTGCTGCTGACGGCGGGGGAGGTGATCCCTGCAGGGATCTCGAATTCTGCTCCGGGAGCCACTGGCGCTACCGGAGCGTCGATGGCCGCAATAGCGATACCCTGCGGTACATCTGGTGTCGGATCGAGAATAGGAGCTCCTTCGGAAAGATCACTTGAAGGGATAGCTATTTCAGAGGGCATCTCCGCTCCTGAGCCGGGAGCATAGCTTCCATCGGGAAGACCAGCTGAGGGAATGGCGATATCGGCCGGCATTTCCACCCCCGATTCGGGGAGAGAAACTTCTTCCGAAAGGCCGCTTGAGGGAACGGATATCTCGGGACTTGCATCCAAAACCGTCCCCGGCATGGTTGCTGTTGCCGGGACCTCGCCGGCGAAACCAGTGCTCTCTGTGGAGATCTCTGCCCCCGAGATGGGGACCGCAGGCTCCATGAAGCTGCCACTCGAACGATCAGCTTCGACCGGGGCAGCCGCCCGGTCTGTATCTGTCACAGGCAGATTTATCGTACTTTCTCCGGTGGCAGATGCAATTCCCGGTCCTACGAGATCCCCGGTATCCATGGGCCTGCTATCAGTATTCGGCATGATAGGAGCATCTTGGAGGGACTGTTGAGACCGTTGTTCGGAGGTGAACGCTGCATTGCCGGTGTCCCGGTGCTCACTACTGAACGCCGCGCTGGAAGAGACTGCGCTGGAACTGCTGGAACTGTTACGGACAGCCGCTGTCTCCGTAGTGGCTGCCTTTACTGCGTCACGGGTAAAATGCCGGCTTGCCATGCCGATGAGGCCACCCTGGTAGAAGCCGGACCCGGAAGCCCCGCTCGCAGCTCCAGCAGAGCTTCGACCGGGGCCGCCAATGATCCGCCCGCCTGACATGGTGACTGCGCGGACTGCCATCATGACCTCTGACAACAGCGACCCGCCGGTACGGCCGGTATTGAGACCCAGCCCAGCCATGAAGCTGTCGATTTTTTGGGAGATCTTTAAAAAGGCGATGGCACAGAGGAACCAGATGAGGACATTACCGGTCACCGCCTCACGGCTGCTGGCAGATACCTGCGCCTCCACCTCGCTTTCGGTGATGGCGAGGGCCGGAACAGCCAGGGTGGTGGAAATAAGAAAGATGAGGAGGAAAACACTGCTGAATTGGATCGCTTTTCGCATAGAATCACTCCTAGATGGAAAGTGGATTGGCAAGGAACGCGCCGACCATGGAGGTAAAAAGGCGCAGGCACCATGCGTTCATCATGAGCATGAAGACCTGACTTCCCAGCATCCGGCACCATGATTTGAATACGTTGGAGGTGGATTGAGATACCCCCATAGCAAAGGCTACTGGCGCTGTGTAGATCAAGACCCCAAGGAGCACATACCGCTCCGCTGCCTCCAGCAGGAGCTTCAGGTAGTTCCATGCAAGGACCAGCAGCAGGATCAGAACGATGAGGGTCACGGCACCGTTGATACATGTGCCGATAATGACCAGCATCACCGATGCGAAGCTGGCAAAATCCAGGGAGGGAAGCGCTGAAGTCATGATCCAGCTATAGGGAGTACCACCGATCCGTAGCACGGTGTCGGTGATCTGCTGCGCATACACAGCCAGGAAAATAAACAAGACCGCGCGTACTGTCAGCTTGATGGGGTCCTCTGCCTCAGTCCCCATGCCGACTCCGAAATTCTTGAACAGGTTCCATATCCATATGAGCAGGATCAGTCCCACCGCAAGCGCGACGAAGACATCGTACATCGTCGCGGCGGCGGGAAAGTAGCGCAGGAACACAGACATGTCACAGCCCAGTGCGCCCAAAACCGATGTGTTGATCAGATCCAGGCCGTACATGACTTGTTCCATGATCCATTCGACGATGCCGTCTAAGATGCCCATCGCGTCTTACGGTGTGTACTGGCCGCCGGCAAAGAAAGGCGTGATGTATGCCATGATGAAACCCAGGCCATTGAGGATGATCCAGGTGACGACGATGCGCTTCAGCCAGGCCCGGCTCTCCTCCACAGTCCTGCCAGAACGGGAGAAGTTCATCATCAGTAGTGCCACGGCGGCGGTGACGACGGCGGTGATCGTGGAGATGGTCAGGATCTGGGAGTATACATCCTGCATGATCTCGCTTGCTTTTGTCCAGAGTGTCGTACCTCCCGAGGGTGTGGCCCCGGCTCCTGAAGCCGCCGCAGTCTGGCTGAGCAGAACAGAGACGCAGATGCCAAGCTGACCGATCAGTGAGGCACGTGCGGGATCAAGTCTCCATCGAGACTTCCGGGCGGACGGTGTTTCGCTTTTGTTCAATTGATGACCTCCTTATTTTTCGTTTACTGGCTGAAAACAGAAACAGCGCTCGGAATGACCGAACGCTGTTCTTCTGCCGTGGAAGGGCAGAAAAAAGACGCCCTTCGGCGTCCTTCCACGGCCGTTTTCAGTTTTGCCTGCAGTTTTGAGCATGACCATTGTAACACACCATGATTTTCGCTTCAATAGCAAAACTGTGCCAATATCGTGTCATAACTCTGCCAATTTGCCGGAGGGCTCCTCATTTCCGCCGATATTGCGACGAAGATGGTATTCCATGCAAGGGAATGGGGTGCCTTCATAGCACTCCTGGCAGCAAGCGGGACAGGTGTATTTCCCATACCAGTTGTAAGGACAGGGCAAGACCTGTGAGAGTTCTTTGCCGCACATAGAGCAGACGGCTTTTGTTGACGCTGCACCTTTTGAGGCATTGACCTGACTATCCTGTAACGGTATGGGGGAGGGATCCGGGTGACAGGTGCATTTACGCTGTACCCCTGAGTGACACGATCTGTTTTTCCTCGGCAGCCTTATGTAGTGCATTTCTATACCTCCAGAGAGATCTATTATACAAAAATCAAATAGATATTGTGTTTTGCACCTCTATTTGGGGAAAAACCGCTCCAGGATGTCCATGCTGTCCTGCGCCGTATAGCCCCATAGGATGGAACTCAAGGCTTCGATGGCGGCTCTCCTTTTGCGATAGTAGGTGCGGAAACTGATATCCCTGATATGTGCGCGAAGCTGTTCGATGATCTCTTCCACATTTCTGAGCTCCTGGGGAGACAGGTATGTGTAGTACAGGATCCAGTAATACTCCTCGCCGTTTTTGTGGCGGGAACGGAGTAGCTCGACTGAATTCTGTACCAACGTCAGCATCTTATCGCTGCGCTCGATACACTTAGCGTGGTGCTCAATTTCCGTTCCGCTCAGATCTGCACCGGCCAGGTATACCGACTCCAGAAAATCCTCAATGCTGGTCTCATACTCGATTTTGAACTGGTTCCGGACCTGCTGCACGGACAGCTCCAGGCTCCACACCACATCACGGTATTTCCTGAGCAACTTCCAGGTGTCATGATAGCGGGGGTCCTCTGTGACATCCAGATCAGTCTTCTTTGCCATCCTGATCCACTCCTTCCTGTGATTTCTGAGGCAAAGGTGTGAGGGTAAGCTCCATTCGGTAGACAGGGCAGTCGCTGGCGCAGTGAACTGTGAGGCCAAGACGAATGCGTGGGGATGGATCATCTATCTGATGATCTGCTTTCCCGCAGTCTGGAGATAAAGGATATAACCTATATGTGACATGGGGACATTTGAAACACGCGATTCCTTGCACCGCAAGGATTTGAGCCACCTTTTCCACGATGATGGCAGCCTGCTGTTTTGGGACGCAAAGAGGCTCTTTTGGTACGCTGATCTCCGGGGCGGACGGGGATGCCTTGAATGCTTTGACCGGCTCATCCGGTATACAGAGCCGAATGTTGAGAGACATTGCGACCTCCTCTTTATCCACGACCACGTCAGATATCTGGAACATAGTGGACAGGTAGTTGTTCAGATAGATCACGCTGCCGGTGCGTCCTGGAAAGGACATTAAGGTGAGGTATTGTTTGTCAGACAGCTTTTTGAGCAGGCGGCCAACAGAAGAGTGGGATATCCCCCAACGCCTGGAAAGGTCAGTATAGCTCAACAGCGGATTTCCGGTCCCATTGCGGAGGTAGATGACCGGGCCTATATCGGAACCAAGGACTCGGTCGTCCTTATAGATGGCGGAGAACCATAGATCCAAGATCGCATCCATCTCAGATGCCTTACCAGAGCCGATCAGCTCGGAGGCAGCAGCGATGGGGATAAAGAAAAAGCCGGTATCCTTTTGGCAGGGACAATTATAGTTGAGTACGGTGTTGTGCCTGTGCCACCCGGTAATATGATATTTGATCAGGCCGCCGCGTCCCATTTGGGAAAAGGTGATCAAATGCTGGCTTTGTAGCTTCTGCAGGATAGACAGCAACTTTCCGGGATAGCTCACACGGAACCATGCGGCGATCTCACTGGGTCGGCAGACCCACTCGCCAGGACCTATGGTATAGGTGATACCGTCCAAGCGGCGGTATGAGGTACGGAAGTTGGCGTAGGAACAAAGGACCGTATAATAGAAAAGGCAGGAGCATCCGTTTGTGCGAATGCTCCGGTCAGCGATCAGGGTTTGTACAAATTCTCGGTAGATGCGACATCGTGGGTAGTCTACGATTTGTTTGATCTCAAGTTCATAATCGGGCATAGAATACTCCTCTCTAAAGCGCAAAAAATAAAATCCTACCCAGAGATATGAATATGAAATCATATCTCTGGGTAGGAAATTGAACAGAAAACCATAGATTGTAAAGAATAAAGACGAAATCATATCAAGGACTAGGATATCAAAGAGAGAGAGGGTAATGTAGCGGCAAAGGTGAAAACAAAATTGAAAACAATGGACCAGACTAGGGGGGATAAGCAGGGATAAGAGGAGGTCAAACGGATTAAAAAATCCATGGAATTTGCAGGTGGGTGATGATATAATACAAAAAACCGCGAGTGAGTACCATTTGGCAAATTCAAGGCCAAGTTGGTAAGGATGAGGTCGGCAGTTCGAATCTGCCCAGCAGCTCCAGATAAAAGCCTTGCGGCCCTAGGGCCGCAGGGCTTTTTGCCGTTTTGTGGGAAGTTTTTTCCCTTATTTTTTCCCTTATTGGGCGAGAATGTCTTTGATGTACTGCTCCATGCGGGCGGCGCTGGCCTGCTTCATCTGGTCGGTGACATGGCCGTACACGTCCAGCGTAAATGCAGCGGTGGCGTGGCCCAGGTTGCCTTGCACGGTCTTCAAATCGTCCCCGGAACGGATAGCGGCCACGGCATAGCTGTGACGCAGATCGTGAAATCTCGCGTCGGGCCTCCCAATCGCGGTGACGGCACGTTTGAACTCCCGGTACACCGTCCAGGTGTTCAAATGGTGTCCCAGCTCGTCGGTGAACACGAAACCGGCATCTTCCCACGCTGCGCCAGCAAGGAGCCGGGCCTTGGCCTGAGCCGTCCGGTGCTTCCTGAGCAGAGCCATGACGAAAGCGGCGGGCACGATCACCCGGCCCTTGCCGTTCTTGGTGGAAACAAGCTGGTAGCCGGTCTTATCCCGGTAGTATTGAAGCTGCTTGTTGATGGTGATGGTGCCCCGCACGAAATCTACACAGTTCCATTGGAGGCCCATGACCTCGCCCTCTCGCATCCCGGTAAACAGGGTGACGGTCATCAGCGTTTCCAGGGGAGTGTCTTTGATCTGCTGGAGAAACGCGGCAATGTCGCAGTCATCCAGCGGCGTCAATTCTCTTTTTTCCATCCGGGGCAGGGTGCAGGCATCGGTGGGATTGAAACGCAGGTAGCCGATGGCTACGGCCTGCTGGAGCGCCCGGTGCAGCACACAATGGATATTGCGGAGGCTTTTGGCGGACAGATCTTCTTCGGTAATGCAGTTGTTGTAAAACTCCTGGATCGTTGGAGTGCTGAGGGCCTCCAGCCGGATAGCCCCCAGCGCCGGGATGATGTGGACGCGGATAACGGATTCATATATCTCCTTGGTCCTGGGTTTTACATCGTGGAGATATGTTTTTCTCCAGATGTTGAGCCATTCCGTCAGGGTCAGCTTGCAGGGGTCCTGATACACGCCCTGATCGAGTTCCACGGTGGCCTGTCGCAGTTTCTGCGCCACTTCTTTTTGCGTCTTGCCCGTGATAGACCGCAGGACCTGTTTCCCAGTCCCGGGGTCAAATCCCACGGTGAAGCGGCCCTCCCAGTAGGAGTATTCGCCGTCACCCTTTTTGACGGTCTTCTTTCTGATAGAGCCGGTGCCGTTGGCGGCCCGGCCTTTTGCTTTGGTACGCGGCATATGCCCTCCTTTCGCCGCGTGAGATGCACTATGGATATAGTACACCTCACGCGGTAAACGGTCAATAGGCCAATAGCAGTTTTGCTCAGGTGCCCAGGTACTTCTTCAGGCTCTCTTTGGGGATACGGTACTGAGTACCCACGCGCTTACTCTTGATATGATCAGACCGAACAAGGTCATACGCGGTGTGAAGACTGATGCCAAGAACATCGGCCAGCTGCTTTACGGTCAGCAGCAGCGGGAGCTGGTCAAAGTCTGTGTAGTTCACGTTTTCACCTCCGCTTCTTCATGTGATACGCCTGGAACACGGTGCCGTCCGTGCCACCCGTCCGGTCGTTGATGATGAACCGGCCCGGCACGTCCTTGGGCAGCAGTTCGTCCGCCGCCCCGTTGCCCATAGCCACGACGGACAGATTTTTGTCCGCCCTGCCACAGATGCGGGTGTCCAGGTTGCTCCGAATCTGACCGGGAATGTTGTCCGCGTCGGGCCGCTGGGTGGCGAGGATGAGGTGGATGCCCAGAGCGCGGCCCTCCCGGGCGATGGTGGTCAGCTTCCGCGTGGCCTGCTCCACTTTTTCCTTGTCCGCCTTGCTCATGCCGGACTTATCAAAGAGCTCGGCGGCCTCGTCACAGGCAAAAACAATGTGACGGAGCGGCCCAGAGGGGCGGTCCTCGCACTGGTTGTACTCCTCGATATTGGCACAGTCCGCTGCCCAGAGCAGTTCCATGCGGGAATGCAGATCCGCCGACAGGTCATCCAGCATTACCAGCAGAGTGTCCATGTCATAGCAGACATGGCACGTGTCCTGCCACCAGCGGCCAAAGTCCAGCCCACCCTTAAAATCCGCGATATACACGCCCATGCCGTGGGATGATGCCTGCCATAAGATCAGTTTCAACAACTCGCTCTTGCCGGAGCCGGTAGCCCCGGCAAGGAGAACGTGGGGCGTTTTCGCAAAGTCCAGCTCCACCGGGCCTACCAGACTTTCTCCCAGTAAAATGATCGTGTGGTTGACGGGCAGACGGCGGTCATGCCATGGGAGCTCCACCGGTAATTTGCTCTGCGGTGGGGCGGTGTGCAACTCAATGTGCTGGTTGTCCGCCCCTTCGTAGATTTTAGTCACAGTCACATTGAGTGCGGATTGGATGGCCAACCCATGATCCAGCCATACAGCGGAGGGAATACCTCTGCTGTAAAAGCGGTGGACTGTAATATTGGTGTTGTCCGGGTCCTTGTGAACGTCCAGCAGCACAGGAGGCTCGCCAGCGGCATTTACCAGGCCCACTCGGAGCAGATCACGCTGGACCTGTCCGGCCCTCAAAGGGCCGCCCCAGGCCCAGCACAGGACGGCGGGGACGGCAAGAGCCAGAGGGGCCAGGAACAGGACCAGCAGGGCACGGCCTACGACGGCCAAGGGCCCGGTACGTCCCCTGGCCCAAAGCCGCAGAACCGTCAAGGCCACTTCCCACGCCAGCAGGACCAGCAGACGCCAAGGCTCACGGACCACCTTGCGGAGGCCACGGCCGAAGCGGCGGGCGGTCTGCTCCACGCTTGTTTCTTGCGCCAAGGTGCGGCGCTTATCATTGATGCTATGATACATAGCGGTGTCTTCCTCCTTAGTTATCCAACGGCGGAAACTCCTCGGAGAGCAGTTTCAGACCGGGATAAATGTCATATTCGTTTTGAATGTGCACATTCAATTTATCTTCATCTCTGTAATCGTAGTAGGGCATTGGTTCCATAGGAATCAATTTTGGGCCTCTCACAAGATCTCTGGAAGACAGATACCACTTGCCGAAGATTTTTTCCTCCGTTTTGGTGATATACTTGCAGATGTAGTTGATAGTGCGCTCCAGCTGGTCATCCAGCGGCACACATGTGGAGAAGCCCCAGGACCAGGTAGGCATATTGTAGACCGGTCTTCCGTTTTTGTCCGTCAAGTTCCGGCCATCTTTGGCCTTGGCTCGGACGATAGGGACGGTCCCGGGAGAACACAGGCCGTGCAGATGTATGGCAGGCCGCTCCTCCCCATCCTTCTTTTTGTGGTACTCGGGGACGGCAACATAGGAGAAGCCTTGTCTCTGGACGTTGTTGCTCAGAAATGCCCTGAGCTTGCGGTAGACGGCGTCAGGATCATAACGGTCCAACAACCGCCCGTCCAATGTCCAGGTGAAGAAGTATTCAAAGTGGTTGCAGAGCGCCAGGTCGCGGACTGCGGCTGCGGCCCTACGCTGGCTCTCCTCCCTGGCCCGGTCCGGGTCCTTTGCCATTCCTGGCGGTGGTACGTCGTATGGCCTGGGCTTGCTGACGTTTGGTGTCAGCGGAAAGATGTCTTGAGTCGCCACCTGTAGCACCGCTTTTGAGGGATAAGATTTTATCCTGGCATTGGTGTGGGTGGCTGGTGGGGTTTGGATAGTACCGCCTCCCCTGCTAGATGATGGCGATTTGTTGTTTTATCGAGTAGGAGGGGATGCCCGCTGCGCGGGCCCCCCTCCCTGGTTTTTACCGCTTGAAGATGCTGACGGGCTTCCCAAAGCGGTTATAGCTCACCTCGACGGTATCCCCGACGTGTGGGGCATAGCCGCACATAGCCAGTTTCTGATCCGTCATGTAGATCTGCTCACAGCCGGTCCCGGCGGAATCATCTTCCGCCAGAGGGTAGGACAGGAAGATCACATAGCCGGTGATGCGCTTCCCGTCCTTGGTAGTGAAGTCACTGCGACGGTAGCCAGTGAGAGTATACATCGTTTTTACCTCCTTTCTTTTGCAGTAATACTTCTTTATGATCCTCTCTAAGGTCATGCGCTGAGATAACAAATGATAATTAAGACCATTAGAAGGATACGGCCATCATCAGTACATCCTTTTGAATAAACCCCAACAAGCAAAAAAGGGCTGTTATTTCAATGCAATCCAATGCCTTGAAATAACAGCCTTTTATATTCGTCCAGAACCGACCAAAGGGAGGTCAGTCTTTCGACTCGTCCTTTTTGATATCTTTGTGACCTGAAAGAATAAAAGCCTCAGGAAAACCGAACCCGCGAATCCTACAGGTTCATTATTAGTATAGCATATACTCATGGGCCTGTCAATAGCGAAATACAAAAAAATTCTATAATTTTTACTATCAGGAAAAAGCGGTCATCTTCCTATACCTTTTTAAAAGGATGAAGCATTGATCAGTAGTATCTCCTAATATTAATTCGTGGTTTTGCATAGTAAGACACACCCGGATGAGCACATCACCAGTGGCTTGTAAAGGCCAACGAAAAATTGTTGCACAATTTTTCGTGCGAGCCGGCTACGCCGGGCCTTGACAAGCCGCAGGTGACGCGCTCCGAGGGGGACAAGCGAAGCGATGGCTCGCTTCGCTACCGCAAATCGAAAATTATGAACAAGAAAAGGTGGTAGTAAGCCATGAAGCCAACAACAAAAACAAGTCGAACCGCCGCATACATAGAGAAAATGGTCAGAGCCCTCAACGAGCATTATTTCGGCGGAGAACTGGAAGAGCCAATAGTTACGATCCAGAACACACCAAAAGTGTACGGACAGGTCACGGAAAACAAGACGTGGCACCGGGCAGATGGTACCCAACATCGTGCGTTGAACATCGGCGCGGGCACCCTGGACCTCCCCATTGAGGAGGTTACTGCAATTATCCTGGGCCAGCTCGTCAGGCTGTATGATATCCAGCGAGGCATCAAGGATAGCAGCCGTGAGGGTAGGTACATGAATAAGCGATTCCGTGATGAGGCTGCCACGAGGGATTTGGAAGTCAGCAAAGACCCGCGCAGCGGCTGGAGCATCATCGAACCCACCGAGGCCCTTATCGAGTTTGTCATCTCTCAGGGCTGGACGGATATCCAGATGGGCCGTGACGGCGGAAGTGGTTCCCAACGGACCGAAGACGACAACGACAGCAACGCCGGTACTGCGGACGGCTCTGGCAAGAAGCGCAGCAGCACCCGGAAGATCGTCTGTCCCGTGTGTGGACAGTCCGTTCGGGCTGCCAGGGACGCTTATATCAAATGCGGGTACTGTGACTTGCTGATGGTGTAGGTATAAGAGAAAAAAAGAGAGTGCAATTTCAGGAGTCGGGGAACGACTCTTGAAATTGCACTTTTGTGATATCGAACGTAGGAGAGCGGGACTGCGGCTCTGTGTGCATGGTCTGTGGGCCCCGTAATAAGCCCATGGTCCAGGCACAAAATTTTTGACGTGGATTTGTCAAAATACCAGATTTTGGTAAATTGACATATGCACGTCAATTTTTCTGCCAGCAACGCATGGTGGAGCCGTAAAGGAGGATTTGACGTGTATTTGTCAAAATACCAAGTTTTGGTAAATTGACAAGTGCATGTCAATTTTGAGGGACGGTCAGGCAGGGTTGATTAACGAGTAAACAAACTGTAAACAAAACACCCCTATGTTGGACAAATAGGTCCATGCAAAGGCCCAGAATTGACCATTGAACCATGTGCATGGCATTTATGTGAATCAATCTATGGGTTACAGTGTGAGTTTACCCCCTGATTTTTGTGTATTTGTTCATACATTGTTAACTCGTTAATTGACCCTGGACGGTCAGGGATGATGGTTTGACTTCACCGGTATGATGTGTTATACTAAGTGTAACTCAATGACAAATCGGAATTTGAGGAGGTGTCGCAATGAAGAAATATAGGTTTCCCTTTTTAGCACTGGTAATCTTACTCTGCTTTTCGGTTACTGCATGTTCCGAT
>CANQCS010000053.1 GCA_947589745.1 uncultured Oscillospiraceae bacterium
CTCCGCCATAGACGCACTACCGCCGTTGACCGTCATGTAATGCCTCCGCCCCACCTCCTCCAGATCTGAAAAGTCTGTGATGACCGTGACCTTCTGGCAGCAGAAGGTCAAGTTGATAAGGCTCTCGATGTCGCGCCCATATTTGTAGGCCGCAGCCTCGAATTGCTGCGCCTCGTACACGTCGAAGCCGTCCAGCCGCTTGGCCAGGTAGTCCAGCTCGTCCACATTGACTGTCTGGCCCTCCAGGCGTTTCAGCGTCCTGTATTCGCTGTTGACCGTCTCCACCCGGCAGTCCCGCCTCACCGCGTCCCCGGTCTCCAGCACATCCAGCTTATCCAGGACGCGGTCATACTCATCCTCCGGGATGGGGAATGGCACGGTGAGGCTCCCGTATTCCGGGTGGACTGGGTTGCTGAGCTGCGCTTGAAACTGGATCATATGAGTGCCTCCTCCTCCCGCATCATCAGGACATACCGGCCGTACCGCTCGATGAGCCCGGCGTTGACGATGTGCCGCAGGGTATCTGCCTCGACCAGGTCCTCGTTCGCCAGATCTTCCGGCGAGACCGCGGTCCTTCTCCGCTGTATGCCCCTAGCCGTCCGGTACAGCACCGTCTCCTGGAGGCCCATCTCCTGCTCAAAGAAGGGCGACAGAGAGAAAGTGCCCTTTTTGAGGGAGATCTCTGTCCGCTGCCACAGCGTTCCCTTTGCGGTGAGTAGGTACAGGACCGCCAGGGTAGAGGGGGAGATCCCTTCCCCGCCCGGGTGCCCGGCCCTGCGCAGGTAGCGGCCCAGCCGCGTTCGGTGCTCCGGGGCCCAGCTGAATGCCGGGACCCGCTCCGTCTCCCGTTTGATCCGCTCCCAAAGCACAGAGGAAGAGTCGTTCTGAAAGCATCTCCTGACCAGCTCCTGGTAGGACAGGGCGCCGGTCTCCAGCTCCGAGACCTCGCTGGGGCAGGGCTGGCGGCGCTCTCCCCGGCAGCGGCGGCAGCTCACATCTGTCGGGCTGTACCGAAGCCGGCAGAGTTTGGCGCCACCGGCCGTGGGAGGCGGTGTCCTCCCCGTCCGCATCATCTCCCGCTCCATACCGGCCAAGTCCGTGTTCCCCATAAAATATTTGCCCATACTGCTCCTTTCCGGGGACGTGTCCCGGAAAGTAAAAGGGGAGCCGTGCCCCTCCCGGAACACGGCCCCACAAGTTTATTTGATCGATTTGAAAGTTGACGCTTCTACATCAGAAATGTCTGCTCCTGCTGCTCACCTTCCAGCTCCTGATCTTCCTGGGAAGACTTGTACACCCGCTCGTCCACGTCAGGGACGATGCTCTCAATCTGCTCCGCCGCGCTCTCCAGAACCTCCCGTTTGGCATCTGTGATAGGGTGATCGCTTTCCAGGGCATCGAGGATACTGCGGTAGACTTCAATGAGCTGTTCCGGGGTGAAGATCTGCTCCTTCCGGACCAGACCGGAACGGACCGCCAGGTCCTGCTTGGCGCCTTTGTAGTTCTCCATGAAATAGTGGCCGTTATCGACGCTGCTGTGGTCCCGGACCCAGTTCCAGGTCACGAAGTTCGCACCGAACCGGGTCATTCGGCAAGCCAGGACCACGTCGTTGAACTCACCCAGCAGTTTGAAGCCGCTCTCCAGCCCACTGGCCTTCAGGTCCGGTGCCTGCTCCATGAGCCTCATATACTCCGTGACCGTCATAGTCACGGAGGTGGCCTCTGCCAAGGCATCGTCCAGGTCAAAGTCGCTGACGGTCTGGCTGTCATAGCGGACCACTCCGTCTGCGCTGATCCGGCAGAGGGGCTGGCCGTTCCACTTCACCGGAAGGAGGCCGTTTTCTTCTGTCTGCACAGTGAAGCCCTTGCGTTTCAGCGCGATAGCGATCTCCGAGAGGTAGGCTCTCTGCTGTTCTCCTGTTCTTCGCATATTTGACCTCCTCAGGCTGGCGCCCTTTATCATAATTTTGGGGTGAAATGAAAAAGGGCGCCGGCTTCCTGGTCGTGCAAGACCAACAAACCGGCGCTCTTTTGAAACCACCATCATTCACAATAGATAGGGATGCGAACTGTTTGGGTGCGCTAAAAACTGATCTAAAAAGTTGCGAATCGTCCGGGGTACCACAAATTTGGAGGGGGATGGCAAAACCAAGGCCGCCTCCAATATCATGTCCATAAAATCATATTGCATTGCGAACTTTTCGGGGGCCCGGCTGGGCTATACTGGAAAAATATCATTCTCACGGGCCCCTTAATTTCTCCAAAAAGTTGCAGAAAAGCCGCAAAATCGTCTGATTTTGCGGCTTTTTGGTGGACCTGAAGAGACTCGAACTCTCGACCTCTCGGATGCGAACCGAACGCTCTCCCAGCTGAGCTACAGGCCCAAATATTCAGTTACCGGCAGACCCGCTGCCAACCTCGCTTCCATCGGAAAGCGGATATGATTATACCTCAGAAAATCGGATTTGTAAAGTCCTATCTCAAAATTATTTTCAGATTTTTTGTGCCCGCCGGGGCCCCCGGAAAACCGGGGGCCCCGGCGGTGATCTCGTTACTCGGTCACGACCACCAGCCGGGCCACGATGGCGGCGGCGGCGCCGCGGCTGATCGTCTCTGTGGACTCCCCGTTGCTCCGCGCCAGGGCGAGAACATCGGACACCACGTTTCCGGCCCACCGGCCGGCGTCCTCGATATCCGCGTAGAGGGCGGCGGAGGTGAACATGGCCAGGGCGTCCTCCTCGGTCAGCGGGTCGTCAGGCCGGAAATACCTTCCGGTCGGCACCAGACCGGCGGACCAGCCGGGCAGCACATAGCGGTAGCACCACATATCCCGGGGGATATCCACAAAGGGCAGGACCCCGTCCTCATTGGGGGACAGGTACAGGGTGCGGGTCAGCATGGTCAGGAACATGATGCGGGTGCAGGTCTCTTCCCCGACGAACATGCCGTCCCGAGTGCCCGAGAGGGAACCCCGGCCAATGAGGTACTCCACGCTGTTCCGGTACCAGGTGCCGTTGATATCGGAGAAGCTGGCCCGGTCGGTGACCACCGGGGCGGTGTCGTCGGTGAGGTCCAGGGTGGAGAACACAAAGCCGAAATAGTCGGTGCGCAGGATGGCGGCGGCCACGGAGAACTGGTTCTTCGTCGCCTGGATGAGCTGCTGGGCGTAGCCCTCCGGCAGGTCCTCCTCCGGGACGCGGTAGGTGATCCTGCCGGTGTTGCTGTCGTAGGTCAGGTCCTTGGTGAGGAAGCTGCCGTCCTGGAGCAGGGCCACATGGGTGCTGTCGGAGAGCACGTCCGTGCCGGTCAGCATCCGGGACTCATAGGTCAGCCCGAAGAGGTTGCAGACGGTGGGCATGATATCCTGGGTGCAGCAGTAGTCGTCGATAACAATGGGCTCCTCCAAGGCCCCGGTCCAGCAGGCGAAGCAGTTGCGGTAGCGCCAGAAGGGGTCTGTCTCCACCGCGTCCCCCGCCAGCTCCTCATAGGTCTCGTCGGCCAGGCCGTAGGGGTAGTGGTCGCCGGAGAGAACGACCACCGTGCGGTCCGCGATGCCGGCCTCCTCCAGCCGCTGGAGCAGATAGGCCACCGCGTCCTCCAGCTCCAGCTGGCAGGCGTAGTAGGCCAGCAGTTCTTCGGAGCAGTCCAGGCCCAGCGCCCGGGCCCGGGCCTCGTTCTTGACGGACATGGCGTTGACGGAGAAGTTGTAGGGCGTGTGGCCGGAGTAGGTCATATAGTGGACCGCGAAGGGCTCCTCCCCGATGAAGTCGTCCACCGACTTCTCCATCATCTCCAGGTCGGAGGCGGGGCGGTCGGGCTCCATATCCAGGCCGTAGTCGATGGCCCGGAAGTCGTAGCCCATGTTGGTGTGGGTGTTGATGCGGTTGTAGAAAGTGGCGTAGTTGTTGTGGTAGGCCAGGGGGTGGCGGCCCTCCTGCTCCGTGAAGAAGTGGGCCAGGGTGAAGGGCACGTAGTTGTCCATGGAGGTGGCGAAGCTCAGGCGGCTCAGGTCCGGCATGAGGCCCATGCACATGCTGTACTCGCCGTTGCTGGTCACCGCCGGAAAGCTGTTGTAGAAGTTCTCGAAGACGATGCCCTCGTGGGTCAGGCGGTAGAGGGCGGGCGTCAGCTCCGGGTCGATGAGGTAGGGGGAGAAGCCCTCGGCGCAGATCTGGATATAGTTATAGCCGGAGAACAGGCCGGTGTATTCATTCTTGGCGGTGCCGGACAGCTTGGCGAAGTAGCTGTTGAGCTCCTGGATGCTCTCGTCGTCGGTGGCGGCGCTGAGGACCTCAAAGTCGATCTCCGGCATGATGTTCCGCTCCCCCTGGCTGTCGCTGCCCTGGAGGTCGGGACCGGCGGCGGAGAGGCCGGTGTCGTCGCTGGTCAGGCGGCCCAGCTCCAGCCGCTCGGCGGTGAGCAGGCCGAAATACTCCGTCTGCCGGTCCACCGTGGTCTGGGCGTCGTAGTACACGGCGGCGCGGCCCTCATACCCCGCCGGGGGCACGCCCAGCGCGTACACCAGCACCGCGCAGCCAGCCAGCACGACGCCCTGGGCCGGACCGGCCTGGCGGCAGTCCAGGATGCCCCGGCGGTGGAGCACGGCCAGCGCAAGGTAGGGCAGCAGGCACAGGAGCAGCATGGGAAAGCCGGTCAGGATGCCGTCGATCACCAGCGGCCAGAAGTTGCTGACCGCGTCCGCCCCCAGCTCCACATAGGCCAGGGACAGCAGGGTGCCGAAGACCTGGTAGTAGACGGTCTGTACCCCGAAGACGACCAGCAGGAGGGTCAGCAGAACGAAGCGGGTGATCTTGTTGGCCAGAGGCGCGCTCCAGAGGTGGGAGAGCACGGTCAGGATGCCGGCGATGCCCAGGGAGAAGGGGAGGGCGGACAGGAAACGGAGGGAGAGCCCCCCGTATACCATATAGTGGAACCCGGCCTCCCAGACCAGGAGCACCGCCGTCCAGAACGCGGCGGTCTTGCCAAGCTGCTTCATGGGGAACGATCACTTCTCTTTTCTCAGAAATAGATGGAAAATCCTCCGGACACGGGCGGCGTCTCCCGCCTGCCGCGGCCCGCAGAGGAACACAATTCCGAACTATTTTACCACGATTGGGGGAAAAGTCAAGCGGGAGCGGAACGCGTCCGCAAGGACGCGTTCCGAAAGGGGCTTGATGGCCCTGAGAAACATCTAAGGGGCCTCCGGCCCCTGGGGGGTCCTGGTAGGGACCTCCGGTCCCTGCTGACCCTGGGTTACTTTTTGTGCAAACAAAAAGTAACCAAAAAATTGCTTAAGGGGCTTGGGCCCCTTAAGAATCCCCGGGGAGGACGTTAAGGGCAGATGGATGGTAACTAGGGGCCAGGGAAAGCATTCATCGGGGGTGCCTCCTTGTTTTTCCTTAGTCTTACTGCTGGTTGCTCCGTTCCACTACGCAATTATCAATGTTTCTTGTCGGGCCGTATACGAAACATTTCTCTTTTGCGTAGTGGAACGGAGCAGGACGCAGTCGAATTTAGGCCGTATACGGAATACTATCAATTGCGTAGTGGAACGGAGCAACCGGCAGTAGGTCAACGGACAAAACGACCAGCGCACCCAATGAGTCCCTGCACCAGCGCTTCACTGTTCTTGGGGACATATTCGGGTAGCCGCAGAATCTCATACACGGGACCCGGCCCGGTTTAGACAAAACCAACCACAGGGGGAGCGCAAAACAAAACAAAAAATAAGGAAAGATTCTCAAGAAAACCATTCCTGGTTTTCTTGAGCACGCTTTTGCCTACTTTTCCCGTGGGGGAAAAGTAGGCCAGGGGTGCACCCATCGGGGGTGCGCATCAGACCCGGTGGGGGCCGGAGGCCCCCCAGATTGCATCTGATTTTAGAAAAACAGTCCCCCCAAGAACAAAAATTCATGTATACTTTTGGGAAAACCTGTGGTATACTACATCAGAATAGGTTCCGCCTGTGGGGCGGAACCAGTCCTCTCCCGCCGGCGGCAGGCCGGTTCTGTCCACAGAATGGGGACAGCTCTCTGTTCTTCCTCACGTTTTTTGCAGGCAGCCGTGGGCGTGCCTGTGATAAAAGCAGCGCCTGGCGCTGTGGGAAAACAGCCGCGGCTACATAGCGGGGGGCGGCCCTTCCGTATCGCGCGAAGCGGGGCGCGAAATGCGGATGGCCCTTCCCGCCTCTTTTCGGCGCGCTTTTTTCCCGGATATTTCATCTGTATCGACAAAAAGGAGTGCAACAATTTGGCAGAAAAAATGAAGATCATCCCTCTTGGCGGCCTCAACGAGGTCGGCAAGAACATGACCGTCTACGAGCACGGCGGAGACATCATCGTGGTGGACTGCGGCATGGGGTTCCCGGACGGGGACATGTACGGCATCGACTGCGTCATCCCCGACGTGACGTACCTCATCAAAAACAAGAGCCATATCCGCGGCCTGTTCATCACCCACGGACATGAGGACCACATCGGCGCCATCCCCTACGTGCTGCGGCAGGTGAACATGCCGGTGTACTGCACCCGGCTCACCGCCGGGCTCATCAAGCTGAAGCTGGAGGAGCACGGCCTTCTCAAGCAGGTGAAGCTCATCACCGTGGAGGCCGGCGAGATGGTGCGGGTGGGCAAGTTCTACGTGGAATTCATCCACGTCAACCACTCCATCGCCGACTCCGTGGCCTTCGCCATCCACACCACCATGGGCGTCATCATCCACACCGGCGACTTCAAGATCGACACCACCCCCATCGACGGGGAGATCATCGACCTGGGCCGGTTCGGGGAGCTGGGCAAGGAGGGCGTGCTGGCCCTGCTGGCGGACTCCACCAACGTGGAGCGCCCCGGCTACACCATGAGCGAGCGGATCGTGGGCCGGACCTTCGACCGGCTCTTCAACGGCTGCAAGCGGCGGATCATCGTCACCACCTTCGCCTCCAACGTCCACCGCATCCAGCAGGTCATCGACGCGGCGGCCGCCTGCGGCCGCAAGGTGGCGGTCACCGGCCGGAGCATGGAGAACGTGATGAAGGTGGCCACGGAGCTGGGCTACATGAAGCTGCCCCGGAACACGGTGGTGGACATCAACAAGATCAAGTCCCTGCCCCTGGAGCAGCAGGTCATCATCACCACCGGCAGCCAGGGCGAGGAGATGAGCGCTCTCTACCGCATGGCCTTCTCCCAGCACCGGCAGATCGACGTGGGCCCCGGGGACCGGGTCATCATCTCCGCCAGCGCCATCCCCGGCAACGAGAAGACCATCGGCCGGGTCATCAACGAGCTGTTCCGCAAGGACGTGGAGGTCATCTACGACAGGTCCGACCCCCTCCATGTCTCCGGCCACGCCTGCCAGGAGGAGCTGAAGATCATCCACGCCCTCACCCGGCCCCGGTTCTTCGTGCCCCTCCACGGGGAGCAGAAGATGCTGCGGCGGCACATCGCCCTGGCCCAGGAGATGGGCATGGACCCCAAGAACATCGCCCTGGCCGATATCGGCAATGTGATCGAGCTGACCACCAAGAACATCAAGGTGGCCGAGAACACTGTCCCCTCCGGCTCCGTGCTGGTGGACGGCAGCGGCGTGGGCGACGTGGGCGCGGTGGTGCTGCGGGATCGGAAGATTTTGGCCGAGGACGGCATGGTGGTGGTCATCCTGAACATCCGCAACGACCAGCTCCTCCACGAGCCGGAGATCATCACCCGGGGCTTCATCTACGTCAAGGAGTCCGAGGACCTGATGCGGGAGCTGACCGAGGTGGCCTCCAGCGCGGCCATGGCCGTCATCGACAAGCGGGGCCGGGACCTGGGCGAGCTGCGGGGCGCGGTGAAGTCCGCCGTCAGCGGCTATCTCTTCAAGCACACCAAGCGCAGCCCTATGGTCATCCCGGTGGTCAACCGTATCTAATTCTTTTTCTTGAAAGAAAAAGAATCAAAAAGAACTTTAATATCGCTGCCGGGACGCTGCGGCACCTTCATGTTCCGCACGGTAACGGCAGACGGTTCTAAATGAAAAAGGAGGCGGCGCGGCGATGGGCCGGACACTGGAGCCCTGGGAGCTGGTGGAGCGCAGCATCATCAAAAAATACCGCAAGGAGCTGTGGACGCCCTTCACCCAGGCGCTGAAGCGCTATCAGCTCATCCAGGCCGGGGACCGGGTGGCGGTGTGCATCTCCGGGGGCAAGGACTCTATGCTGATGGCCAAACTCATCCAGGAGCTCCGCCGCCACAGCGACGTGCCCTTTGAGGCGGTGTACCTGGTCATGGACCCGGGCTACGCCCCGGCCAACCGGGAGAAGATCGAGAGCAACGCCGCCCTGCTCCACATCCCCATCACCGTCTTTGAGACGGATATCTTCGAGGCGGCCAACAGCACCGCGGGCCCGTCCCCCTGCTACCTCTGCGCCCGGATGCGCCGGGGGTACCTGTACAGCAGGGCCAAGGCCCTGGGCTGCAACAAGATCGCCCTGGGCCACCACTTCAACGACGTGATCGAGACCACGGTCATGGGGATGTTCTACGGCTCCCAGCTCCAGGCCATGCTGCCCAAGCTCCACAGCGACAACTTTGAGGGCATGGAGCTGATCCGCCCCATGTACTGCATCCATGAGGAGGACATCATCGCCTGGGCGCGGTACAACCACCTGAGCTTCATCCAGTGCGCCTGCCGGTTCACCGAGGGGCTGGAGACGGGGGTGGCCGCCTCCAAGCGGCAGGAGATCAAGACGCTGCTCCGCACCCTGCGGCGGGACAGCCCCAACATCGAGAAGAGCATCTTCAGCGCCATCCACTCCGTGGCCCTGGACACCTTCCCCGGCTACAAGACCCACGGCCAGGAGCGCTCTTTTCTGGATACATATGACGACTGACGGGAGATGGGTATTCATGCCCGGACTGGGAACGATTTTGAATGTACTTGGCATTCTGGCCGGAGGCCTGGCCGGACTGCTGTTCGGAAAGCTGCTGAACGAGCGGTGCCAGGATACGCTGACCAAGGCCTGCGGCCTCAGCGTCCTGTTCATGTCCATCGGCGGGGCGCTGGAGGAGATGCTCACCGTGGAGGGGGCCTCCGTCACCAGCGGCGGGACCATGCTGCTGGTGGCCTGTCTGGCCCTGGGGGGCCTCACGGGGGAGCTGCTGAACGTGGAGGATAAATTCGAGCGCTTCGGCGAGTGGCTGAAGGCCAAGAGCGGCAACGCCAAGGACCAGAACTTTGTCAACGCCTTCGTGACGGCCTCCTTCACCGTCTGCATCGGCGCCATGGCGGTGGTGGGCTCCATCGAGGACGGCATCTTCGGCAACTACTCCATCCTGGCCACCAAGGCAGTGCTGGACCTCATCATCATCATGGTGATGACCAGCTCCATGGGCAAGGGCTGCCTCTTCTCCGCCATCCCGGTGGCGGTCTTCCAGGGCGGCGTCACGGCCCTGGCCCAGCTGATCCAGCCCCTGATGACGGAGGCGGCGCTGTCCAACCTGAGCCTGGTGGGCTCGGTGCTGATCTTCTGCATCGGCCTGAACCTGGTGTGGGGGAAGATGGTCCGGGTGGCCAACCTGCTCCCGGCCATCGTGTTCGCGGTGGCGTTCGCGTTCCTGCCCATTTCGTTTTGACGTGGCGGGCGCATATCGTACATACAAAACTGAGCAGAGCCCCCGGCATGCCGCCGGGGGCTCTGCTCTTATCTATTATCAGGCGGGTGATCAGTACGCCACGCCCCAGTAGATCATCTTCTTGGCGGGCTTGCCGCAGCAGACGCACACGTCGCTCACCTGCTCCTGGGCAAAGGGGATGCACCGGGAGGACACCCCGGCCCGCTCCTTCATGGCGTTCTCGCAGGCCACGTCGCCGCACCACATGGTCTTGGCAAAGCCGCCCTCGGTCTCCATGAAGGTCTTGACCTCATCCACGGTCTTGCAGACCTTCGTGTGGTCCTCCAGGTTCTTCTTGGCACGCTGGTAGAGGCCGTTGTGGACCTCGTCCAGCAGCCGCTTCACCGTGTCCTCCAGCTGGGCCAGGGGCACGAACACCTTCTCGCCGCTGTCCCGGCGGCAGATGCAGCACTGGTCCTTCTCCATGTCCTTGGGGCCGATCTCGATGCGGAGGGGCACGCCCTTCATCTCGTACTCGGCGGCCTTCCAGCCCATGGACTGGTCGCTGTCGTCGATATTGGCCCGGATGCCGGCGGCCTTCAGGCGGTCCAGCAGGGCGTTGGCGGCGTCCAGGACGCCGGGCTTGTGCATGGCAACGGGAATGACCATGGCCTGGATGGGGGCGACGCGGGGGGGCAGCACCAGGCCCCGGTTGTCGCCGTGGGTCATGATGACGCCGCCGATGGTGCGGGTGGTGAAGCCCCAGGAGGTCTCATGGGGCACCTTCTGGGTGTTGTCCTTATCGGTGAAGGTGATGCCGAAGGCCCTGGCGAAGCCGTCGCCGAAGTAGTGGCTGGTGCCGTTCTGGAGGGCCTTCCGGTCGTGCATCATGCACTCGATGGTGTAGGTCCGCTCGGCCCCGGCGAACTTCTCCTTGTCGGTCTTGACGCCCTTCACCACGGGCATGGCCAGGATGTTCTCGCAGATGTCGGCGTAGACGTTCAGCATCCGCTCCGTCTCCTCGATGGCCTCCTCGGCGGTGGCGTGGAGGGTGTGGCCCTCCTGCCACAGGAACTCCCGGTGGCGGAGGAAGGGTCGTGTGGTCTTCTCCCAGCGGAGGACGCTGCACCACTGGTTGTACAGCATGGGCAGGTCCCGCCAGGAGTGGACGATGTGGCTCCAGTGCTCACAGAACAAGGTCTCGCTGGTGGGCCGGATGCACAGCCGCTCCTCCAGCTTCTCGCTGCCGCCGTGGGTGACCCAGGCGCACTCGGGGGCGAAGCCCTCCACGTGGTCCTTCTCCTTCTGGAGCAGGGACTCGGGGATGAGCAGGGGCATGGCCACATTGGTGTGGCCGGTGGCCTTGAACCGGGAGTCCATCTCTTTCTGGATGTTCTCCCAGATGGCGTAGCCGTAGGGGCGGAGGATAAACATGCCCTTCACGCTGGTGTAGCCGATGAGGTCCGCCTTGGTGCACACGTCGGTGTACCACTGGGCGAAGTCCACCTCCATATCGGTGATCTGGGTCACCTGCTTGTTCTTGTCCTGTGCCATAGCAATATCTCCTGTTTGGTATGAAATAGTAGTTGTCTGGGCTTTTATTGTAGCCAGTTCCGATGGAATTGTCAAGGGCTATTGTTGCCGGCTATTGTTGCCGGCTATTCCGCTTTGTCTGAAATCAGATGCAATCTAGGGGGCCTCCGGCCCCCACCGGGTCTGATTCGCCCCCCGGTGGGGCGACCCCCTGGCCTACTTTTCCCCCACGGGAAAAGTAGGCAAAAGCGTGCTCAAGAAAACCAGGAATGGTTTTCTTGAGAATCTTTCCTTATTTTTTGTTTTGTTTTGCGCTCGCCCTTTGGCTGGTCTGGCCTAAACCGCGCTCGCTCCCGTGTATGAGGCGAAGCGGCTGTTTCAGTATGTCCCCAAGGAGATTGAAGCGCTGGTGCGGGGACTCATTGGGTGCGTTGGTCGTTTTTGTTGTCCAACTGCTGGTTGCTCCGTTCCACTACGCAATTGATAGATTTCCGTATACGGTTCGGGACCGACTGCGTCCTGCTCCGTTCCACTACGCACAGGACAGATTTCCGTTGACGGCCCGACAAGAAACATTGATAATTGCGTAGTGGAACGGAGCAACCAGTAGTTGGACTACGGAAAAACCAACACCGCAGTACCGATGAAAGCTTTCCCTGGCCCCTAGTCTCACCATCCATCTGCCCTTAACGTCCTCCCCGGGGATTCTTAAGGGGCCCCAGCCCCTTAAGCAATTTTTTGGTTACTTTTTGTTTGCACAAAAAGTAACCCAGGGTGCGCAGGGACCGAAGGTCCCTACCAAATCTCCCCCAGGGGCCGGAGGCCCCTTGCGGAATGCTTACGTTTTCTTAAAAAAGTAAGCATTGCATAGAGAAGTCAACTGTGGTATGCTGTGGCGGTGCGTCAGCATAAAGAAAGAAACAAGGAGGAAACACCTGTGCCGCAAATGAACAAAGGCGGAAAATTCATCTTCGGGCAGTCCTGCATCGGCAGCGGCGGAGAGGTCGTCATTCCCGCCCAGGCCGTCGGGGAATATCAGATCATGTGCGAGGGAAAGGTCTACCTCTTTACCGGCAGCAGAAGCACCGGCGGCTTCTGCGTCACCCGCAGGGGACTGCTGGAGCCCTCCCGGCTGGGACACATTCTCCGGGAGACGCCGGCGCTGCTCCATTATACATCGCGGCCGGGAGAGTTCCTTCCCTATAAGGGTCGGTCCTACTGCTGGACGGAGATCTCCCAGGAGGGGGCGCTCATCCTCACACCGGAGATGATGGACTTCCTGCACCTGGGGACCGGAATGCGGCTGCTGTCCATCCGCAGCAGCGATATCGCCTTTACCATGGGAGCCAAAGGGCCGCTCCTGGAACGGGCGGAATGCTTTGCAGGGGACATTCCCCAGTTCTGATCGTTTCAGGGAAAAAGGATCAAGGAGGACGCCTGCTGGTTTCAGACAGGCGTCCTCCTTCTATCTAAATGATGCGATTTTTTGTTCCCGGATGGAGCGGCTGCTCCGCCTCATGTGGGGTTCTCCTTCTCAATGGCCAGAAACTTCTCCCGCAGCAATTGCTTGAACTTTTTGGGTTCCTCCCCCAGGGGACTGTGGGCGGAGCGCTCGAACCACACCAGATCCTTGTCCGGGGCCTCGATGGCATCGTAGTAATCCTGAATCAGGGACGCGGGGGTGTTCTGGTCCAGGCGGCCCTGGAAGATGTAGTAAGGCATCCGGAAGGTGTGCATATCCCGGAGGAAGTCGTAGTGGACGATAGTGGGCCACATCCGGGTCAGGCACAGCTGGTAGCCCTTGGCCACGCCCCACTTCTCCAGGGGCGTCATCTCCGGCGACTGGAGAATGGGCAGCACCATATTCTTGAAGTAGTCCCCCTGGCTGGCGCTGTGCCCGCCGTACTTGCTGAGAAGCTGCCGCTGGGCCATGAGCCCCTCGAACACCGGCGTGTACTGCCCGTCCACCGGCGGGCCGATGCGGCGGAGAGTCTCGATATCCTCCTGATTCCCCGCTTCCGTGGCCTTCTCCAGGGTGAAGGCGTAGCTCCGGGCCTCGTTCTCATGGCCGTTGACCACCTGGCCGCAGCCGATGTAGCCCGCCACCTTGTCCGGGTGCCTGGCGCAGACGACGGTGCCCAGCTCCGTGCCCCAGCTGCTGCCCAGCAGGTAGACCTTCCCCTTGCCCAGGGTCCGGCCCAGGTAGCCGATGAGTTCCGCGCAGTCGGACACCAGCTGGTCCAGGGTCAGGCTCTCCAGGGGACAGCCCAGGTAGGACCCGCCGGTGCCCCGCTGGTCCCAGGCCACCACCGTGAAAGCGCTGGCCAGGTCCAGATGGCGCTTGGCGATGCTGTGGCGGTCAGGCACGCCGGGACCGCCGTGGAGAAAGAGCAGCACCGGGTTCCGGCGGCTGGTGCCCCAGATGTGGATGGTCTGCCGGAGGCCGCCCAGGGTGACCTGCTCCTTCCGGTCAATGGGGTAGATGCTGCTCATGGTGATTCCCTCCGTTTCCTCCCGCCGTAAATGAATAAAAAGCCGGTGGGCCAGTTAAGTATGGTCCCATTCTATCAGGTCACGGTCCCCTTGTCAATCCATTCCCATTTCGCCGGAAACCGGCAACTTTTTGCGGACCAGCGCGGACATAGTCCATCACGTCACAGGAAGGAGAGGGGGAGGGGAGTTGACCGATAAACACATCTCCACAGACGCGGAGAACAGGCGGAGCAAAAGGACAAAAAGCAGGCCCTCCCGCTGGGGGAGAGCCTGCTTTTATTCTAATGTGGCGGGTTGCTGCGGGGATCAGTGGTCCTCGCTGTCCTCCGGTTCCTCGGGCTCTTCCGGCTCTTCCGGCAGATCCGGGTCGCCGGCTTCCTCCGGTTCCTCCGGCCCGGCAAAGGGATCAGCGGGGGAGTAGGGCTCCACCGGCTCCTCCTCCGGGACCTCCGGCTCGGGGACGATCTCCTCGGCCATCTCCCGGTAGGCGTTCAGACCCGCGCCGGCGGGGATCAGCTTTCCGATGATGACGTTCTCCTTCAGGCCCACCAGGTGGTCCACCTTGCCCTTGATGGCGGCCTCGGTGAGGACCTTGGTGGTCTCCTGGAAGGAGGCGGCGGAGAGGAAGGAATCCGTGGCCAGGGAGGCCTTGGTAATGCCCATCAGCAGCTGGGTGGCCTCGGCCTCCTTCAGGGGCTCGCCGTCCTCCCGGACCTCTCCGGCGGCGTTGCGGGCCTTGATCTTCTCGTTGGCCTCGTGGAGCTCCAATACGTCCACCATGGCGCCGGACAGCAGGTCGGTGTCGCCCGCGTCCTCCACGCGGCACTTGCGCATCATCTGGCGGACGATGACCTCGATGTGCTTGTCGTTGATATCCACGCCCTGCTGGCGGTACACGCGGAGCACTTCCTGGATGAGGTAGTTGTGGACCGCCTCGGGGCCCCGGGTGCGGAGCACGTCGTGGGGGTTCAGCGCGCCGTCGTTGAGGGCGGTGCCCTTCTCGATGATGTCCCCGTCGTTGACCCGGAGGCCGGTGTGGGGCACGGAGTACATGCGGGTGTTGCCGTCGTCGGCCACCACGTGGATGTTCAGCAGGGAGCCCTTGCTGCTCTCCTCGAAGCGGACCCGGCCGCCGATCTCGGCCAGGGTGGCCATCTTCTTGGGACGGCGGGCCTCGAACAGCTCCTCGACGCGGGGAAGACCCTGGGTGATGTCGCCGCCGGCCACGCCGCCGGTGTGGAAGGTGCGCATGGTCAGCTGGGTGCCGGGCTCGCCGATGGACTGGGCGGCGATGATGCCCACGGCCTCGCCGGTGCCCACGGGGCGTCCGGCGGCCAGGTTCATGCCGTAGCAGCGGGCGCAGACGCCGCTCTTGGCCCGGCAGGTCAGCACCGTGCGGATCTCCACCCGGTGGATGCCGTGGGCCTCCAGCACCTGGGCGTCCTCCTCGGCCAGCATCCGGTCGGCGGGGAAGAGGACCTCGCCGGTCTCGGGGTCGGTGATATCCCGCACCGGGAACCGGCCCCGGATGCGCTCGGAGAACTTCTCGATGACCTGGCCGTTCTCCTGGATCTCCTCCACCCAGATGCCGTTGTCCACGCCGCAGTCGTCCTCGCGGATGATGACCTCCTGGGATACGTCCACCAGGCGGCGGGTCAGGTAGCCGGAGTCCGCGGTACGCAGGGCCGTGTCGGCCATGCCCTTCCGGGCGCCCCGGGAGGAGATGAAGTACTCCAGTACGCCCAGGCCCTCGCGGAAGTTGGACTTGATGGGGATCTCGATGGTGCGGCCGGCGGTGTTGGCGATCAGGCCCTTCATGCCGCCCAGCTGGCGGATCTGCTTCATGGAGCCGCGGGCGCCGGAGTCCGCCATCATGAAGATGGGGTTCAGGGGGTCCAGGCTCTTCTGGAGGGCGTCGGTGACCTCGTCGGTGGTCTTCTCCCACTCCTCGCAGACGGCCTTGTACCGCTCGTCGTTGGTCATGAAGCCCATCTTGTACTCGTCCTCGATCTCCACCACCCGCTTCTCCGTGTCGCGGATCAGGTCATACTTCCTGGCGGGGATGGACATGTCGTAGATGGAGATGGTCAGGGAGCCCCTGGTGGAATACTTGTAGCCGGTGGACTTGATGTTGTCCAGCACCTCGGCGGCGGTGGTGAAGCCGTGGATGCGGATGGCCCGGTCCACGATCTTGCCCAGCTGGCTCTTGCCGCAGGTCATATTGATCTCGTAGTCGCACACGTGGTCCGGGTCGCTCCGGTCCACGAAGCCCAGGTCCTGGGGGATATTCTGGTTGAAGATGATCCGGCCGGCGGTGACGTCCACGATCTTCCGGTGCTTGACGCCCTGGTAGGTGAACTCCCGGCGGACCCGGATGGGGGCGTGGATGCCGATGACCCGGTCGTTGTAGGCCAGCATGACCTCGTCCTCGCTGACGAACACCTTGCCCGCGCCGTCCTCCTTGTCGTTGACGTAGGTCAGGTAGTAGGAGCCCAGCACCATGTCCTGGGTGGGGACGGTGACGGGGCCGCCGTCCTGGGGACGCAGCAGGTTGTTGGCGGAGAGCATCAGCAGGCGGGCCTCGGCCTGGGCCTCGGCGCTGAGGGGAACATGGACGGCCATCTGGTCGCCGTCGAAGTCGGCGTTGAAGGCGGTGCAGGTCAGGGGGTGGAGCTTGATGGCGCGGCCCTCCACCAGCACCGGCTCGAAGGCCTGGATGCCCAGGCGGTGCAGGGTGGGCGCACGGTTGAGCATGACGGGGTGGTCCTTGATGACCACGTCCAGGGCGTCCCACACCTCGGCCACGCCCTTATCCACCATCTTCTTGGCGGACTTGATGTTGTTGGCGGCGCCGTCCTCCACCAGCTTCTTCATGATGAAGGGGCGGAACAGCTCCAGGGCCATCTCCTTGGGCAGGCCGCACTGGTAGATCTTCAGCTCGGGGCCCACCACGATGACGGAGCGGCCGGAGTAGTCCACGCGCTTGCCCAGCAGGTTCTGGCGGAAGCGGCCCTGCTTGCCCTTGAGCATATCGGAGAGGGACTTGAGGGCCCGGTTGTTGGCGCCGGTGACGGCGCGGCCCCGGCGGCCGTTGTCGATGAGGGCGTCCACAGCCTCCTGGAGCATCCGCTTCTCATTGCGGACGATGATGTCCGGGGCCCGCAGCTCCATGAGCCGCTTGAGCCGGTTGTTGCGGTTGATGACCCGGCGGTACAGGTCGTTCAAATCGCTGGTGGCGAAGCGGCCGCCGTCCAGCTGGACCATGGGGCGGATATCCGGCGGGATCACCGGCAGCACGTCAATGACCATCCACTCGGGCTTGTTGCCGGAGATGCGGAAGGCGTCCACCACCTCCAGGCGCTTGACGATGCGGGCCTTCTTCTGCCCGGCGGCGCTCTTCAGCTCGGCGTGGAGCTGCTGGGAGAGCTCCTCCAGGTTGATATCCTGGAGCAGCTTCTTCACGGCCTCGGCGCCCATGCCGGCCTGGAAGTCGTCCTCGTACTTCTCCCGCATGTCGCGATACTCTTTTTCGGAGAGGATCTGGTTCTTGATGAGGGGGGTCTCGCCGGGGTCGGTGACGATATAGTTGGCGAAGTACAGCACCTTCTCCAGAATGCGGGGGCTGATATCCAGCAGCAGGCCCATCCGGGAGGGGATGCCCTTGAAGTACCAGATGTGGCTGACGGGGGTGGCCAGCTCGATGTGGCCCATGCGCTCCCGGCGGACCTTGGCCTTGGTGACCTCCACGCCGCAGCGGTCGCAGATCTTGCCCTTGTAGCGGATCTTCTTGTACTTGCCGCAGTGGCACTCCCAGTCCTTGGTGGGCCCGAAGATCCTCTCGCAGAAGAGGCCGTCCCGCTCGGGCTTGAGGGTGCGGTAGTTGATGGTCTCCGGCTTCTTCACCTCGCCGTAGGACCACTCGCGGATCATCTCCGGAGAAGCGACGCCGATCTTGATGGCGTCAAATTCCACAAAACTCATTGACTGCTCCTCCTTCCGTTAAAACTCGTCCTCGCCGTCGTCCGCGGCGAAGTCGTCGTCGTCCATGTCCTCGATGCCGAAGCCGGAGTCCTCGAAGTCCCCGTCGTCGGCCACGTACTCTTCCCGGTCGTCCCGGTCGTCGTCGTCCATGCGGCTCAGGTTGAAAGTGGTGGGCTCGTTGTCGTCGTCCTTCAGCTCGATGACGTTGCCCTCCTTATCCAGCACCTGGATATCCAGGCACAGGGCCTGGAGCTCCTTCACCAGCACCTTGAAGGACTCGGGCACGCCGGGCTTGGGCACGTTGTGGCCCTTGACGATGGACTCGTAGGTCCGCACGCGGCCGGTCACGTCGTCGCTCTTGACGGTCAGGATCTCCTGAAGGGTGTAGCTGGCGCCGTAGGCCTCCAGGGCCCAGACCTCCATCTCGCCGAAGCGCTGGCCGCCGAACTGGGCCTTGCCGCCCAGAGGCTGCTGGGTGACCAGGGAGTAGGGGCCGGTCGACCGGGCGTGGATCTTGTCGTCCACCAAGTGGTGGAGCTTCATGAAGTAGACGTAGCCCACGGTGACCTTGTTGTCGAAGCGCTCGCCGGTGCGTCCGTCGTAGAGCCAGGTCTTGCCCTCCGGGTCCAGGCCGGCCTCCTGCAAGGCGTCGGCGATGTCCTGCTCGTTGGCCCCGTCGAAGATGGGGGTGGCCACCTTCCAGCCCAGGGTCTTGGCGGCGTAGCCCAGATGGACCTCCAGCACCTGGCCGATGTTCATACGGCTGGGCACGCCCAGGGGGTTCAGCACGATATCCAGCGGCGTGCCGTCGGGCAGGAAGGGCATATCCTCCTGGGGCAGGATGCGGGAAACCACGCCCTTGTTGCCGTGGCGTCCGGCCATCTTGTCGCCCACGGAGATCTTCCGCTTCTGGGCGATGTAGACCCGGACCACCTCGTTGACGCCGGGCCCCAGCTCGTCCCCGGCCTCCCGGGTGAAGCGCTTGGCGTCCACCACGATGCCGCTCTCGCCGTGGGGGACCTTCAGGGAGGTGTCGCGGACCTCACGGGCCTTCTCGCCGAAGATGGCCCGGAGCAGCCGCTCCTCGGCGGTGAGGTCGGTCTCGCCCTTGGGGGTGACCTTGCCCACCAGAATGTCTCCGGCGCGGACCTCCGCGCCGATGCGGATGATGCCCCGCTCGTCCAGGTCCTTCAGGGCGTCCTCGCCCACGTTGGGGATATCCCGGGTGATCTCCTCAGGGCCCAGCTTGGTGTCCCGGGAGTCGATCTCGTACTCCTCGATGTGGATGGAGGTGTACACGTCGTCCCGGACCATGCGCTCGTTTAAGAGGACGGCGTCCTCGTAGTTGTAGCCCTCCCAGATCATGAAGCCCACCAGGATGTTCCGGCCCAGGGCGATCTCGCCCTGATCGGTGGCGGGGCCGTCGGCCAGGACGGTGGGGGAGATGCCCAGGGCCTCGTTGCCGCCGTGGACCCGCTCGCCCACGGAGACGATAGGACGCTGGTTGATGCAGGTGGTGTGGTTGGAGCGGAGGAACTTCACCAGCTTGTAGTCCTTGCTGATGCCGGTGTCGTACTTGACGGTGATGGAGGTGGCGTCCACCTTGGTGACCTCGCCGTCGCCCTCGGCCAGGACCACGATCTCGGAGTCCATGCAGATCTTGTGCTCCATTCCGGTGCCGATGATGGGGGCCTCGGGCTTCAGCAGGGGCACGGCCTGGCGCTGCATGTTGGCGCCCATCAGGGCGCGGTTGGCGTCGTCGTTGGGCAGGAAGGGGATCATGGCCGTGGCGATGGAGACCATCATCCGGGGGCTGATATCCACGAAGTCCACCCGCTCCTTCTCCACGCCGATGATCTCGTCCCGGTGGCGGCAGGTGATACGGTCGTTGATGAAATGGCCCTCCTCGTCGGTGGGCTCGGCGGCCTGGGCCACGATATACTGGTCCTCCACGTCGGCGGTCATGTAGACCACCTCGTCGGTGACCCGGCCCGTGGCCTTATCCACCTTGCGGTAGGGGGCCTCGATGAAGCCGTACTCGTTGATGCGGGCGTAGGTGGCCAGGTAGTTGATGAGGCCGATGTTGGGACCTTCGGGGGTCTCGATGGGGCACATGCGGCCGTAGTGGCTGTAGTGGACGTCGCGGACGTCCATGCTGGCCCGCTCGCGGCTGAGGCCGCCGGGGCCCAGGGCGGAGAGGCGCCGCTTGTGGGTCAGCTCGGCCAGGGGGTTGGTCTGGTCCATGAACTGGCTCAGGGGGGAGGAGCCGAAGAACTCCTTGATGGCGGCGGTGACGGGCCGGATGTTGATGAGGCTCTGGGGGGTGACGATATCCAGGTCCTGGATGGTCATGCGCTCCCGGATGACCCGCTCCATGCGGGAAAAGCCGATGCGGAACTGGTTCTGGAGCAGCTCGCCCACGCAGCGCAGGCGGCGGTTGCCCAGGTGGTCGATGTCGTCCTTGGTGGCCAGGCCCTTGGCCAGGGCGTTCATATAGTTGATGGAGGACAGGATGTCGTCCACGATGATGTGCTTGGGCACCAGGTCGTCGGCGCGGAGCCGGATGGCGTCCTTCAGCTCCTCGCCCTGGTACTTCTCCAGCAGCTCCTGGAGCACGCTGAACCGGACCCGCTCCTTGATGCCGCACTCCTTGACCGGGTCGAAGTCCACGTACCGGCCCAGCTCGCACATGTGGTTGGAGAAGATGCGCAGCGGCTCGCCGTCCACATCCACCACCACCTCGTTGACGCCGATGGCGTCCAGCTCCCGGGCCTCGGCGCGGGTGAGGAAGTGGCCAGGCTCGTAGATCAGCTCGCCGGTGGCGGGGTGGACCACCGGCTCCACCAGGGTGCGCTCCCCGGCCCGGACCCACAGCATCAGCTTCTTGTTGAACTTGTACCGGCCCACGGTGCTCAGGTCGTACCGCCGGGGGTCGAAGAACAGGTTCCGCAGCAGGGTCTCGGAGGAGTCCACCGTGGGGGGCTCGCCGGGGCGCAGCTTGCGGTAGATCTCCAGCAGGGCCTCCTCATAGGTCTTGCAGGTGTCCTTCTCCAGGGTGGCCCGGATGGTGGGGTCGTCGCCGAAGTAGTCCAGGATCTCCGCGTCGGTGCGGGGGCCGATGGCCCGGATCAGGCAGGTGATGGGCAGCTTGCGGTTCTTGTCGATGCGGACCCAGAACAGCTCGTTGACGTCCGTCTCGTACTCCAGCCAGGCGCCCCGGTAGGGGATGACCTGGGAGGTGAGGATGGGCAGGTCGGTCTTGACGTCGATCTCCTTGCCGAAGTAGATGCCGGGGGAGCGGACGATCTGGGAAACCACCACGCGCTCGGCGCCGTTGACGATGAAGGTGCCGGACTTGGTCATCAGGGGGAAATCCCCCATGAAGATCTCCTGCTCCTTGATCTCCTCGGTCTCCCGGTTGCGCAGCCGCACGCTGACCTTCAGGGGGGCTGCGTAGTTCACGTCCCGGGCCTTGCACTCCTCCACGTCGTACTTGGGGGGCTCGTCCATGCTGTAGTCGATGAAGCTCAGCTCCAGGTTGCCGGAGTAGTCGCTGATAACGCCTACGTCGGCGAAGACCTCCCGGAGGCCGGTGTCCAGGAACCACTGGTACGAGGACTTCTGGATCTCCAGCAGGTTGGGCATGGGCATGATCTCCTCATGCCGGGCGAAGTTCTTGCGCAGCGTCTTGCCGTAGTACTTGTCCTTGGCCATCTTGTTGTGATCATCTACCTTTCTCTTTCACCGCTCCGCCGCCCACGGCGGGGCGGGACGCCGGGTCCCACACTTGCGATACGCACGGGACTGTTGATAAAAAATCCGAATTACCTGTTGCGTTTTTTTCGGGAAAATGGTATACTGTCGATAGTAGGTGGAGAGCAATCTACACCTCTATCTGAACATAAGCGATTTATTCTACCATGAAACCTCCTTGCTGTCAAGGGGGATTTTCTTGTTTTTGGCGCTTTTGGCGGCGAAAACAGGTCTTGCGCAACGCGGCGGGATTTGGTATAGTAGGGAGAGACGAGCCGCCGGAGGCGGCCAACACGCAAAAGGAGAAGACAGGACTATGACTCACACCTATCAGACCAGCGGCACCTGCTCCAGCCGCATCGACCTGGAGCTGGAGGACGGCGTCATCAAGAGCGTGGCGTTCACCGGCGGCTGCAACGGCAACCTCCAGGGCATCTGCCGCCTGGTGACCGGCATGCAGGCCCAGGAGGCCGTGGACAAGCTCCAGGGCATCCGCTGCGGCTGGAAGGACACCAGCTGCCCCGACCAGCTCAGCAAGGCCCTGCGGGAGGCTATGGCCAAAGAGAAATAATACATCTAATACATCTATTGAACAAGAGCTGAGGAGGCCCCGGGATGACCCGGAGCCTCCTTCCGTTTTCTCACCTTTTTGATCCCCCCGGCATAGGATGGTCCTGGCTAGGAGAGTGAGTGACTTATGCCATATTCAGACCGGGAGCTGCTGGCCCGCCTCATCCAGTGCGAGGCGGGCGGCGAGGGGGAGGACGGCATGAAGGCCGTGGCCGGCGTGGTGATGAACCGGGTCCACGCCACCGGCGGCGAGTACGCCCGCGTGGGGCAGGGGAGCATCCGGAACATCATCTACCAGCCCTGCCAGTTCGTCTGTGCCAGCGAGATGGAGGACGGCGTCTACAACCCCCAGAACATCTACAACATGCGGCCGGAGGCCATCCACTACGAGATCGCCGACTGGGCCATCGCCGGCAACCGCCTGCCAGACGTGGCGGAGTCGCTGTGGTTCTACAACCCGTTCAGCCCGGAGTGCCGCGCCTTTTTCCCCTCCCATGTGGGCTACTGGCAGACCCGCATCGGGGACCACTGCTTTTACAATCCCACCAACGCCTACTACGA
>CANQCS010000054.1 GCA_947589745.1 uncultured Oscillospiraceae bacterium
ATCATCTCCCCTTCTTCTCCCCTTTATTATACCTTATCTTCTTGTGCTTTGCAATTCTTATTTGGGATTAGTATTATAACACGGCCCAGGAAATTCGTTGCAGAAGTAATGACGCGCATCGTTGATATTCTTAAATACGTCGCCCGTTTTCTTGTCCCTGAATTTCATACCGCGTTTCTACCCCTTTCTTGGGTCATATTTGCAGAAATCCGGCTCCGCATTGAAGATGATCTTGTTATTGCACCACCGCTGGAGCAGCCGGACCTCCCGCGGCGCGTTTGGCTTGTCGTAGATCATCACGTAGGGATCGTGCCCAAGCTCCCGCAGCGCATAGATACGGAACAAGTTGTCCTCCATAGTGCTGTTGTAGTTGGCCAGCACGTAGACGACTTTCCGACTTGGGTCTTTCCGTGGGTACAGCCTGGAAAACTGCTCGAAGTATGGCCGTAAGTCCTCTTTTGGGTTGTCCCAGGCAAAATGCAGGCACTTGACGCGCAGGGATGCCAGGCCCTCCACCACACGCGGATCAGTCGCAAACCGGATATCCAACCCCTGGTTGAAGTCGATCCTGGCCCCGCTGTCTCCCAGCTGCCCCAGCAGCTCCCACTTGTCCCGGCAGGCCAGCAGGTTCGGGTCCATCAGCACGATGTTCTCTTGCCCGCGCCAGAACTCGGATAGGTCCGCGACCTTTACGGAACACCGGCCCTCCTTTGGCCCCACATGGCAGAACCCGCAGCCCCTTGGACAGCCCCGCGTCAGGAATCCGTAGGCGGTGCCCCGCGTCAGCGCCGGATACAGGGAATAGTCTGGGTATATGTGCTCCACCTCCGGCGGCAAGGGAGGGTCCAGCTCCGGGTGATACATCTCCCGCCCGTTCTCCGTGCGGATGGCGTATCCGGTCCCGCCCTTGACCACCCGGTCCGCGTTCAACGGCTCCGGGCGGTCTGGCGTGTAGGTATCGCTGAAGACCTTGCTCATGTACACGATGTCGTAGTAGACCAGATCGGACCACCACCACTCCACGGCATCACCCTGAGCCTTGTGCCATGCGGACAGCTTCATCAGGGCCAAATTGGGATAGTTGTGGCCGTCCACATCAATCAATCCGATTCTCAATCCGCCGCCCCTCCCCACAGCATGACCTGCCCCTCCAGCTCCCGCTCCTCCCGGGACCTGGCGGCCTTGTACTCGTTGTACTTCCGCCGGTACTCGTAGCTCTTGCCGAAGATGTTCCACGCGGCCTTGACCACGTTGGGCTCGTAGGGCCGTATCTTCTCCAGGTCCTCCACGGCCTTGTAGGAGATGGGACACCCGCAGCAGCCTGTCCTGGTCAGCCCGTAGACCTCGTAGGCGTCGGAGTACCGGATGCCGTAGTAGTCCTTGTACCAGGCCTTATCGGCGTCGGTGACGTAGTACAGGGGCCGCAGACGGTACTGCCCGCTGCCGGTCTCGGTGAAGCACAGGGACGTGTTGTCCTTCCGCGGCACGGACCGCATCCCGCCCTCGTCCCGGCGCTCGCCGGTGATGACCATTTCATAGTCCTTCTGGACCTGGTGGGCCGGGGCCTTCTTGCAGCAGTCGCAGCATTTCGCGGAAATCCGGAAGTCCGGCGGGCACTCGCCGATGAAGTCCCGCATGTACTTGGAGCTGTTGATCACCAGCTGGATGTTGGGCCGGGGCTCCCCGGCGGCGTTGCAGCAGCAGAGGAAATTCAGCAGCTGCTCGCAGCCGGGGTACCGGGCCTTGAGCTCCCGGCGCTTGGCGGCCTTGTCCGCCGCCTCGCGGGAGCGAACAGCCGCGGCGTGGCATACCCTTTGGGAGAAAAGCGGCAAAGCAGCGTTTCCTGACGGGCGGATCCAGCAGACATATGTGCGCTCGCTGGCCTATCTCCTGTCATCCTACTTGAATATGGGAAGCGCTGTGCAGCCGGTAAGCGGACTCACGGGCAATATGTTTCCGTTCCATTTCATCCAGGATATGGCCTATATCGCTCCGGCCCTGATGATGACCGGACACACCGACATCGTGCGAGAATGGATAGAGAAATTTGCTGGGGAACTGGAGAATATGCGACGGTACGCGAAGCACCTTTGGCCGAAGGCCCAGGGGATCTACCCGCCATGGGAGCTACCTTACGGCCGCATGGAGGGGTACCACATGCCATCTGTGCCGGTAGCCTATTGCTATGAGCCTCACAATACGGGATACCTGTGCGCGATAGCGGCAGAAGCAGCCCAATTCATTGATGACCCCAGTTGGACAGCCAGGTACGCCGTACCCATTATCCGGGAGTGTGCCGCTTTCTACCGTGCCTTTGCATGCAAAGGGAACAGACGGTCGGTGGCACTTTCGCTGGGAGCCCTGCGTAGGACAAGACGAAGCGGGAGGAAGGGATCGAACGGACTATCTTTGCAGCCTATACAGTGCGAAATACTGCTTTACTGCGGCGTTTCTCTTTGACACAGAGGGAAGTGACGCATATGTAGCGCTGATCCGGGACGGACTGGCCTTTGATGGCCTGCTTACCCGGAGAGGTATATACAGGACCTGCCAGGGTGAGGGAATAGACGATTTTGGCCGTCAGAAACACCCTGTCCAACTGGACGGTATCACCTATCTCCCATCCGAGGCGGAGCCGCTTCCCGTGGAGAGGCGAGCCTACGAGCTGCGCCACGATATTACCAGTGGAGCAAAGGAACATTTTTATGGGGGCTGGACGCTGGGACAACTTCTGCTGGCTGGGTCAAATCTCGGAGATGCAGAGGGATGGAGGTACGATTGGGAAGAGATGCGGTTTTCCGACCTCACCGACCCAGACTGGGTCCAGATCTACGAGACCAGTGGACAGAGCGACAAGTCGTTCTATACAGCCACCCACGGTCTGGTCCTTCAGAGCTTGATCCGCAATTTTGTCAATGATTACTGGGACCGCCTTGATCTTGGGGGGTGTCCTGTCTTTACGGACAAGGTAGAATTTGAGAATATCCGGACCCATCTGGGCGTGACCGTTTCGGGAAAGGTGCAGGCCGGAAATTGTGCGTACACCCTCCACGCTTGGAAAAAATGCCGTATATTCATTGGAAACAAAGCACTTGAAATGGAAAAGGGAGATGTCCTGCATGGGACATGCCTGCTGGAGAGCGGAGAGAGGAGCGACTATGAAAAAGCGGTATGATACCATTGTACTGGGTGCGACCTATTATGGCCTTGGCTATGCCTCCAGTCACCCTGACTGTCTGGTCCTGGAGGAGTTTCAGACAGTGGGCGGGGACTTTCATCACAGCCTGCATCCTGCACGGATGGACGCGGGTGCGGAGCGGGCTGCGGACACCGAACTGGGCCGCCTGATGCGGCAATACGGCGTTTGGACGGAAACCGGCTTCGATCTTTTGAAGGTCTCTCCTGTGGCCCGCGAATTCGCGGCGCGGAAAATGGAGGGAGGGATGGGAATTCTCCTGGACGCCCATGTCATCAGTGTGGAAAAATGTGAAGCAGATGTTATCGTTACCTTTATCACAAACGAGGGCATCCAATCTGTGAAGGGCTCCCATTTGGTAGACGCAACGGTGGACTGTATTTCCGCTCCCAGCGCAGTGCGCCGCACGGCGAAATCCCTGAATGTGTTCACGGTCTGTATGGGGCCGGATCTTGAAGCGAAGCTGATGGCAGTCTGCCCTGGTTGCGAGGTCACCGACGGATCTAACGAGAACGAGAAGCTGATCCAATTCCCAGTCCCGGTAGATGAGCCGATGACGAAAGCCTATCAGAACATGATGGAGATCTGGAAGGAAGCTTTCCCCGGCCACGAGGAGAAGATACTGTTTGTGGCGGATGACTTTGACGCTGCGTATGAACGTATCGGTGCGGAGGGAACGGATTGGGTCGGAGGCTTGGCATCCAATCCTATGGAGGCATTCCTGAAAGGAGCGGAGGCGCGATGATGAACTACTACACCCGAAAAGATGGCGCGGTCCGCGAGGCAGACTGCGAAACACCGGCCTGGCGGGGCAGCTATGACGTGATCGTGGCAGGAGGCGGTAGCGGCGGTGTCTATGCCGCCCTGGCTGCGGCCCGTGAGGGCAAGCGGGTACTCCTGCTGGAGAAAAGCCGCTGGTGCGGTGGGCAGCATGTGCAGGGGCTGGTCAACGGCTACTACTATGGTGTGCGTGGCGGTCTGTACACGCAGACCGACAAACAGGCGCAGGCGGAAGCAACGGACATTTTCTACGACACGACCTCCGACGGAAAGCGGATCGTCATTGCCGGGCAATTGAAGAAGAGCGGTGTTGAGGTGCGGACGCTTTTTCTGGTCACCGCTGTTTACACCCAGGGAAAGACCGTCTGCGGCGTCCGCGTTCTGCTGCACCGCCAGGAGGCGGATCTGTCTTGTAAGATGCTCATAGACGCCGCCAGCGACGGCCATATCCTACGAATGCTCCCAATCAAACTCACAATGGGGCGTAGCCGGGATGGTGAGCCGCAGCCCTTCTCCAGTGTGCGCAGCGTATATCTGGATCAGATGAAATACGACGGCGGCCTGAGCGTTACTGTGGGCGATATGGGGAGCCGCTATAAGCTGTTTCATGAGTACCGGGACAACGGTTACATCTGCCAGTATGATGCCGAAGCGCTGACCCGTGCGATCCTCCGCGCCCACGCAAGCCACCTGAAATTTATGGGAGAGCAGAGCCGGTTCCTGTTCTTGTCGCCCATCATTGGCCTGCGGGAAGGCGTACTATATGAGGGAGAGGACTATCTGACCCTGGATGACGTGCTCCATAGCCGGGTGCGCACCGATAATCTGTTGCTCTGGTGCTTCTCTGATGTGGACAAGCACGGCAGCGGTATCGCATTTGATGATGAGATATACCAGAACTGGTTCGCATGCAGCAACATGAGCACCTGCACGGTCTACATCCCTGTCCCAGTGGGCGCGGTGGTGCCTAAGGGCTGGAAGGGCCTGACCACCGCTGGGCGGTGCATTTCCTCCGATACCTATGTGAACTCGGCCATCCGCATGAATACTGACTGCTTCCGGATCGGCGAGGCGGTGGGCACGCTGTCCGCCTTAGCCACCGGCTACGGGCAGGACCCTATGGCGGTACCTGGCGGCCTGCTGCGGTCAAAGCTCATCGGCTATGGTTTCTTTGATGAACCTCACACTTATGAGCCATCCTTCTGGAATCCCGGTATGAGGCCGGAGGATCGAAAGTTTGTCTCCTGGACCACCGACCCGGCGGAACTGCGGAAAGCCCTCTCCACCGATTGCCCTGCCGTAGCGCTGTGGAGCTGCTATTTGGCAGGGAAAGAGAGGTTGGGCGACGCAGTCTATGAAATGTCCTGGAGTGGCGACGAGATGCTCCGCCGCAACGTCGGAATCGCCCTGGGATTAATGCGCGACGAGCGGGCTTTGCCCATCCTCCATGAGATCATCCGGGACAGAAACACCTTCTATTACATGGACTGCCGCCGCTCCAATCAGATGCGCAGCGTCATCGCCATCTGCTTCTGCGGACAGATGCGGGATGGGAGTGCCGTAGACGAGTTGCTGCCCATTCTGCGCCCGGAGGAGTTTGAAAGGCCAATGTACCATGAGTTGCTCACCCCGGATTACAAGCGCACCATTACGAAGGAGCAGAATTCAGTGTACTTCCAACATATGTCTCACACCGTGGTAGCACTGACCAAGATTGCCCTGGCCCACCCGGAGCGCCGGGATGAGATCAGGAATGCGCTGTACGCAGCGCTGGACGACGGTGCCTATATCCGCCGCATGACGGATACCCCGGAGTGGAACGCCTTTTATAGCGCCGCAAAGAGTTGCCAGGACTATGTAAACGAGAATCTGGGGTAAGGAGACGGCTATGAATTACGAAAAATGGTTTCAGGATTGCTATGTGCGTCTCTTCGGAGGCAAACTGACCGTCGGCAACGCCGCGGTTGAGCGTGTTTGGGACATGACCGGCGCAAGGCCGGAGGTCCTTTCACTGAAGGATCAGCGTACTGGCAGGGAGTGGGCGGCTACTGAGGAGCGTGGTCAGTGGGTCGAGTTTCCGCCTGAAAGAAAGGGTGCTTTCTTCCGTGCTAGTCTCACCCACGGTCAGATGCACCTTGATGGGTGCGAGGCTAATGAGGACGATGACTTTGGCACGGGCGTGCGGCACCTTCGTGTGACAGTGCGCCTCACATTGCCTGCCAAGTGGAGTGGGTCCATTTGGTCTATCCCGTTCTCCCCGTGCTGCGGAGCTTTCTTAGAGTGACTATTACTGGAGATCCTGCTCCGGAGGAGCGCCCGGAAGAGTGGCCCGGTGATTATATGGATTGTTTGCCGCTGGCGGCGGAGCATTGCCGCTGGAAGTGCGTGAGCTTCCACGACAGGACTGATGACCGGGACAATTTGGTGGATGAGACGCAAGGCATTCTCTCCAAAAGGGAGAGACGGCAGTTGCAGGGCAATCTGCTGTTCGCCCAGGACATCCTGACAGGCGGAGGCGTTACGCTCATCAAGGAGGGCCCCACCCCCGAGGGATATCTGCCCGGGATGAACAGCGACTTTGAGACAGTGGGTATGAACCTCTATATCGCCGGATGGGGATTTGATCGGGAGGTCGCTGAAAAGGCCGGGACACTGGAGACCTACGGCTCTGCGGTAGTGCTTTGGAATGGCGGGGAGGGGGACGCCCTGTGCACTCTCCACGCTTACCATCGGGCTGTCCGTCCATTCCGAGAAAAGCGTGATGCACTCATCATGTCCAACACCTGGGGCGACGGCAATGCGGACGGGCAGATCTGCGAGAAATTTCTGATGGATGAGCTCAGGAAAGCACAGAAGCTTGGAATCACCTGTCTTCAGATCGACGACGGCTGGGAACGGGGCGTGACGATGAATTCCGTGAGGGCCCCTGCAGTACAGGGCGGCGAGTGGAGCGGTGGGTATTACAAGTCAGCCCCGGAATTCTGGTCCATCAACAGGGATCGGCTCCCACACGGATTGGAGCCCATTGTCAGTCTCGCCGGCGAGAGCGGTATCTCCCTGGGACTGTGGTTCTCTCCAGACTCTCAAAACGATTTTGAGAACTGGGAACGGGACAGCGAGGTGCTGCTGGACCTCCATCGCCGATACGGCATCACCGCCTTCAAAATGGATGGGCTCCTGTTCCATAGCAAACGATCCGAGGACAATTTTGTCAAACTCATGCGGCGCGTCACCGCCGGTTCTGGCGGTGAGGTGACATTTAATTTGGACACCACCGCTCAAGTGCACAACGGCTACTTTGGCCGGGTCCAGTACGGAACGCTATTCCTGGAGAACCGATTCACTGGTCCTTTTGGCCGCTGGCCCAACTACTGGCCCTACCGTACACTGAGGAATCTGTGGACGCTCAGCCGGTACTATCCCACGGAACGGCTGCAGATCGAGTTCCTGAACGTGAAGAGGAACCGAGAACAATACGGGAATGATCCGCTCTCACCAGAAAACGCTGGTATGGAGTATGCCTTTGCCGTCGCCATGTTCGCAAGTCCCTTGGCCTGGATGGAATTCACTGGCCTGGATGATGAGAACGCCGTCACGCTCCAGAGAGCCATCGCCGCCTACCGTGCCGTGCAGGCGGACATTCTTTCCGGCCATGTTTTGCCCATCGGGGATGAACCGGACGGCATCAGATGGACCGGATTCCAGTGCGTGAAGGGGAATGGCAGCGGGTACCTGCTCCTGTTCCGGGAGTTGGGGGAGAAAGCGTCCCATACCTACCGGCTGTGGGGGATCAGAGGACAGAGACTTGATCTGAAGCTGATCCTGGGCAACGGAAAGCAGGAGCACGCTGAAGCGGACGGGGACGGTATGGCTGCATTTTCTCTGGATGCCCCCATGAGCTTCGCACTTTATCGGTATTCATCCGGCAACTGATGGAAAAACACGGTCCTTCCGATGAATGGGAAGGACCGTGTTCCTTTATCAGCTTTATCTATCCTCTCTGTCAGGGGTCTCCTCCTGGTTTTCGACCGGCGCATACTGTTTGAACACAGATCCCAGCGCAAAGGAACTGACCCAAGCGCAGGCAGCGGGGGCAATTGCGAGCCCAAAGGGGAACATGATGGTGAGCAGCACCGAGGCAACGAGAATCAGTACCAGAAGGAGCGTCACCGGAAAGTGCCTGATAAACATTATAGAGGCAGTTGGAAAGGACCACTTTGATGGTGTTATATATTTGTATTCTATAATCTTCTTTCATTTGAAAACAGTATAAGATAAAGACAATGGAGGTATCTCGCTAATTTAGAGTAGCTTTTTCCTACCATGGCACTAATATGATAGGAGCCTGCTAAGGCGATGCAATTTCATTGCGGAGGTAAGTCTCATGAGAACAAAAGATATGACTACGGGGAGTCCCACACGAAACATTGTCACATTTGCCATCCCCGTCCTGTTGGGATTCTTGTTCCAGCAGCTTTACAATCTTACAGATACTGTGATCGCGGGGCGGTTCCTGGGAGAGGACGCGTTGGCGGCGGTAGGCTCCACAGGAAGTATCGTGTTCCTTGTCCTGGGAATAACGTCCGGGCTGACACAAGGATTTGGCGTACTGATCGCCAGCGCCTTTGGTGGCCGACAGATGGACCGACTTCGGCATCTCGTGGCAGTCGCCTTGATGCTGACGGTAGTTTGCTCCGTGGCCGTCTCGGTACCGGCAGTGCTTTTGAGCCGATGGTTGCTCATTCAGATGAACTGCCCGGCGGATGTCCTGGAGCGCTCCAATGCATATATACGGGTCATTTACGCTGGGATACTGTTCTCCATGTCTTACAATGTCTCGGTCAGCATTCTGCGTGCAGTAGGGGACAGCCGGACACCGCTGTATTTCCTGATCTTCTCCTCGTTCCTCAACATCGTTCTGGATATCTTCTGTATCACCGTGTTGAAGCTGGGGACAGCAGGGGTGGGGCTTGCTACCATTACATCGCAGGGAGTTTCCGCTGTCCTTTGCTTTCTCTACATGTTTCGGAATTTTGATATTCTTCGCGTCCGCAAGGATGATTTTTATCTGGACAGGGTCACGGCTTTCCGGATGCTACGGGTGGGTATCCCCATGGCGGTCAACAGTTCAGTGACAGCACTGGGGATCACGATCCTGCAAAGCGGCATCAATGTGTTCGGCGTCACTGTAATGGCAGCCTATTCGGCAGCTTCCAAGGTGGAGTCCATCATCTCCCAGGCGATGATGGCACTGGGAACATCCATGTCTACCTTCTGTGGCCAGAACAATGGTGCCGGAAAACTGGAGCGGGTCCAGAGGGGGATCAGGCAGGCCGTACTGCTGGCCTTTGGGATATCTGCTACGGGAATGGTATTTTACTTCGATGCCGCAAGCCATATGATTGGGCTTTTTGTGGAGGACCCGTCGCCGCAGCTTATGGACTATGCGCTTCGATATCTCCATACCTCGGTGTGGTTTCTGTTCCCGCTGTCTCTGATCTATCTGTTTAGAAGCAGCCTCATCGGACTGGGGAACGGCCTCGTCCCTATGATGGGGGGCATGGTGGAGTTGACTTGCAGGAGCATGTGCATCGGCCTTCTTCTAAAACCGATGGGCTATCGGTGCGTATGTCTGACGAACCCTATTACATGGATCGTCACGTCGACGTTCCTTATCAGCTTTTACATCCGGTGGGAGAAAAACATTGTACAGACCGGCGTTTTTCTTCTGACGTAAAAAGCCGATGCGCGGGGTGCTGATCCCCGCACAGCGGTTTTTTGCTCGATTCATGTCTGCTCCGGCGCTGCCGGATACTCGCTGCACAAGAGCCGGTAAGGTGGCTCATCCTCCTCAATGGCTGGAAAACGACCCATAGGTGGGTTGAATCGGTTGTCTGTGTTGTCATCGTTGCACTGGCTGACCTCGCCCAACAGTACCGGACCTGTGCCTGGTTCCACCTCAAAGTCATGGTATAGAAGGGGAGTAATGCTGATGCTTTCGCCCGGCGTCAGCCTGACCTGCGTTCCTGCAGGGACCACCAGTTCCCGTCCGTCAAGGTGAATGTGTACAGAGTTTTCCCGGTCGATCTCCTCATTGGGCAAAGAGTTGTAGACCCGGATGAGCACATTCCCGCCGCCCCGATTGATGATATCCTCCATCTTGGACCAGTGGAAGTGCATGGGGGAATACTGACTTTCCTTGAGATAGAGCAGTTTTTCCGCATAGGTTTTGGCGTACTTGTCACTCAATTTCAAGTTCCCGTTGCGGATGGTGATGAGGGAGAAGCCAATTCTATCAAAGTTTCCCTGCCCATAGTCAGTGATGTCCCAACCCAGCATATTGTCCCGGATCTCATCGTAGTCGTGGCCTTTGCTCTGCCACTCCTCTGGGGTGAAGTGGCAGAAGGGAGGCAGAGCGAAGCGGTATTTTGCCGCCATTGCCTCAAGCTCCCGAAGCGCATGGTTGATCTCGCTGCGTTTCATCACGGTCGCTCCTTTCAGTCGTTTCCTGTTCCCATTTTATCGCGAACTGTATGGAAAAGCAATCAAAAATTGATACTTCGTAAGTATCGCATGATTTTGAATATAGTCTGTTGCGGTTTTTATAAGGATAGTGCTGATTTTAGACTTTATCGGCCTGGAGGGGCCTGTTACTATTTTAGAAAGATAATGCTTCGGCAGAGAAGAACGATACAAAGATAGGAGTGGATACAGAATGGGAATTCAGTTTACTGACAGCGATTGGTCGGAGATACGGCGGAATTACACGAAGTGGTGGGACAGGGAACTGGAAAGGCCTCTCATCCCCGTGAAGCTTTTTGGACGGGACCCCGGCAGGCCGAAGCCAAAGGCACCATTGCTGTCCCAGACCACCTGCGCAGATCTGAGCGTCCCGGCGGAAGCAATCATTGACCGGCTGGACTATGAACTATCTCGTTACGAGTACTTGGGGGATGGCTTTCCCAGCGTCAATTTTGACTGCTTCGGTCCCGGGGTAGTCGCAGCCTTTCTCGGCGCGGAGCTAAACAACTCCACCGGTCGAGTGTGGTTCCACCCCCAAAAGGTGGTGCCCATTGACGAACTCCATTTGGAATATGACCCGGACAACATCTGGCTTCAGCGGATCAAAGATATCTACCGGGCCGGTGTGGAGCGATGGCGAGGGCAGGTCCTTATGGGAATGCCGGATCTGGGCGGTGTGATGGATGTTCGATCCACCTTCCGCCCCTCGGAAAATCTGCTCTATGATCTTTACGATGACCCCGATGAGGTGAAGCGCCTGGTGTGGGAGATCCACAGCCTCTGGTTCCGGTTCTATTGGGAATTGGCGGATATTTTGAAAGAGGGATCGCCAGGGTACAGTGATTGGGCGCAACTCTACAGTGACAAACCCTCCTATGTGGTGCAAAGCGATTTCAGCTATATGATCAGCCCGGCCTTTTATCGGGAGTTTGTGCTTCCGGAAATGGAAAAGATGTGTAGTACGCTGGACCGGACCATTTATCATCTGGATGGAGTGGGGAACCTGAATCATCTGGATGCGGTACTGTCTATCCGGTCCTTGGACGCCGTCCAGTGGGTACCAGGCGAAGGCAACCCACCCCAGGAGGAATGGCCGGAGGTGCTGACGAAGATCTGCCGGGCGTGAAAGAACCTCCAACTTCTGGACGGCTTGGAGCAGCTTGACAGGGTGACCACCATCCTGGGTGATGCTTGTGGTATCCACCTCATGCCTGTACAGGGCAGGATAGAGGACAGGAACTACTATATCGAACAACTTAAAAAATATGGGGTGCTCTAAAAGGGCGGGAGGCACACAGGCCTCCCGCCCTTTTTATACTATTCTCCAATTAGAACCATATATCGTTATCGTGTGAGAAATGTAGGAATTGCAACGCTTTGGTAGCGATATTAAAGTTCTTTTTGATACTTTTTCTTTCAAGAAAAAGTATTAGGTCTATCATTCCACAAGCCGCCGCTCCCTGATCACGCGGCCATACCAACAGGCACTCTCCTTCATGGTTCGTTCCTGCGTCTCATACTCCACCCTGACTAATCCCATGCGGTGAGCGTAACCACCGGTCCACTCCAGATCGTCCAGAAGGGACCACACATAATAAGCAGAGAGGGGGAGGCCGTTCTCGCGTGCTCTTATGCACTGCTCCAGATGGCGGTAGAGATAATCAATCCTGTCGTAGTCCATGACTCGCCCGTGCCTGTCAGGAGTTTCCTGCGCACCGTATCCGTTTTCCGTGACCATGATCTCTTTTGGGGCGTAAGTGTCGTTCAGGAATCTCAGATATTCAAACAGTTTTTCCGGCTGGTGCCGGTAATTCGCCTGGGCTTTCTCCCCAGGGGCAGGGACGTAGGTCCGGTCTAGCGGCCAGTCCTCTCCGGGACAGTCCCGGGCAACGCTGGAGCGGTAGTAATTGATGCCCAGGAAGTCGACGGGAGAGCGAATAAGTTCCAAGTCCTCCAGTGTGACCCGAGGTAGGACGAGTCCCTTTTTCTTGTAGTGCTCCCACATCATCGCCGGATAGTGCCCCAGAAAAATAGGGTCGGCGAACCACCCTAGGTGGCTCTCCCTATCCCTCTGCGCGGCTAGTACATCAGCCTCACTGTCTGTGGCGGGGGAAGCGGGGAAGTAGTCCAGGGTGATACCGATCTTCCCGGCAAGGCCTGTGTCTCGATAAGCCTGGACAGCCAAGCCGTGGGAACGGAGAAGGTTATGGGACACCGCCAGCGCCTCGGAGTGGTCCCGGTGCCCCGGAGCAAACCGGCCCGTGGCGTGGCCCATGAAAGCCGCCACATAGGGCTCGTTGTGGGTGATCCACACGTCCACATCCCGTCCTATGGCCTCGAAAAGCGTCCCGGCATAGTCACGGAAATACGCCGCAGTGTCAGGATTGGCCCAGCCGCCCAGGTCCTGAAGCGTCTGGGGCAGGTCCCAGTGATAGATCGTCACGGCGGCTTTGATCCCGTTTTTCCGAAGCAGATCCACAAGTCGGCGGTAGAAATCAAGCCCCGCCTGATTGACCGGTCCCCGGCCTTGGGGCATGACCCTCGGCCAGGATACGGAGAAGCGGTATGAGTCCACGCCGATTTGTTTCAACAACTGGACATCTTCTTGAAATCTGTGGTAGTGGTCACAGGCTACGTCTCCCGTGGCCTTGCATCGGCCCGGAATGTGGAACCAGCGATCCCAGATGGATTCGCCCTTACCATCAGCGTCCCAGGAACCTTCGATTTGAATGGCAGAGGAGGCAGCGCCAAGGATCATCCCTTCCAGAGGACGCGGCCCGCTCACGCTTTTTTCTCCTTACGCGGTACGTTGCCCCGGGCCGTCCAGCGGTCCCGCAGGAGATAAGCCGCCATCTTGGGCTGGCGATTTCTGGTGAAAATGCCCTTCTTGTTGCCGTCTACACGGTTCAACCCCTGCTTGGTCTGAAAATCCGCAAAGGCCCACACCTGCTCGCCGATGACAAAGTCCGTCGCATCGAACACCTTGTGATATGCTTTGAGAAATTCGCACTGGAATTCCTCCGAGAAGGCGACTGGGGAAGCTTATGAAGACCGGAAATGGTGTCTGCGCCGTACTCAGTGATGAGCACTGGCTTGCGGTATTTCTCATACCACTCGTTCAGCTCATTCTGGAGCTGCAGGCCGATGACCTCCAGGTGCCCATGGTCGGAGTACCAGCCCATATAGCGGTTGATGCAGATGACGTCCAGCCACTGGCTCACACAATCCACTGCTGGCCACATGGTGTGGACCATGGTCACGGGACGGGTGGGGTCCAGGGAGCGCATGGTATCAATGACTTCCTTAAAGTAGGGCGCGGCCCCCGCCTCGCTGGTGTCGGCCTCGTTGGCCACACTCCACATGATCACGCATGGGTGGTTCTTGTCCCGGGCGTACATGTCCCGAAGGGCATCCAGGTGGTGGGCTAGCGTCTTGTCGTTTACCCGGGTACCATCAAAGACTTTTTTCGACTGCCAGAAACACATACCCACAGCGGGGACCTCGGCGATGACCACGAATCCCTCCCGGTCTGCCAGCCTCATCAGCTCTTCGGAGTAGGGGTAGTGGGAGGTGCGGAAGGAATTGGCCCCCATCCACTTCATGAGGGCGAAGTCCCGGACATTCAGCGCTTGATCCATCCCTCGACCGTGGATGTCGCTGTCCTCGTGCTTTCCGAAGCCCTGGAAATAAAACGGCTCTCCGTTGATGAGAAAGGCGGAGTTAGTGACCTCTATGGACCGGACGCCGAAGGGTTCGGTATAAATATCCTCGTCTCCTTCCACCAGGAGGCGGTAGAGATACGCCTTGCCAGGCCGCCAGAGAATAGGTGAGAGAAGAGTGAGCTCCGAGTCCGTTCCACCGGCGTTCTCTGCGACGATAGTGCCAGATTCGTCCATAACGCTGACTCGCCGCGGCGCGTCCGTTCCGGTAATGTGGCACCGAATGGTAGCCTGGGAATGGTCCGGGGCCAACTCCGTAGTGATGACGATGTCCCCAAAATACCGTTTCGACGTGGCGTAGAGTTTCACTGGCCGATGGATACCTGCGTAGTTGTAGAAGTCAAAGAAGGTATCCTGATAGTGATACACCGCCGGGTATCCCGGTCCATCCTTATATACCACCTCGCCGCTAGGCAGGCAAGTCCAGTCCAGGACGTTGCTCAGTGCCACGGTCAGCCGGTGTTCCTCCAGGGTGGAGCACTCCAAAAGCGCTGTCAGATCTGCCTCAAAGGGCAGGAAGCCTCCTTTGTGCCGTACAGCCGCCACGCCATCTATCCAGACCAATGCGTGGTGAGTGGCGCTGCCGAACCGCAGGACGATACGGCGACCGTCCCAACTGGCGGGGATGGTGAAGGTCGTCTCATACCACACATAGCCCACATGCTCTTTCCAGCGCGCATCGGTGACCAGGTCATTATAGCTGGCGGGCACGGCCATGGGCACGGTGTCCTTCAGAGGACGCAGGTACCACTGTTCCTCCAAGCCGCGATTCTGCTCGTCAATTTTAAAGTTCCAGATACCGTCCAGGCTCCTGACCTCCCGGACGCGGTTTTCAATGGGATACAGCATGGCAATTTCTCCTTATTATTATTTACCGCTTGAAATAGTCATAGATCTTTTTGTACCGGGTCCTCCCCATCTGACCTCTAGTAGCACGGGAACATTGGAACTTACAGTGATATCCGGCATATCTTCGGGGCTTTTTCGGTTCCCACAGAGGAGCGTCACCTCTCCGTTCGAGCCGAAAGGATACTGCTGGACCCCATGGCTCTGGGTGAGATGGACATCCCAGAGGATCCGCCCCTTGGAGGCATCAGGCTTGATGCCAAAGACGAACTCAAACAGCACAGATATGGGGACAAGTCCTGTCCAGCCGACGAAATCATCCTTAGCGTGATTCCCCTGGACCGGCTGGCCGTCAGCTTCGGGTTCTGGAGCGTAATTCTCATAGAGCGTCCCTGAGTGATGGAATACGCTGGTGACCCAGCGCAGATGCTCCAGACCGATCTCATGGGACAGGTCATACTGTCCATAGCGGTCCAGGCCCCGCAGGACCATGTAGTTAGTAGGGGCCCAGACAGAACCCCGCCAGTACTCCCCCCGGCGGCTATAAAGCGGATGGTTCCGGGCAAGAGAGGGGATCCGATGGGGAGTCATAAAGGCAGATGTGTCCTGTAGGCGGGAGATCATCCGATTCGCCTGCTCAGGAGATGCGCAGCCGGACAGGAGAGCCCAGAAAGCGCCTATATGCATCACATGGTTCAACCTACCATTCCGCCACAGGTCATAGTAGAAGCCGCTGTCCTCATCCCAAAGCTTTTCATTGATCACACGTTCCAGGTGACGCCCCTCGTCTATGAGCGCTTCAATATACACGGTTTCGTTCAGCTCCCGTGCCATCTGGCACAGGAGCTTACAGGTCTGCAAGGCCTGCATACATGCATCCACCCAAACCATATGGCCATGACTGAACTCCACTGAGTCGCCCGGCATTTGGCGGGGGAGGTTGTCCATGCCGCACCCCCAGCCGCTGGAGAAGTAGGTGCCATCCGGCCATGTGTGATGCTCCGCCATCCAACGGTGGTAGGCCAGCAATGGGGGAAACACCTGGCGCAAACGATCTCTGTCCCCAAATTGCAAGTAATATTCCCACTCACACCAGGCCAGCACTTCCGGGCCTGTGGCTGATGGGTCAAACCGAGTAAACCGGTCCTCACCAGTTGCTTCCTCTATCTCACGACAGATGAAGCCGTCCCGGTGCTGATGAGAGTAGAAGTTGTCCAGAGTACCTTGAAAGTGAAACTGTCGTTCCGCATATTTCCCGAACATCATCATGAAGACAGAGTCCCACAGGAAGATACATCCGTTGAAAGCGGCGTCTATATATGGTGAGACAAATCCAGTCCCAGGGATAGGGACCCTGAGATTACCGAATGCCAATTCCCACGCTTTCCAGTAGCTGCGCAGTTCCATCTCGTGGCCCTCCCATACCGGTTGGGGCAGGGAGTCCCTGACCTCGGGGAAAGCGGGGGGATGCGTGAGGTCCACCGGCTTTTTCAAAAATGCGTTTTCCTGGGTGGCCTCCCGGAGAGTGACATACGTCATCTCAGCGTTCTGCTTAAACCCTGTAGACATAATTCCTCCTAGTTCTGGAAGCCCGTATTACCGGCTCCGGTCGATGAGAGCCATGGTTTTGCCAACAAGCTGCTCCACCGTGACCTCGTGATACCCGGCGATGCTGGTGCGCAGCGTTTTGTGGAAAGCGGATGGCCATTGGCTTGGGATCATTTTCTCCCCCAGGACCATTCCAAGGACAGATTCGGCGGTCGCACCGTTGCAGTCTGTATCAAAACCGGCTTGGACGGAAAGACAGACAGTCTTGCTGAAATCTTTCTCCCCCCAGAGCAGGGAAGCCGTTACTATCATGGCATTGGAAATTACATGGCACCAATCGTGTTGGTTAAATTCGTCATAGCGCTTATGGATGCGGGAGAAGACCTCTTGCTCCGAAACGCCGTCCCTATACCATGTGAGGGCCCTGCCCACCTCTTGTGCCAATCTGGATCTTACGGGGATTTGAGAGAGGCCCGCTTCGATGATGGAAGGCATATCGCTGCATACAGCGGCCTTGGCCAGCATAGCGGCCACAAACATTTCTCCGTATATGCCGTTTTTTACATGGGAGATGGAGGCATCCCGCCAGGCCATTTCCGCTGCCCGCCTGGGGTCACCGGGATTCAGATATCCGAAGAAGTCACCGCGAATCTGTGCACCGATCCATTCCCGGTAAGGGTTCCGCCGGGTGGCTGTCTCCGGCGGGTACAGTCCTTGGGCCGCATTTCGGTAGGCTACACGCTCCGCAGTGCAGGCAGAAAACATGGGCATCCAATTCAGCCACGCCTCCAACACATCGTCGGGTGTAAAATCCACGCCGTACTCCTCAATGAGTTTCATGCCCATGACAGTGTAGTTGGTATCGTCATCAACGGGGGCTTTTCCACCGATGGTATCCACCCAGCACTTCTGCCAGAATTCAAAACGGCTCATTCCCACCTTCTCCGACAGCCCTGGGGGAAATTCCCGGGAATCCACATACCGATCCATAGGCCAGTTTCCTGTTCCCTGTAGGATCATGCGGATGGTAGGGGTCCGCAGGCCTTCCATGGGTTTCCCCAGAAGGCACCCGCTGATGCGTCCGATCCAAGCCCCGGCTAACTTGTCTCGAAGCGATTCGGCGCTGATAAAATCCCGCCAGTTGATTGGGGTACAGCCTGGGGAAAGTGCTACGATTTCTTGATAGCCAGAGGGCTCCACATAGGGGTGATCCTCCCGCATAGGGGCCTTATCCATTAGATCCGCTGCTTTCGCAGCCAATTCCTCACAGTCCGCTGATTGGGAGAGATCTGCGATGCGTTCACACATTTCACGAAAGTGAGCAACATCCCGGCCCTCATCCATCATCTGCCGCCACTCGGTCAATATATCCGGGGCCAGCTTCATCCACATCTGTTCTTTCAGCATGGTCTATCCCTCGCTTTCTTGGTATACAGGATACCATATCTTCCTTTGATTATAAAGAATGAAATTTTCAACATCCAGTCCAAAATGGGTACCGAATGCCATGCACATGATTTTATATTCGTTGAGGCGGATCGCAAGGGCATATAAAAAGGATAAATCCGGTGATACTATCCCATTTATACTTTATCGAAAAAGAGAGACTGACTATACTAAAGTTACAGAAGTTACAGAAAATCAAGGAGACACCTATATGGAACAACAGGAACTGATAAAACTCCTGTCGAAGATGTCCATCGAAGAAAAAGCGGGGGAGCTCTTTCAACTGCCCTCCTACTACTTCGAAGGCGGCAAGGTCACTGGACCAGCTTTGGAGGCAGGCATCACTGATGAAGATATTCGCCTGGCCGGGAGCTGCCTGTCTGTCACCGGCGCAAAAAGGCTGCGAGAACTCCAACGTGTCCATATGGCGAATCACCCGCACCACATCCCCATGCTTTTCATGGCGGACGTGGTCCACGGATTTCGGACAATTTTTCCAGTCCCGCTGGCCCAGGGTTGTGCCTTTGACCCGGAGCTCGCGGAGCGATGCGCCGCCGCTGCGGCGAGGGAAGCGGCGGCCTCAGGCGTCCATGTGACTTTCGCACCTATGGCGGACCTGGCGCGGGATGCCAGGTGGGGCAGAGTGGTGGAGTCTACAGGGGAGGACGTATTTCTGAACGTTCTCTATGCCGCCGCTATGGTGCGGGGCTTTCAGGGAAAGAACCATGATTTGACGCAGAAGGGACGTATCGCCGCCTGCGTAAAGCACTTTGCGGGTTATGGGGCGGTAGAGGCAGGCCGGGACTATAACACGGTGGACATCTCAGAGCGTACCCTTCGAGAGGCCCACATCCCGGCTTACCGATCTGCTATTGACGCAGGCTGTGAGTTGGCTATGACCTCCTTTAGTTGCGTAGATGGGATCCCTCCTGCGGCAAACAGGAAGCTCATCCGTGAGCTTTTGCGTCGTGAGTTGGGCTTTTCAGGGGTAGTCATCTCTGATTGGATGGCCCTGCGGGAACTGATCATTCACGGTGTTGCGGAGGATGAGGGGCAGGCCGCCCAGTTGGCCATAGACGCCGGCGTGGACATCGACATGGGAAGCGCACTGTACATCAAGCACTTGAAGGAGCTTGTGGAGAGCGGCGCTCTGTCTGAGGCGTTGTTGGATGAGGCGGTCCTCCGGGTCCTGACGCTGAAAAACAAGTTGGGACTTTTTGAAAATCCGTTCAAGGATGCCGACGAGAAAGCGGAGAGCGATCTCCTTTTGTGTCAGGAACACTGAGAATTAGCACGGGAGTGTGCGGAACGCTCCTTCGTACTCCTGCAAAACAAGGATGATCTTCTGCCTCTATCTTGTGAGGAATCCATCCTGTTTGCCGGGCCCTACTGCCGCAACCAGCTCCTCAGCGGCTCTTGGTCGCTGTTCGGTAACGATGAAGACTGTGCGACACTGGAGGAGGGAATACGCAAGTATCTCCCAGAGGAGAAGGTGACATTTACGGCAGGTTGCCCCCTGGTAGATCCGGACGTGGAACTGATGGGATTTCAGAAGCAGCCTCCAAGGGAAAAAATCGACTCCCGCGCAGCCTTGCAGGAGACTGTCGCGTTAGCTGCAAGGGCGGACAAGGTAGTTCTGGCCTTGGGGGAACCAAGAGATCAGTCCGGGGAGTGCGCCAGTAAAGCATCTCTTGTCCTGCCAGAGTGTCAAATGGAGCTGTTGCGGCAGGTATGCAGGGTCAACTCCAACGTGTGTGTGGTGCTCTTTGGCGGAAGGCCTTTGGAAATCCGAGAGGTCACAGAGCTTGCCGGGAGCGTCCTCATGGCGTGGCTTCCGGGAACGGAGGGCGCTGACGCATTGGCGCGGGTGCTTCTGGGGGAATCCGCCCCCTCTGGACGATTGGCTATGTCCTTCCCGTGGTGCGTGGGACAGGAGCCGCTCCACTACGATTACCTCATCACAGGCCGCCCTCTCATAGGCGACTACCGCAAGTCCAAATGGAGCTCTCAGTATTTGGATGTACCTAATGAGCCCCTCTACACCTTTGGCTTCGGACTTACCTATACAGATTTCGACTATTCGTCCATCCGACTGGACTCGGACAGACTTGCGAAGGGTGAACAGATCCTGGCCACGGTCACGGTCCGCAACACCGGTAACCGCCGGGGAACAGAGACGGTGCAGCTCTATATCCGCGACTTAGTTGGCAGCGTGGCAAGACCAATCAGGAGCCTTAAAGGATTTCAAAGAATCACATTGGAGCCAGGGGAAAGTGCCGAGGTATCTTTTAAAATCACAGAGGAAATGCTTCGATTCTATGATAAAAATATGCACTACACAAGTGAACCGGGAAAGTTTTTCGTGTTTATCGGACCTGACAGTCTAACGGAGAACTGTGCCGGATTCATCCTGGAATAGCGGGATCAGGAGGGAACTATGGACGAAAACTTTCTGCTGAAAACGCCGCTGGCCCGGCGGCTTTACCACGAGCGCACTGAGGGGCTGCCAATTATCGACTACCACAACCATCTGGACGTGAAGCGTCTCGCTGAAAACAGACCGTTTGAAGACCTGGCGGAGCTATGGCTTCTCAACGATCCGTACAAGCACCGGGCCATGCGGATATGGGGCGTGGAGGAGCGGTACATCACGGGAAACGCCGGGAATCTGGATAAGTTCCGGTCCTGGATGGCGGTGCTTCCCAAACTTGTGGGCAACCCGCTATATGACTGGTCCATTCTGGAGATGTATCGTGTTTTTGAGATAAAGCTCAAGCCTGGAGAGACCGACCCGGACAGGCTCTGGAATGAGGCCGGGGAGAAACTGGCTGGGCAGGATTTTGCACCAAGGGAGATCATGAAACGCTTCTCCGTGGAGTATGCCTCACCTTGCGCATCCGTGATGGACGTTCTTGGTCCGTTTAAAGTCACGGAAAATGTTGCTCCGTCCCTTCGGGCGGATGATCTTCTGCATCTCGATCATTCCGTCCTATCCCGCCTGGAAAGCGAGACAGGTCGACCGATCACATCGTTGAAGGGACTGTTTTCTGCGCTTCATGACAGGCTGGATGCATTTGCTGCAGCCGGGTGCCTCTTTTCCGACCATGCTCTGGACAACGGCTTCCACTATCGCCGCTCGGATGGTAAAAATGACCGGCGGTTGATTTCGATGGCAGCGGGGGCCGTCCTGACGCGGGAGGATGAGGAGTATCTGGCCTCTGAGATCCTGCGATATTTGGCGAGTGAATATGCCGAACGCAACTGGACCATGTTGCTCCACATGGGGGCGCAACGGTATACCAGTTCCAGACTGAGACATCTTACCGGGCCTGCCGGCGGGTTCGCTGGTATCGGAAGCCCTTGGGACGCCGGGGGGCTGGCAGAAATGCTGGATGACTTTGAACGCGGAGCAGGTGGGCTCCCAAGGACCGTACTCTTCAATTTAAACCCTGCGGATAACGCCATGCTAGCCGTTCTGTCCGGTTCTTACAGCCAGGATAAGGCGGTGGGAAAGGTCCAACTTGGTCCCGCCTGGTGGTGGAATGACCACCTTTTGGGGATGCGGCAGCAGTTGGATGCCGTCAGCGCCTACGGGGTACTCTCCACCTTCCTGGGTATGACCACGGACTCCAGAAGTCTACTTAGTTTCTCTCGACATGAGTATTTCCGACGGGCCCTGTGCGGATGGATGGGGGATAAAGCGGCGGCGGGAGAATTCCCCGATGATATGGACATCCTCGGCGGAATCGTGGAGGCTGTGTCCTATCAGAACGTGAAACAAATCATCGATCAGGGGAGGCGAAAAACATGAGGGGACCGTTGAGCCGCCGACAGGTCATCGACGCCATAGAGCGGCGGGGATGTTTCACTGTACCGGCTTATATGCACAAATTCTGGGGCGTGGGGCTGGAGGAGAAGTATGCATAAACCATCTGAGGAAGAAACTTCTATGTGTAAATAATGTGAGCATTCGTAATGTCTGGGGAATCGGATACC
>CANQCS010000055.1 GCA_947589745.1 uncultured Oscillospiraceae bacterium
TCCGGCTCCAACGTGCTGCGCTACGAGATGGCCGACGGCACCAGCCTCATTGTCCGTCCCTCCGGGACGGAGCCCAAGGTCAAGGTGTACATCCTGGCCAACGGGGCCTCCAAGGCGGATGCTGACGCCAAGGTGGCAAAATATGCCGCCTGGGCGGAAACGCTGAAAAACTAAAAACACATATAAATCAAAGAGGCAGCGCCGCGGCGCTGCCTCTTTTCCGCTGCAAGGGGGCTCCGCCCCCTGGGGGGCCCGGTAGGGACCTCCGGTCCCTGCTGTCCCCCAGTGACTTTTCCCCCGCGGGAAAAGTCACCAAAAGCGCGTTTAAGAAAACCGAGGTTTTCTTAAAAATCTTTCCTCATTTTTATTTTGTTTTGCGCTCCACCTTTGGTTGGTTTTGTCTAAACCGGGCCAGGTCCCGTGTATGGGGCGAAGCGGCTACCTTAGTATGTCCCCAAGGGGAGGGAAGCGCTGGGGCGGGGAGGATTGGGTGCGCTGGTCGCTTTTATGCGATCCTTTTGGTAGTACCTTCTTTTGCTGCCGTGGGGGTAATGCGGGGGATTGCCGCTTTCTTCAAGAAAAAATCAGGGCCGCTCCTTGTCAGAGGCGCGGTCCTGATTTTGGTTTCATGGGATGGCTCACGCGGCGATTTGCCGCTTGCTCAACTTGCTGGCAACGACGATCACCGCGGCCAGCAGGACCAGGGTGATGGGCGTGGCCGCCAGGGCGGCGGGGCTGTCGGTGAAGTAGCCGATGATCCCCGCGATGAGGTAACCCACCGCGCAGACCCCGGCGCAGGTAAAAGCGTAGGGGATCTGGGTGGTGACGTGGTTGACGTGGTTGGAGTGGGCCCCGGCGGAGGCCATGATGGTGGTGTCGGAGATGGGCGAGCAGTGGTCGCCGCAGACCGCGCCGGCGAGACAGGCGGCGATGGCGATGACCAGCATCTCGTTGGTGTCCGCGAACACGTTGCACACAATGGGGATCAGGATGGAGAAGGTGCCCCAGCTGGTGCCGGTGGAGAAGGCCAAGAACACCGCCACCAGGAAGATGACGCAGGGCAGGAAGATCTTCACCGCCCCGGCGGAGGCCGCCACCAAGTCGTGGATGTAGGTGCTGGCCCCCAGCAGTCCCGTCATGCCGGAGAGGTTCCAGGCCATGATGAGGATGATCATGGGGGCGCACATGGAGCGGAAGCCCGTGGGAAAGCACTCCATGAACTCGCTGAAGGAGATGACTCCCCGGAACATGTAGAGGAAGAAGGTGAAGAGCACTGTCACCAGGCTCCCGAACACCAGGCCCATGGCGGAGTTGGAGTCGGCAAAGGCGTCGATGAAGCCCACGCCGTCGAAGAAGCCGCCGGTGTAGACGATGCCGATGATGCAGGATACGATCAGCACCACCACCGGCAGCACCAGGTCGATGACCCCGCCCTTGGAGGAGGGAACCTCGTTGTCCGCGTCCTGGAAGGGCCGGTCCGGCGTGGTGAAGAGGTCGCCCTTCATGGCGTTCTCCTCGTGGGTGCGCATAGGGCCGTAGTCCAGCTTCAGCGCCACGATGAGCACCATCATGAGGATGGTCCCCAGGGCGTAGAAGTTGTAGGGGATGGTTCGCAAGAACATCTCAAAGCCGTTGATGCCGGAGTCCGGCGGCACCGAGTAGGTCACCGCCGCCGCCCAGCTGGAGATGGGGGCGATGATGCAGATGGGCGCGGCGGTGGCGTCAATGAGGTAGGCCAGCTTGGCCCGGGAGACCTTGTGGCGGTCCGTGACCGGCCGCATGACGGAGCCCACGGTCATGCAGTTGAAACCGTCGTCCACGAAAATCAGTACGCCCAGCAGGATCGTGGCCAGCTGCGCCCCCACCCGGCTCTTGATGTGCTGCGACGCCCACCGGCCGAAGGCGGCGGAGCCCCCGGCCTTGTTCATCAGGGCCACCAGGGACCCCAGGAGCACCACGAATACCAGGATGCTGGCGTTCTGCAATGTGGCGATGTTCACCACAAAGCCGCCCTCCTCGTGGTAGAGGATGGTATTCAGCGCCAGCTCCAGATTGCCTCTCGCGTACAGCAGGCCGCCGGAGAGGATGCCCATAAAGAGGGCGAAGTACACCTCCTTGGTGATAAGGGCCAGGGCAATGGCGATCACCGGCGGCAGCAGGGCCCAGATGGTCTCATAGCCCAGCGGCGTGTGCCCCTCCACCGCCACCGACGGCGTCCGGGCGGTGACGAAAACCAGTCCCGCCGTGGCGATCAGCGCCAGGATCAGCAATACTCTTCTGATTTTTGGGTCAATTCGCATCAATATACGTCCTCCAAAGAATAATTTTTAATTGGATGCGATACATTATATTCCTTTTTCTGCCACCTGTCAATATGCGGCGACGCGATTGTTTGTCATCGGCGGATAAGCCGGAGGGGCGGCCCCGCTATCCAAGAATTTTGTTCAGGTCCGCCTCCGCTGCGCCTGGGAAGCAGCGCCGCACATGGCCGTAGATCCTCTGCCTGGACTCCTTCGGTTCCAGCCGGTAGGCGGAGCTGACATGGTCATAGCCCCACAGGGCCTCCGGCGTGGTGTACACGGAGATGGGCCAGCCGTAAGGGACGCCCTTCTTGTTGATGCGGCGGCGGAAATCGCGGACCAGCAGATAGCCCTGCATCTGCAGGTCCGTGATGACGCCCTCAAAATTCTTCTCGCCGTCCTTGCCGAAGCCCGCGGCGGCCTTGAGCTGGTAGGAGAACCACTCCTCCCGCTCCTGGAACCGGTCCATGATCTTCTTGCTGCGGAGGCTGGCCAGAGCCTCGTCCCACCGGCTGTCGAAGTCGTAGCCGTCCCGCCGCCAGTTGGCGAAGTGGGGGAACCACGCCCGGGAAATGAACCCGGCTTTCCTGCCAAAAAATTTTCCGTAGGCCACCTGTCCGCTGCGGGCGATGAGCTCCCGCCACTCCCAGGGGTCCTGCTCCGGGTCCCCGGCCCACCAGAAGCGGTCCGAGGTGTGCTCCTCCACCGAGAAGCCGGCCGCCTCGTTTTTGAACAGCGGCAGGAAGCCCACCTCGTCGATCCAGCGGATGAGCTCCCGCCAGGAACGGACCCGCAGAGGGTCGTCCCACCCCAGGCCGTGCATGATCCATTCGCCGCTTTCGTTTGCCATATAGTTGTCCTTCCTTCCGGAGATACGCGGCGGAGTGCCCCGCCGTTGATGCCCGGAATTTTATTTGCTGGTTTTCGTACCGCTTTTCCTTGCAAGGAAACAAATCACGTCTGATTTCGATACTGTCCCGGGGTGACTCCCTGGCTGCGCTTGAAAGCGCTGCAGAATACGCTCTCCGACGAGAAGCCGGTGGAGCGGCAGATCTCCTTGACCGTTCGGCTGGAGTTCTTCAGCAGATATTTGGCGGTGGTGATGCGGGTGTTCACGATGTACTCATGGGGTGTGAAGCCGGTTTCCCGCTTGAAGACCCGAATGAAGTGGTAGAGGCTCAGTCCCGCCCTGGCGGCCAGCTTCTCCAGGGGCAGGTCCTCAGCGAAGTGCCCGGCGATATAGGCGGTGATTTCCTCCGCCATGAGGGCATCGTCCGCCTCCCCGCGGGCAGACGGCCCCGCCAGCAGGAACTCTGTCAGAATATCCGTGAGATATTTGTGCATCAGCGGCTCCTGCACCGGCTTTCCCCGCTGGAACACGTCCAGGATCATGCCCAGCTTCCGGAAGGCGTTCCGCCCGTCCGGCAGCGTGAAGACGCAGCCCAGGCGGGAGACCACGGCGCTGTACAGGCTCCGGGCGGCGGCGCCGTCAAAGTGGCACCAGACGCAGGTCCATCCGCTGTCCGTGGAGTAGGCGTGCAATTTGTAGCAATCCAACAGGACAAAGCTTCCGGCGGAGACGTGGCGGGTCTTGCCCTCCAGGGTGAGGGTGAGCCGGCCTTTTTCTATGTACATCAAAAGAAAACTGTCGAAGGACTCCCGGGCCAGCGAATACCCCGGCAGGTAGGTGAACCGGCCGCACTGCAGGGGGTAGAGGAACAGCTCCAACGCCTGGCGGCTGGGCGCGTGGATGTAGTAGTCGGACTCCGGCGTCACAAATTCCTCCACCGATTTCACCGAGATCCCTCCCCTGTGGTTTTCTCCATCATACCCCCAGCGCGTCTATTTTACAATAGCAAAAAATATCAACAAAGCAGCAATTCAGATGAATGCTTTTTGATACGATCCGGTGTATGCTTACCGTAATACTTTTTCTTGAAAGAAAAAGTATCAAAAAGAACTTTAACATCGCTCTCAAAACACTGCAATACCTACATTTCCCACACGGTAACGAAGTATACTTCTAATGGAAGAATAGTATAAGAAATCCAATTTGAACAAGGGAGGCTGCGGACATGGCGAACGTATGGGAGGAGACGGTCATCATCCCCACCTATGGGACGGGTGAGGCGGAGAGAAATCCGATGTTTCTGGACAGGCGAGTGTACCAGGGGAGCTGCGGCAAGGTGTACCCGTACCCCACCGTGGAGACGATCCGCGGGGAGAAGCGGGACAAGGCGTATACCGCCGTCTGGCTGGAGAACGAGTACCTGAAGGTCATGGTCCTGCCGGAGCTGGGAGGGCGCATCCAGCGGGCCCTGGACAAGACCAACGGCTACGACTTCGTCTACTACAACCGGGTCATCAAGCCGGCCCTGGTGGGGCTTACGGGCCCCTGGATCTCCGGCGGGATCGAGTTTAACTGGCCGCAGCACCACCGGCCCACCACTTTCCTGCCGGTGGACTATACCATCTGCCGGGAGGAGGACTGCGCCGCGGTGCTCCTCCACGACGTGGACCAGATGTACGGCACGCAGAGCCTGACCAGAATCGCCCTCTACCCCGGGAAGGCGTACATCGAGGTCACCGGCCAGCTCTACAACCGCACCAGCCTGCCCCAGACCTTCCTCTGGTGGGCCAACCCGGCTGTCAGCGTCAACGAGAACACCCGGTCTATCTTTCCGCCGGATGTCCACGCGGTGATGGACCACGGAAAGCGGGACGTGTCCCGGTTCCCCATCGCCACCGGCGTGTACTATAAGCACGACTACAGCGAGGGGGTGGATATCTCCCGCTACAAGAACATCCCTGTGCCCACCTCCTACATGGCGGAAAAGTCGAAATACGACTTTGTGGGCGGCTACGACGACGGCGTGGGGGCCGGACTGCTGCACGTGGCGGACCACCACATCTCCCCGGGGAAGAAGCAGTGGACCTGGGGCTGCGGGGACTTCGGGAAAGCCTGGGACCGGAACCTCACCGACGGGGACGGGCCCTATGTGGAGCTGATGACCGGCGTCTTTACGGACAACCAGCCGGATTTCTCCTGGCTCAAACCCTTTGAGGAGAAGACCTTCCGGCAGTATTTCATGCCCTATAAGGCAGTGGGACAGGTACACAACGCCACCACAGAGGCGGCGGTGCATCTCTCCTGTGAGAACGGCCGGGCCAGGATCGTTCTCTACGCCACGGCAGTCCACGAGAACGCCAGGATCGTCCTGACGGCGGCGGGAGAAACGGTACTGGACGACAGGAGCAGGCTTTCCCCGGTGGATATCTACGAAAAGACGGTGCCCATCGGAGATATAAAAGAGGAGGAACTGCACATCGCCGTCTATGATGGCAGTGAACTGCTGGTGGAGTACCACCCCGACCCGCCGGAGATTCCAAAGATTCCCGAGCCAGCCAGGGCGGCGAAGGAGCCTGCGGAGATCATGACGAACGAGGAGCTGTACCTCACCGGCCAGCACCTGGAGCAGTACCGCCACGCCACCTATCTGCCGGATTCCTATTACCTGGAGGGCCTGAAGCGCGACCCGGGGGACATCCGCATCAACAACGCCTATGGCCTCCTGCTGCTGCGCCGGGGGCAGTTTGAAGCAGCGGAGGGATACTTCCGCAAAGCCCTGGAGCGCCTGACGGAGCGCAATCCCAATCCCTACAACAGCGAAGCTTACTACCTGCTGGGCCTGGCCCTGCTCTGGCAGGGCCGGGACGGGAAGGCATACGACGCCTTCTACAAGGCCGCCTGGTCCAATGAACAGCAGGAGATGGCTTTTTACTATCTGGCCGCCATCGACGCAAGGGCCGGAAAATACCGGCGGGCCCTGGAGCACATCGAGCGGTCCCTGGTGAAGAACGCCCACAACGTCAAGGCCCGGGGCCTGAAGGCGTACCTGCTCCGCAGACTCGGCCGGGCGGAGAGAGCCGCCGGATGGACCGGAGAGAATCTGGAGCTGGATCCCTTCGATTTTGTCTCCGGTAATGAGCGGGTGCTTCTGGGCCTCTCCGGACAGGCGGCGCTGGACGCCAGAATGCGGGGCTTCCGGGAGAACTACCTGATGGCCGCCCGGGATTACGCGGAGTTCGGGGCTTACCGGGAAGCCTTGGACGTCCTTGCCCGATGCGCCGATGATTCTCCCATGCTGTACTACTACCGGGCATACTACGCCCACAGGCTGGGCCTGGCGGAGGAGGCCGGGGCGCTCCTGGCGTCCGCGGAATCGGCTCCCACCACGTACTGTTTTCCCAACAAGCTGGAGGATATTGCCGTTCTGCGGTACGCGATGGAAAGCGGCTGAAAGGCCCGGGCCCCCTACTACCTGGGGTGCCTCTTCTACGACAAGCTCCAGTGGCGGGAGGCGCTGTCGCTCTGGGAGCTGTCGGCCTCGGAGAAGCAGGAATTTCCCATAGTCTGGCGGAATCTGTCCCTGGTCTATTACAACAAGCTCCACGACCCCCGGCGGGCACAGGAGGCCATGGAGCGGGCGTTTTCCCTGGATGAGAGCGACGCCAGGGTGTTCCTGGAACTGGACCAGCTCCATAAGAAGCTGGGCTGGAGCTTCGCCCAGCGGCTTGCGCACATGGAGGCCCACCGGGCGCTGGTGGAGCGGCGGGACGACCTCTTTATCGAGTTCGTCACCCTGGTGAACCTCTGCGGGGAGCCTGCGCGGGCCCGTGAGCTCATCCTGTCCCGCAGCTTCCACCCCTGGGAGGGCGGCGAGGGAAAGGTCACCACCCAGTACACCCTGTCGCTCTTACAGCTGGCCCGGCAGGCGCTGCGGGACGGGCGCCCGGGAGACGCCGAAAAGCTTCTGCGCAGCGCGCTCACCTACCCGGAGAACCTGGGCGAGGGCAAGCTGGAGGGCACCAAGGACAACCACATTTACTACCATCTGGGTCTGGCCCTGGAGCGGCAGGGGAGAGAGGACGAGGCGCGCACCTGCTTCCTCCGCGCCTGCGAGGGCGCTGTCGAGCCCGCCGGCGTCATGTACTACAACGACCAGCCCGCGGACATGATCCTGTATCAGGGCCTTTCCTTCCTGAAGCTGGGCAATATCAGGGAGGCGCGGTCCCGCTTCTACCGCCTCCTGGACTACGGGGAGCGGCATTTGGAGGACCGGGTGAAGGTGGGGTACTTCGCCGTATCCCTGCCGGACTTTCTGATCTTTGACGAGGACTACACCCTGAAAAACCGCGTCCACTGCTATTACCTCATGGGCCTCGCCTATATGGGGCTGGGGGACGCCGCCCAGGCCGCCGCTTTTCTGGACAAGGCCCTCGCCCTGGAGCCCTCCCACATGATGGCAACGGTATACCGGGCGCTCTTGTGATCTGCCGCTTGATTCGGGAGGGATACAGGAATATACTTGGGGCAAACGGCGGCGACCGGCGGAAACCGTCTGCGGCCCCATTCCACCGAGGAGGAACACCTATGGAACACATTGATCTGTCCGGCCTCTGGACCTGTGAGATTCCGAGCCAGTCCGGGCCCATTCGTCTGCCCGGCACCCTGGACGAGGGAGGCTTCGGCCACCCCGACGATCCCATGACCCAGTGGAGGCTGGACGATGCCAGGGCCATCGGCCTCTGGCGGGAGGGGGAGCCCATCACCACCCGCCTGACCCGGAAACACACCTACGAGGGCCCCGCCCAGTTCACCCGGCAGCTCGCCTGGAACGTCCCGGCGGGGAAGCGGGTGTTCCTGGAGTGCGAGCGGTCCCGGCAGCTGCGGCTGGCCGTCAACGGCCGGAAGGCGCCGCCCTGTTCGCCCCGGTTTCTCAGCACCCCCTGGGTATTCGAGGTCACGGAGGCGGTGACGGGCCGGGACACCTTCGTCCTGACCTGTGACAACTCCTACCCCGACTGGCCACGGGCGGCCATCCTCCGCTCCTCCGCCGCCACGGACGAGAGCCAGACCAACTGGAACGGCCTCCTGGGCTATTTGCGGCTGCGGGTGGAGAAGCGTAATTTTATCAGCCAGGTCCGCGCCTATCCCCACGGGGACCAGCTGGACGTGTGCTTGGCGCTGGATATGGCCGAGGCGGGGGAGCTGGAGCTGACCGTCGCCGCACCTGCCCTGGCGGAGGACGCGGTCCTCTCCGCCTGTCTCCCCGTAGGCCGGACGGAGCTGTGGGCCAGGGATCTGCCGCTGCGCCCCGATGTCAGCTGGTGGGACGAGGGGGAGGGAAACCTGTACCCCCTGACGGTCTCTGCCCCCGGACTGGACAGCCGCACGGTCCGATTCGGCGTCCGGGACTTCCGGGCGGAGGGCGGCTTTTTGACCCTCAACGGCCGCCGGTTCTTCCTCCGGGGGGAGGCCAACTGCGCGATATTCCCGGAGACGGGGTACCCGCCCATGGATGTGGAGCGCTGGCGGGAGATATTGCTGCGGTACCGGGCCTACGGCGTCAACTGTATGCGCTTCCACAGCCACTGCCCGCCGGAGGCCGCGTTCGAGGCCGCCGACGGGCTGGGGATGCTGATGCAGCCGGAGCTATCCCACTGGGACCCGGCGGATGCCTTTGAGGCGGCGGAGAGCCGGGACTACTACCGGGAGGAACTGCTGGGCGTGCTGAACATGCTGGCCAACCACCCCTCCTTTGTGATGCTGACCCTGGGCAATGAGCTGCACCCCGGCGAGGCGGGGACAGCTTACGCGGCGGCCCTCCTGAAGGAGGCCCGGACGCTGGACCCCACCCGCCTCTACGCCAATGGCTCCAACACCCACTACGGCCGCCGGGGCTGCGACCCGGCCAACGACTTCCACACCTCCGGCTCCTACCGGGGCCGGTACCTCCGGGCCATCTACGGCGGCATGAAGGGCTGGCTCAACGAGCAGTACCCGGACTTCCGCGTAGACTACATCCCGGCTTTGGCCGCCCTCCGGCAGGAGAGCGAACAGCCGGTGTTCTCCTTCGAGGTAGGGCAGTACGAGGTCCTGCCCGACTTCCGGGAGCTGGACGCCTTCCGGGGCGTCACCGATCCCGCCAACTACCGGGCTGTCCGGGACCGGGCGGCGGCGCGGGGAATGCTGGCAGACTGGGAGAACCGGGTGGAGGCCACGGGGGAGCTGGCCCTGCTCTGCTACCGGGCGGAGGTAGAGGCCGCCCTGCGTACCGGGGGCATGAGCGGCATCTCCCTCCTGGGCCTCCAGGACTTCCACGGCCAGGGCACAGCCCTCATCGGCATGATGAACGCCCACTTGGAACCCAAGCCCTACGGCTTTGCCCAGCCAGAGAAGTTCCGGGCTTTCTTCCGGGACGTGCTGCCGCTGGCGCTCCTGCCCCGCTTCACCTACACCTCCGGCGAGAGCTTCACCGCCCGGGTGCGGCTGGCCAACTACGGAAAGCAGGACTTGACGGGCGTGCCCGCCTGGTCCCTGGCGGGGGAGGGCGTCGCCGAAAGCGACACTTTCTCAGAGGTCACAGCCCCGGCAGGCGGCCTCACGGACCTGGGGACCATCTCCGTGGGGCTGGACGCCCCCAAGGCCGCCCGCCTGACGCTGACCGTCAGCTTCTGCGGCGCAGAGAACACCTACCCCATCTGGGTCTACCCGGATGAGACGCCGGTCTGCCCGGAGAACGTCCACGAGTGCCGGAGCCTGGACAAGGCGGCTCTGGCTGTCCTCCGGGACGGGGGGCGGGTCTACCTGTCGCCCCCCGCCACGGCGGAGGCCATGCCGGGGTCTGTCCAGTGCCATTTCAGCCCGGACTTCTGGTCCGTGGGCAGCTTCTCCCATCAGGAGGGCACCATGGGCCAGCTCATCGACGCGGCCCACCCCATCTTCCGGGACTTCCCCACGGACTTCCACACCGACTGGCAGTGGTGGCCTATGGCAAACCAGCGGGCCGTCCTCCTGCCGGAGGGGTGCAAGCCCATCATCGCGGAGCTGGACAGCTACGCCTACCTGCGCCCCCTGGCCCAGCTGGCGGAGTTCCGGTGCGGCGGCGGGAGGCTGCTCCTGTCTTCCCTGGGCCTCCAGGACCTCCAGCAGTACCCCGAGGCCCGGGCTCTCCAGAGGTCCATCTACCGCTACCTTGCCTCGGACGGCTTTGACCCGGACCAGGAGATCAGCCCGGAGGCGCTTTGGCGGCGGTGTGAAAATTCCTTCTGATCCTTTTGCAAGAAAAAATCAGAACCTTAACAGCAGGACCCAGTCTGTGCCGCCGGCCGTTTTTTCCGGCGGAGTGAAGACCACCTCGGCGCTGGCATCTACATTGAATGACTCCCCAAACGCGCCTGTCGCGGGATCAAACCACCTTGCGGACGCCTTTTTGTCCCGAAGGTCAAGGGCGAACGCTTTGCCGGAGAACGTATAACAGAGGATATAGGCCGGCCCCTCAAAGACGCTGACGCGGTCATATCGTTCCTTCTGCCCCCAGGCGAGGCGCGCCTCATTGGGACGGCCCGCGGTGAAGTCCACGCCTGTCATAAGGCCCTTCAGATACCCCATCTGGAAAGCTCCCGGGTGGTCCATGGCGTCCCGCCAGTGGCCGGTGACGCCGTAGAAGCCGGGGCCCTGCTCAGGCCGGTAGAACTGGATGATGGCATTGTGGCCGTAAGTGTGGCCCATGGCCCCCTCCAGCACGGACCAGTAGGCATACCGGCGCACGTCGCTAGCCTGCCACAGGGGCTGGGTGGGGTCGTGGAGGCCCTGGCGGATGCGCTCATAGGAGGGCTCCCCGTCCACAGTGGGCTTCGGAGGCTCCAGGGAGAGGTCCCGGCGGACGTAGCGCCAGTTGTCCTCCCCGAACCAGTATTTGTTTTTCGCCGGGTCGTCCCAGCTGGCCATCTTCACCTGGTCGTACCTCCGGTGGCCGGACTGGAACATATTGAAGTCCAGCCAGGGCTCGTTGTGGAACCAATCCGAGGACGAGGTCCGGCCAAAGGGGTGGTAGCCGATGAGCCTGTCCGGGAAAAGCTCCTGCATCCTCGCGCCAAAGGCCGTGAGGACCTCCGTTCCGTCGCTCCCCCGGATGTCGCCGCCCATCATCCAGATGATGTTGGGCCGGTCCTGGTAGCGCGAGACCAGGAAATCTGCGTACCGCAGCGCGTCGTCCCGCTTGATGATCCCATCCCGCACATAGCTCCCCCAGCAGGGCAGAAGCGCCATATAGAGGCCCAGCTCCTCCGCCAGGGAGATGATCGCATCGCACTTTTCCCAATATCCCATCTCCGACAGCTCCGCCGTCGTGGACTCCACGCCGTCCGTCCGGTGGGCCAGCACCGCCTGGATCACGTTGAAGCCCTTTTCCGCCCGGTTCCTGAGATATTCCCCCGCCTCCGGGACCGTACACCGCTGAAAGAGCGGCCACGCCGTATCTCCCAGCCAGAAAAACGGCGTCTCTCCGCAGGCGAGATAGCGGCCGTTCTCCATGACATGGAGTTTCCCATACTCCCAAGGCATCTTGCCCATAACCCGTCCTCCTGTTCATTCATTATCAATCGTGATACTATTCTTCAATTAAAATCATATATCGTTACCGTGCGAGAAATATAGGAATTGCAACATTTTGGTAGCGATATTAAAGTTCTTTTTGATACTTTTTCTTTCAAGAAAAAGTATTACAGCGATACGGGGCTCCCTGATGGCCAACCATCAGAGGGCCCCGTATCGTCATTTGATAATATCACGCGTTGAATACGTACCGGTCCAGCCGCTGGAAGGCCTCCTGCACCCGGGAGAAGGGCAGGGCCAGATTCATCCGCATATGGCAGGGACCGTGGAACATGGTGCCGTCCTGGATCATGACGCCCTCGTTCCAGCAGGCCTTTTCCAGCTCCAGGATGGTTTTCCCGTGGGCCGCGCACCACTTGGTGCAGTCCACGAAAAGCATATAGGTGCCCTCCGGCTTGGAAACCTCTACCCCCTCAAAATGCGCGTTGATATAGTCGCAGGCGTAGTTGATGTTTCCGGACAGCACCTCCAGCAGCTCGTCCACCCACTGGTGCCCCTCCGGCTGATAGGCGCCGATCAGCCCGTACATGGAAAGGACGTTCATGCTGTTGTAGTGGCTCAGGGAGGACTCTTTCTCGATCCGGTCCCGCCACCACTTGTTGTACACGATGCGGTAGCTGCCCACCAGCCCGGCCAGGCTGAAGGTCTTGCTGGGCGCGTAGAAGGCGGCGGTGCGCTGCCGGGCGTCCTCACTGACGGACTGGGTGGGGATATGCCGGTGCCCGTTGAGGGTCAGGTCCGACCAGATCTCATCGGAGATGACGAAGACATCGTATTTCCGGTAGAGCTCCATGGCCTGCTCCAGCTCCCAGCGCTCCCAGACACGCCCGCAGGGGTTGTGGGGGCTGCACATGATCGCCGCGTGGATATTGCCCTCGGACAGTTTCCGCTCCATATCGGCGAAGTCCATGCGCCACACACCGTCCCGGTCCAGGACCAGCGGGCTGTGGACGATCTCATAGCCGTTATTGCCCAGGCACAGGGTGAAGCCGACGTAGGTGGGGGAGTGGACCAGGACCTTGTCCCCCCGGGAGCACACCACGTTCAGCGCGCTGACCACGCCGCCCAGGACGCCGTTCTCATAGCCGATGTGCTCCGGGCGCAGTCCGGTGACGCCGTTGCGGAGCTGGTGCCAGCGGATGATGGCGTCAAAGTATTCCTCCCTGGGGTCAAAGTAGCCGAAGCAGGGGTGCTTGGCGCGCTCAATGATCGCCTCCTGCACGGTGGGAACTACGGCGAAGTTCATATCCGCCACCCACATAGGGATGGGGTCAACGCCCTCCCTGGGAGCGTCCGGGGCGAACCCCGGCTTTTTGCCCAACGCGTCAACGGCAATGGCGTCCTTGCCCTTCCGGTCAATGATAGCGGTGAAATCGTATTTCATATCGGGGCCTCCTACTCTCCTGGGTGTAAGCAATCAATATAAGGATTGGTTTGTGCTTTTCCGGCCTGTTGCGCCGGTATTCAGAAACGCGGGGCCAGGGCCGGTGCGGACCGCTCCAAGGGGCTTCCGGCACAGCCCTGCCGCGCCATAGAAGCCGCGCCGGACAGATGGCGTACATCTGCCGGAATGCCCGGTTCCTGTATATAAAGAATAGCGTTTTTTCCCAGTCCTGTCAAGCCCTTGGCCGTGCCGCCGGGGCCCCTGGAACCGGGGAAGACAGAGGAGAGAGCAATGCACAGCAAAGAGGCGTGAAAGCCTGAGTGGCGCATTGTGCTATATGCGTTTGCCCGGTCATATCGCATGATGCAACCTGCTCCGATTCCTAAAGGGATACTTCTGGACTCGGTTTTGGCAATATATCCAATAAAAATTGATTCAAATTATGCAGTTCTACAATCTTCACAGGATATATGCCAAAATGCCGCCAGACTTGCAGTAAAAAAGTGCTGTGTGGTATTTTGGCATATTTTGGCGGCACCCGTTCATTTACACGGCAGAGCGTCCTATGCTATCATGCAGACAGTCAAAACCTGACTGCGTGAGTTCTCGGACAGAGACGGCGCAAAAAACAAGAAGAGGAGTGGGAGCATGAAAAAAATCCGACCTGTGGCAGCGGTGGTGCTTCTGATCGCACTGCTGCTGTCCATGAGCGGGTGCGGCGCGTCCGACGGCAAGACACATCTTACGTTCCAGATCTGGGACACCAACCAGCGTCAGGGGATGCAGGATATGTGCGACGCCTATACGGCCCAGCACCCGGATGTGGTCATCGACGTGCAGGTGGTCAGCTGGAACGAATACTGGACCAAGCTGGAGGCCGCCGCCGAATCCAACACGATGCCTGACATCTTCTGGATGCATACCAATCAGCTGCTGTACTATGCGGACTTTGGGATGCTGGCGGACGTGACAGACCTCTACGACGACGTGGAGCCCGGCTATTACCAGGCGCATTTCTCCGACATTTCCCTGGGGAACATCAGCGGCTCCGACGGGCGCTACTACGGCGTTCCCAAGGATAAGGACAACGGCGTCCTGGTCTACAACAAGGAGATGTTCGATGCCGCCGGTGTCGCGTATCCCGACGACGACTGGACCTGGGACGACCTGACGGAGGCCTCGCAGAAGATCTACGACGCCACCGGCAACTACGGCTATCTGGCCTATCTGGACGACCAGCTGGGCTACTGGGCCTATGTCTACCAGAACGGCGGCTACATCCTCACCGCCGACCGCACCGCCTGCGGGTTCAACGAGCCCGGCGGCAAGGAGGCCATGGAGTTCTACATCGGGATGCAGCAGGAGGAGTGGTGCCCGGATCAGAACTTCTTCACCCAGAACGGCGCGGGCGCCACGTTCTGGTCCCAGCGGGCGGCCATGTTCATGGAAGGCTCCTGGAGCCTGCTGGGTGCCCTGAGAGATCACCCGGAGATGCTGGGCAAGTGGGACATCGCCAAGCTGCCTAAGGCTCCCGACCCCGTCAGCACACCGGAGAGCCTGGACCAGGACGGCCGGGCCTGCATGTCTAACGGCCTGTGCTACTCCACCGGGGCCCACGGCAAGAACCTGGAGATCGTGAAGGACGTCCTGAAATACTTCGGCACAGAGGAGGCCCAGCTGATCCAGGGCCGTTCCGGCGCGGCGATCCCCGCGTACATCGGGACAGAGGAGAGCTGGCGGACCGCCTTTGAGGAGTTCGGCAACCCCATCGACGTGGACTGCATCTTTGAGCAGTTCGACTACGCGGTCCAGGTCCCGTACAACTCGGCCAGCCCCCGCTGGAAGAGCCAGGTCCTGGATGTTCTGACCCAGGTCTATGCCGGCAACCAGGATGTGGACGCGGGCCTCGACAAAATGACCGAGATCGTCAATACAGAGACAGCCAAGAAATTGGCTGACGGCTGAGAGGAGGGTAAACTGTGAAAAAGAAATTGTCCGTCGCTGACCGGCGGGAGGAAAACTGGGGATGGATCATGGTGGCCCCCACCATCATCGGCCTGTTCGTGCTGAATATCTGGCCGTTTATCCAGACCATCTACACCAGCTTCTGCGAGCATCTGGGCTTTGGCCACTACAAATTTATCGGCCTCCAGAACTATGTGGACATGTTCAGCAACGCGGAATTCTGGAAAGCCACGTGGAATACCGTCAAGTTTTGTATCCTCACCGTGCCTGTGGGCGTGATCCTCGCTCTGTTCGTGGCCATGCTCCTGAACACCAAGGTAAAATTCAAGGGCGGCTTCCGCACCATCTTTTTCCTGCCCCTGGTGTGCGCCCCCGCGGCCATCGCCATGGTGTGGCAGGTGATCTTCAACGGCGACAGCGGCATCCTCAATCAGATCCTGGGCACCCACATCCAGTGGATCACCAATCCCAAGACCGCCATCGTTGCCGTCGCTATCGTCTCCGTCTGGAGCAGCATCGGTTATGACGCGGTGCTGCTGCTGGCGGGCCTACAGAATATCCCCAGGACCCTCTATGAGGCCAACAGCATCGACGGCGCGGGCAAGGTCCGGCAGTTCTTCGCCATCACCCTTCCCATGATCTCGCCCACCATGTTCTCCGTGCTGATCATGCGCCTCATGTCCTCCATGAAGGTCTACGACCTGATCTACATGATGTCCGACGACACCAACCCAGCCATGGCCGATATGCAGAGCCTGATGTACCTGTTCTACCGCTCGTCCTTTGTGACCGGCGACCGGGGCTACGGCTCCGCCATCGTGGTCTGGACGGTGGGCCTGATCCTGCTGGTCACCCTGATCCAGTTCTGGGGTCAGAAGAAGTGGGTCACCTACGATATTTAAGGAGGGTCCGGCATGAAGAATCTGAATTCCCTGCACCGCTCCTACGCGATCGCTAAATTCCTCACCTATTTTGCCCTGATCGTGGGCTCCGTGATCATGATTTTCCCGTTCATCTGGATGCTCCTTACCAGCTTCAAGACCCAGGCCGAGAGCGTGAGCATCCCCGCCACCTTCTTCCCATCCGCGTTCCGCCTGGACGGATACAAGAAAGTCCTTGAGAACCTGCCCTTCGTCAAGCTGTATTGGAATACCATCCTGCTGGTGTTCTTCCGGGTCGTCTGCGCCGTCGTCTTCAGCTCCATGGCCGGGTATGCCTTTGCCAAACTGAAGTTCCGCGGCAAAAACCTGCTCTTCACCATCGTGCTGATGCAGATGTCCCTGCCCAGCCAGATCTTTATCATCCCCCAGTACCAGATGGTGGCCAAGCTGGGCCTGGTCAACACCATCGCGGGTCTGGTGTTCCCGGGCATCGTCAGCGCCTTCGGCGTCTTCTTCCTGCGGCAGACCTATATGGGCATCCCGGACGAGATCGGCGAGGCCGCCTTTTTGGATGGCTGCAACCAGTTCCAGACCTTCTACAAGGTCATGTTCCCGCTGACCGGCACTTCGGTGGCCGCCCTGACGATCTTCACCGCCGTGTTCGCCTACGGCGACCTGATGTGGCCCCAGATCGTCAACAACGACATCAACATGTTCACCCTGTCCGCCGGACTTGCCACGCTGCGCGGATTGGACACCACCAATTTCCCCATGCTGATGGCGGGCTCCCTGCTGGCTATGCTGCCAATGATCGTGCTCTACCTCATCTTCCAGCGCCAGTTCGTGGAGGGCATTGCCGGCACCGGCGGCAAATAACTTGTTCTCTTCCTTTGCGCTTCAAAACGGCCCCGGCACGGATTTTTCCTGCCGGGGCAGTTCTGCTGAATCAGCATCGGGCTGCCGGCACTCCGTTGAACAATCTTTTATCCTATTAGACACCAATCCGATATAGGAGGTCCCCTATGATCGTACTCGACAAAGAGAGAAAATTGATCACTCTGCACACCCGGAACACCACGTATCAGATGAAAGTGTGGGACTATGATGTGCTTCTCCACACCTACTATGGCCCCAGAATCGCCGGCGGCGACCTCTCCTGTGTTCTGCGCCGCTGGGAGCGGGGATTTTCTCCCAATCCCAATGAGGCCGGAGACGACCGCGCCTTCTCTCTGGATACGCTCCCACAGGAATATTCCACCTGCGGCGTCGGGGACTTCCGTCTGCCCTCCATCGAGCTGGAGCTGCCGAACGGAAGCAGGAGCGCCGATCTGCGGTACGTGGACAGCCAGGTCCGGGACGGCAAGTATGCTCTGGATGGCCTGCCCGCCTTTTACGGCGGTGATGGGGAGTGGCAGACTCTGTCGGTCCTCCTGACAGACGCCGCCGCTCAGGTCGATGTAGAGCTTCTGTTCGGCGTGCTGGAGAAATACGACCTGATCACCCGGTCTGTGCGGGTGATCAACCGGGGGGAGCACTCCGTAAAGCTGTGCCGGTGTATGTCCCTGTGCCTGGACTTTACCCGGTCAGACCTGGATATGATCACCTTCAACGGCGCCCATGTGATGGAGCGCTGTCCCTGCCGGTCCCCCCTGCGCCCCGGGGTCCAGAGCGTGGACAGCGTCCGCGGCGCCTCCAGCCATCAGCACAATCCGTTCGTCATCCTCTGCAACCAAAACGCGGACGAGGACCACGGCCTGTGCTACGGCGCCATGCTGCTGTACAGCGGCAACTTCCAGGCCGCGGCGGAGAGGACGCAGTTTGAGAGCGCCCGGCTGGTCATGGGCATCCATCCCTATCACTTCGGATGGGTCCTGGAGCCCGGAGAGAGCTTTACCGCTCCGGAGGCGGCCATGGTCTGCTCCCCCAATGGGTTCGGCCAGATGAGCCGTCAGCTCCACCGCGGCATCCGGCAGCATCTGATCCGCGACCCCTACCGGGACAGGCGCCGCCCTGTGCTCATCAACAACTGGGAGGCGACGGAGATGCGCTTCACAGCCGACCGGCTGGTGGAGATCGCCCAGGAGGCCTCCGCGCTGGGGATGGAGCTGTTCGTCATGGATGACGGCTGGTTTGGCGCGAGAAACGAGGACACCGCGGGGCTGGGGGACTGGGTCGTCAACGAGGCAAAGCTCCCGGGCGGCCTGGACGCGCTGGTCGCACGGCTCAAAGCCATGGGGATGGCGTTCGGGATCTGGATCGAGCCGGAGATGGTCAACGAGGACAGCGACCTCTACCGGGCCCATCCGGACTGGGTCCTGAACGTGCCGGGGCGCAGGCCCTCCAGGGGCCGCCAGCAGCTGGTGCTGGACTTCTCCCGGAAGGAGGTGCGGGACCACGTCTATGGACAGATCCACTCCGTCCTCTCCAGCACGGAGGTGGCCTACGTCAAGTGGGATATGAACCGCAGCTTGACCGAGGTGTGGTCCTCCGCCCTGCCGCCGGAGCGCCAGGGGGAGGTGTACCATCGGTATGTCCTGGGCGTATATGAGTTCGCGGAACGCCTGCGGAGGGACTTCCCTCAAATGCTCATCGAGGGGTGCAGCGGCGGCGGCGGACGCTTTGACGGGGGTATGCTCTACTACACGCCGCAGATCTGGTGCAGCGACAATACCGACGCCATAGACCGGCTGCGCATCCAGTACGGCACGTCCTTCTGTTATCCGGTGTCCACAATGGGGGCCCATGTCTCCGCCGTGCCCAACGGGACGACAGGCCGTGTCACGCCTCTGGAGACCAGAGGCGTAGTGGCGATGGCCGGGACTTTTGGATACGAAATGGACCTGAACGAGTGTACCCCGGAGGAAAAAGAGATCGTCCGCCGGCAGACGGCACAGTTCAAGGAGTGGTATGACCTGATCCAGAACGGGGACTACTACCGCCTCAGCGCCCCCTTCCAGAATGGGCCTTATACCGCGTGGGAACAGGTGTCGCCTGATAAGCGGGAGGCGCTGGTCAGCGTGGTGACAGGCCCGTTCCGGGGCGCGCCTCCGCTTACGGCTCTGCGTATCAAGGGCCTGGACCCGGCGCTCCGCTATCATATCAACGGCGAGGGCAGCTGGCCTGGGGATGTGCTGATGTATGCGGGGTACCCGCTGCCTGTTCTGAAAGGCGACTACCGCGCCCTCCAGCTGTATCTGCAGGCGGAGCAGTAGGAAAAAGGCGCTGATCCCGCGGTCAGCGCCTTTTGATATGGTGCAGTTTGTTCTGATTTCTCCACTCGCGGGGGGATGTGCCGTAGCGCTGCTTGAACGCCCGGGAGAAGTGAAGCTGATTGGGGTAGCCGCACAGCGCCGAGATATCCTTTATTGGCAGGTCCTCGGTGCGCATCAGTTCGGTGGCCTTTGCCAGCCGCATCCGGATCAGGAATTCCTGGGGTGTGCAGCCCATGCTCTCCTTGAATATTTTGCTGAAGTAGTTCCGGTTGAGCTTGCAGACATCGGCGATCTCCTCGATGGTCAGCTCGCGCTGATAGTTCTGCTCCATATAGGTGACGGCCTCCTGCACATAGAAGTCCCGCAGCCGGGTGCCGGTGGTGTTCCGGTGGGAGGCCGAGGAACGGATCAGCGCGTCCAGGAACAGGCAGAGACAGCCGATGAGGTGCAGGGCCGAGGCATTGGAGTGGTCGGTGATATACAGCATGATGTCCCGCATGTTTCCGGCAAGAGCGGGGTCTCCCGGCTGATAAATAGGCTGGGCAACGCCCAGGCCCGCGCTGCCCAGATACTCCGCCGCCCGCAGTCCGTCGAATTCCAGCCAGGCATATTTCCACGGATCGTCCGCGTCGGCGCTGTAGGTGTTGATCTGACCGGGACAGATCAGAAAGCCCTGGCCTGCTTCCAGAGAATAACGGTGGGTGACGCCGTCCTCCGCCGTTGAGTCCAGCGTTCCCTTCCCTGAAATGATGTAATGGAACAGGTAGTGGTTCCGAATAAACGGGCCGAAGGAGTGCAACGGCTCGCACTGCTCCCATCCGTACTGGTAAAGGCGCAGGTCGATATAATTCTCGTTGGGGAAGATAGAAAACGAGAAGTTAGACATTAAAAACACCTCTTACTTCCGCTGACAGGCCGGCGGCGCCCTTTTCCGGCTCCGATAAACCTGTTGTTCTCAGTATATCATGCTTTTGGGAAAAAGCCAACAAATTATGCGGTCGGAGTAAAGCAGAAAGCGGTATGATATTCAGGAGAAAGATGCACAACAGAGAGTTTTATGTGCCCTTTGACAGACGGCGGCCGCTTGGATCGTGTTCATCATATCACATCCCGCCGGGCGGTGTAAATGAACCGGTATCGGTGAAATATACCGGGATGCCGCAACAGACGCTTTTTATGCAGGTGTGGATTTATCGTGGTATATACCTGCAAAAAATCGTTTGAATGCACAGAAAACGTCACAATTTACTGGTCAAAAAGACGAACATCCCGGGCGGCATACGAAGTGATGCGGCATTTTCTCCAAAGGCGATTGAAAGGTGCTGGCTGCTCCATATAGCAGAGTGTATGCACACCCGCCGGCCGCCGCCTCCGGCGGCGCTTGACAGAGCCGGGCAATCCATGCTATAAGGTGAAATAAAACGAGAGGCCGGAGCGTTCCGGCCGTATCCGAAAGAGGGGAAAAACAATGAGATTTTTCCGGGATTGGGAGTCCGAAACATCGCTTCGCAGTCAGGAGCAGCCGGAGAAAACCGGGGCTGGCAGGCTGTGGGAAATCCTGGAGGGAAACTGGGGGACGCTGCCCCAGGTGAATTTGCTGTTTCTGGCCGGGTGCCTGCCGGTGGTCACCATCCCGCTGTCCCTGTTCGCCATGCACTACGTCATGCGCCGCCGTGTGCAGGGCAAGCCCAAAGACAACTGGTACGATTTCCGAACCGGCTTCCGGCGCTTCTGGAGGCATGCCTATGCCGCGTTTTTTCTGACGGCGGGACTGATGACGGTATCCGGCGTGGGGGCTTGGTTCTACCTCCGGCAGGCGGCGGGGAACTGGCTGTTCTTTGCGCCGTTCCTCCTCTGCACCACCGTGTTCCTGACAGCGGCGCTTTCAGCCCAGTATCTCTATGGCTTCCTGGCCGATGGAGTGGGCGTCCGGGAGGCGACGCGGCGCGCGCTGGTCTGCGGACTGGGGCGGCCTCTGCGCTCCACCGGCGCGGCGGTGTGCGCGCTGGGCATCCCGGCGGTGTCGTTGGTGGCGTTCCCCTTCAGCGGGCTGTTCCTTCTGTTGCTGGGGTTTGCGGCGCCGTGTCTCCTGGGGCAGTTTTTGGCGCGGGTTCTGTTGGATGCGTGAGCGCTCTTTGCGGACAAGGAAAAACGTCTGCTCCGCCCGGCCGTCTGGAGGTACCAAACAGATGCCGATGGCGGACCGGGCGGAGCAGGCTATGCCTCCGACGCCATATCAATTGATATATGCCTATCATCAGGACACAAACACAAAATTTTTAAAATAGGGTTGACAACGGCGGCAAAGTGTGGTATTTTAAGAGACGCCGATGTTCGCCGGTGTGGTGGAATTGGTAGACACAAGGGACTTAAAATCCCTCGGTAGCGATACCGTGCCGGTTCGAGCCCGGCCACCGGCACCATCGAGGTTTGTCCCAAATATCGCGGAGTAGAGCAGTTGGTAGCTCGTCGGGCTCATAACCCGGAGGTCGGGGGTTCAAGTCCCCCCTCCGCAACCATGAAAATCGCTCAGAACACGTTGTTCTGAGTGATTTTCTTAACTTTTTGGAGCATATTCAGCTTCTTGTTGACCCCACGTTGACCCCAATTGCCGCGATCAAGCTTCACTTTTTTCTTTTGTGACAACACGATTTTTGACCCCATCTTGACCCCTTTGACAATTTTTACTATACAGGGATCTGCATAAGGAACTGACCCGGGGCTAACATGATCTGATTTGCCGGTGTTGGGATCGGAGGATACAGTGCAGTCAAAACTTCTTCCTGCAAACGCTCCTTGATGTACTGTAGTCCCTGCTGAACATC
>CANQCS010000056.1 GCA_947589745.1 uncultured Oscillospiraceae bacterium
TCCCCGGGGATTCTTAAGGGGCGCCAGCCCCTTAAGCAATTTTTTGGTTACTTTTTGTTTGCACAAAAAGTAACCTGTGGGCCGCCCTCTGGGCGGCTTAAGGCTGAGGCCCGCATAGCGGGCCGAACGCCCAGGGTGAGGCAGGGACCGAAGGTCCCTACCTAGCCCGATAGGGGCCGGAGGCCCCTGTGCATTCGATGTTGTTCACAATTAAGCGCAATAGTTGCTGTTTTTTGTACAATTTCACTCTTGTAAAAAAATCATCTTATGGTATGATATAAAAACCAACGATAGAGGTCGCGGATGCGAGGAAGCTGCGGGAGCCGGCAGGCCATGATCGCGGCGGGGGCAGGTCCGCCGAATTCGGCGTCCGGGCACGGACGCCTGAATGGGGACGGAGGGGATACCTCCGCCACTGTCTGTGAGAAAACCTCACAGGAGCGCTATCTGCTTGCTGGAAACAAGTGCCACTTGTTTGTATGGCCGGCGGAGGCGTCCGCCGGCTCCTTTTATATCGGGATGCTGGCCGCCGCATATCGTCCAACATCTTTTCAGGAGGAAATCATCTACTATGGACATCCGCAACCTCAAGGGCTCTGTTGTGGCCCTCGTCACCCCCTTCCACGCCGACGGCTCCGTGAACTTCACCGCCCTCCGCCATCTGGTGGAGTGGCACATCGAAAACAAGACCGACGCCATCCTCACCCTGGGCACCACCGGTGAGAGCTCCACCATGTCCCACGAGGAGGACGACGCCGTCCTCCGGTGCGTCGTGGAGGCCGCCGCGGGCCGGGTCCCCGTCATCGCCGGCACCGGCTCCAACTCCACCCAGACCATGCTGGAGAAGAGCCTCCGGGCCCAGGACCTGGGTGCCGACGGCCTGCTGCTCATCACCCCCTACTACAACAAGGCCAACGCCGAGGGCATCTACCGCCACTTCGTCACCGTGGCCGACGCGGTGAGCATCCCCTGCATCCTCTACAACGTGCCGGGCCGCACCGGCTGCGCCATCTCCGTGGAGAACGTGGAGCGCCTCAGCAAGCACCCCAACATCTGCGGCATTAAGGAAGCCAGCGGCGACATGTCCTACGCTATGAAGATCGCCCACTGCATCGGGCCTGACTTCGCCCTCTGGTGCGGCAACGACGATATCACCATCCCCCTGCTGTCCATCGGCGGCAGCGGCGTCATCTCCGTCTGGGCCAACGTCATGCCCCGGGAGTGCCACGACATGGTGATGGACTACCTGGAGGGCCGCCGGGAGCAGGCCGCGGCTACCGCCGTGAAGTACCTGCCCCTGATGAACGGCCTCTTCATGGAGGTCAACCCCATCCCCGTCAAGACCGCCATGAACCTGATGGGCCTGGAGGCCGGTCCCTTCCGCCTGCCCCTGTACGACATGACCGAGGCCCACACCGAGGCTCTGAAGAAGCTGATGAAGGAGGCCGGGATACTGTGAAGATCCTGCTGATCGGCCACGGCCGCATGGGCCAGCTCATCGAAAAGACCGCCCTGGCCGCCGGCGACGAGATCGCCGCCGTCATCGATATCGACAATTTCTCCGACCTGGAGAAGCTGGGCAAGGTGGCCGACGTGGCCATCGACTTCTCCAGCCCCGCCTCCCTGCCCAACACCGCGGCCTACATCCGCCGCACCGGCACCGCCCTCCTCTCCGGCACCACCGGAATGGGGGACAGGGAGATGGCGATTCTGGACGAGCTGGGCAAGTACGCGCCGGTGATGTACAGCGCCAACTACTCCGTGGGCGTGGCGGTGCTCCGCCGTGCCCTGGAGCAGGTCAGCGGCGTGCTCAAGCCGGACTTTGACATTGAGATCGTGGAGACCCACCACAACCAGAAGGTGGACGCCCCCAGCGGCACCGCCAAGATGCTGCTGAAGGCGGTGGATCCCGCCGGGGAGTACACCCCGGTGTATGGCCGCCAGGGCATCTGCGGCAAGCGGACCGAGAAGGAGATCGGCGTCCACGCCCTCCGGGGCGGCACCGAGGCCGGCACCCACACCGTCAGCTTCTTCGGCACCGACGAGGTGCTGGAGTTCACCCACCGGGCCTCGTCCCGGCAGATCTTCGTCAGCGGGGCCCTGCACATGGCCCGGAAGCTGTACCGGATGCCCAAGGGCCGCTACCAGCTGGACGACGTGTTATTTGGAGGAAACAACGGATGATGAACGCGCAGGAGATCATCGCCTATATCGGCGCTGCCGAGAAAAAGACCCCGGTGAAGGTCTACGTCAACGAGCGCTCCCCCATCGACTACGGCGGGGCCACCGTCTTCGGCGACGGGGCCAGCAAGGTGGTGTTCGGGGAGTGGAAGGACCTAGAGCCCATCCTGGAGGCCAACGCGGGAAACATCAAGGACATCGTCATTGAGAACGACCGCCGCAACAGTGCCATCCCCATGCTGGACCTGAAGGGCATCAACGCCCGCATCGAGCCCGGCGCCATCATCCGGGAGCAGGTGGAGATCGGCGACAGCGCGGTCATCATGATGGGCGCGGTCATCAACATCGGCGCGGTCATCGGCGCGGGCACCATGATCGACATGGGCGCCATCCTGGGCGGCCGGGCCACGGTGGGCAAGAACTGCCACATCGGCGCAGGCGCGGTGCTGGCCGGGGTCATCGAGCCCGCCAGCGCCAAGCCGGTCATCATCGAGGACGGCGTCCTGGTGGGGGCCAACGCGGTGGTCATCGAGGGCGTCCACGTGGGCAAGGGGGCCGTGGTGGCCGCCGGAGCCGTGGTCATCGAAGACGTGCCGGAGAACGCCGTGGTGGCGGGCTGCCCCGCCCGGGTGGTCAAGATGAAGGACGCGGGCACCACCCAGAAGACCGCTCTGGAAGCGGCGCTTCGGAACATTTAACTGTTTATCGTTTTCAATTGAGCGGCGGCTCCACCAGGGGCCGCCGTTTTCACAACGAGGAGGACACGCCATGTATATCGCCGATCTCCACATCCACTCCCGGTTCTCCCGGGCCACCAGCAAGGACCTGGACGCCCCCCACCTGGACTGGTGGGCCCGGCGCAAGGGCATCGGCCTGGTGGGCACCGGGGACTTCACCCACCCCGCCTGGCGCGCCGAACTGCGGGATCACCTGGTCCCCGTGGGGGACGGCACCTACATTCTCAGGGAGGACTGCCGGATGCCCTGGGACGGGGCCGGGGAGACGCCCCGGTTCCTGGTCACCGGGGAGATCAGCACCATCTATAAAAAGGACGGGAAGACCCGGAAGGTCCACAGCGTCATCCTCCTGCCCAGCCTAGAGGCCGCCGACCAGGTGTCCGCCCGGCTGGAGGCGGTGGGCAACATCCGCTCCGACGGGCGGCCCATCCTGGGCATGGACTGCCGGGACCTGCTGGAGCTGACCCTGGACGCCTGCCCGGAGGCGGAGTTCATCCCCGCCCACATCTGGACGCCCCACTTCTCCGTGTTCGGGGCCTTCTCCGGGTTCAACAGCCTGGAGGAGTGCTTCGGGGATCTGACGGGACACATCCACGCGGTGGAGACGGGGCTCTCCTCCGACCCGCCTATGAACTGGCGGGTGTCGTCCCTGGACGGGCTGACCCTGGTGTCCCACTCCGACGCCCACTCCCCGGCCAAGCTGGGCCGGGAGGCGGACCTGCTGGACACGGGGCTCAGCTATCCGGAGCTGATCCGCGCCATCCGCACTGGCGAGGGATTTTTGGGCACGGTGGAGTTTTTCCCTGAGGAGGGCAAGTACCACCTGGACGGCCACCGGAACTGCGGCGTGTGCCTCACCCCCTCCGAGACCCAGGCCCTGGGGGGCCGCTGCCCGGTGTGCGGCAAAAAACTGACCATCGGCGTGGAGCACCGGGTGGAGGAGCTGGCGGACCGGCCCGAGGGGTTCCGGCCCCAGGGGGCCAAGCCCTATGAGAGCCTGGCCCCGCTGCCGGAGGTCATCGCCGCCTCCACCGGAATGCCGGCGGCGGGAAAGAAGACCGGGGAGCTGTACGGACGCCTGCTGCGGACGCTGGGGCCGGAGTTCACCATCCTACGGGAGACGCCCATTGAGGACATCCAAACAGCCGCGGGCCCCTGCGTGGCGGAGGGCATCCGCCGGCTGCGGGCGGGACAGGTGGAGCGGCGGGCCGGGTTCGACGGCGAGTACGGCGTCATCTCCCTGCTGACCCCAGCCGAGATCCAGCGGCTCAGCGGGCAGATCTCCCTGTTCGGCGCGGACGCGCCCGCGAAAAAAACCGCCGCCAAAAAGAGAGAGCTGAAACGGGCAAAGGCGGAAGAGGCTTCCACTGCCCCCTCCGCGGAGGCGCTGAACCCGGAGCAGCTCGCCGCCGTCACGGCGGCGGACCCGGCGGTGGCGGTCGTCGCCGGTCCCGGCACCGGCAAGACCAGGACGCTGGTGTCCCGCATCGCCTGGCTCATCGAGGAAAAGGGCGTGAAGCCCGGCGAGATCACCGCCGTCACCTTCACCAACCAGGCCGCCGGGGAGCTGCGTGAGCGGCTGGAGGCGCGGCTGGGCGGCAAGCGGGCGGTGGCGTCCATGACCATCGGCACCTTCCACGCGGTGTGCCTGGAGCTGCTGGGGGACGTGAAGCTGCTGGGCCGGGGCGAGGCCCTGGCGCTGGCGGAGGAGGCCCTGCGGGAGCAGGGGAGCAAAATGCGCCCGCAGAATCTGCTCCAGGCCGTGTCCCGCGTCAAGAGCGGCGCGTCCTGGGAGGACGCCGGGGTGGACCAGGCGCTGTACGACGCCTACTGCGGCCGGGTCAAGGCCCTGGGGGTGCTGGACTTCGACGACCTGCTGACCCAGGCGCTGGCCCTCAACACCCAGGGCCGCCGGAGCTTCACCCACCTGCTGGTGGACGAGTTCCAGGACGTCAGCGACGCCCAGTACCGGCTGACCCTGGCCTGGAGCGCCCACGGAAAGAGCCTCTTTGTCATCGGCGACCCGGACCAGTCCATCTACGGCTTCCGGGGGGCCACGGGCCGCTGCTTTGAGCGGCTGGCGGAGGACCGGCCCGGCCTGCGGACGCTGCGGCTGGCGGAGAACTACCGCTCCGCGCCGGAGGTGCTGCGGGCGGCGCTGCCGGTCATTGAGAAGAATCCCGGCGGCTCCCGGGAGCTACGGGCCCGGCGGCCCGCCGGTGTGCCGGTGCGGCTGGTCACGGCGGAGGACGACTTCTCCGAGGCGGACTTTATCGCCCAGGAGGTGGTCCGCATGACCGGCGGCGTGGATATGCTGGAGGTCCAGCGGCTGGACCAGGAGCGGGCCGCCCGGTCCTTCTCCGATATCGCGGTGCTCTGCCGCACCCACCGGCAGCTGCTCCGCATCGAGCGGGCGCTGCGCAAAAACGACATCCCCTGTGTGGTCAGCGCCCGGGAGGACTTCTGGGAGGCCCCGGAGGTCCGGGGGCTGCTGGCTTTCCTCCACCACCTGACGCAGCCAGGCGATATCGCCGCGCTGGAGACGGCGCTGCGGCTGCTGTGGGACTGCCCGGCGGACCTGATCCTGAAAGCGCAGAACGCCTGCGGAAAGCTGGCGGGCCTGGACCCGGACGCCCTCCGGGAGACAGTTCGCGGCTACGGCCCGCTGGAGGCGTGGCTGGACCGGGCGGCGGAGTGGCTGCCGCTGGTGAGCGGCGAGAAGCCATGGAAGCTCATCGAGATCTGGGAGGATTGCTATGGCGCGGCCCCAGTCCTGGACAGCCTCCGGGGCGCGGCGGTGTTCCACGGGACCTGGGAGAAGCTGTGGCAAGCCTCCGCCCTGGGGGAGGATGCGGACCTGCGCCGGGCCTCCGGCAAGGGTTGGGCCTCCGGCGCGGTGCGGCTGATGACACTCCACGCCGCCAAGGGCCTGGAGTTCCCGGCGGTATTTGTGGCCGGGGTGACGGCGGGGTCACTGCCGCTGGAATCCCAGGGGCGGAAGACGGACCCGGAGGAGGAGCGGCGGCTCTTCTACGTGGGCATGACCCGGGCCAGAGAGGAGCTGGTCATCACCGCCGGAGGCAGGCCGTCGGAATTCCTGGCAGACCTGCCCAAGGAGGTGGCCCGGGAAAAGATCCGCAAGAAGGAGCAGGCCGCCCGGCAGATCAGCCTGTTCTGATATAGCAACAAATTTTTTGCAAAAAATCGCCAGCGCTAAAATCGCTCCCTCCGCAAATACTACCACCAGCGCGGACTGCGCGCAATCAGGAAGGAGGAACGAGCGATGAAGAAAAAAGCTGTGATCTTTGCCGCCGCCGCGGCGTTGCTGCTCTGTCTGGCCGCCTGCGGCAACCAGGGCAGCGGGACCAATGATAACGGCGGCGCCGGCGGCAGCACCACTGGCACTCAGGACAACGGTACCCCCGGCGGCAGCTCCAACCAGGGCGGTACCGCCAACAACGGCGGGACCACCAATAGCGGCGGCGTCACCAACAACAGCGGGATTGGCGGCGGCGCCACCGGGAACAACGGCGATACCGGCAGCGGCGGTACCGGCAGCAGCACCACCGGCGGTACGACCCGCGGGCGCAGCACCCTGGGCGGCGATATCCGGGATGCGGCGGACGACGTGGGCCGGTCTGTGGACGACCTGGTGGACGATGTGACCGGCCAGCACCGGACCGGCAGCATGACCAGCTTCGAGAGAATGCTGGACAACGCCCGGGTCCACGACGTGGACGGTGTGCTCACCGACGGCGAAAACGCTCGCTGGTAACTCTCACCGGCGGGCCGGGGACAGAGATTTTCAAAGGGGACAGCGTGGAGCCGCGCTGTCCCCTTTGATACTATTCTCCAATTAGAACCATATATCGTCACCGTGTGAGAAATGTAGGAATTGCAACGCTTTGGTAGCGGTATTAAAGTTCTTTTTGATACTTTTTCTTTCAAGAAAAAGTATGATTCGTTACAATCGCTCCGTTACCGTACAGAAAACGCGGGGATTGCAATATTTTGGCAGCAATACCTTTTTCTCAGAAAAAAGCATGAATTTACAAATTGTTAAAAATACGATCTGGAAATCATATTGACAACGGCCCCCATTGGTGTTAAACTGCGTTTAGCACTCAAGGAAGTGGAGTGCTAAAAAGGAGCTGTACCGGCCATGGAGCTGACCGCCCGGAAAAAGCAAATATTGAAGGTGGTCACCGAGCGGTACATCGACGCCGCCGAGCCGGTGGGCTCGAAGTACATCGCCCAGGCCATGGGCGGCAGCGTCAGCTCCGCCACCATCCGCAACGAGCTGGCGGACCTGACCGAGATGGGCTACCTGGAGCAGCCCCACACCTCGGCGGGCCGGGTCCCCTCCCCCAAGGGGTACCGGCTGTACGTCAACGAGCTGATGGAGCAGCGGCAGGTGTCGCCGGACGAGGCCGCCGATATCGACGCCGCCCTGGGCGGCAAGCGCAAGGAGCTGGACGCGGTGCTGGCCCAGGCGGGACAGATGGTGTCCTCCATCGTCAGCTATCCGGCCTACGCCGCCGCGGCGGGCAAGAGCGGCCTTACGGTGCGGCGGTACGACTTGCTGCCGGTGGACGCGCTGAGCTTCATCGCCGTGGTCATGACCGCCGACAGCCGGGTCAAGAGCCAGCTGCTCCGCACGGATCTGCCCCTGCCCGACGGCCAGCTCCCCAATCTGGCGAACCTGCTGAACACCCACTTCACCGGCATCAGCACCGAGGAGATGGGCGCGAAGCTGATGAGCCTGGCTTCCCAGCTGAAGGCGGAGCTCTTCATGCCCCTGTCTCAGGCCATCGAGTTCGCCACCGGCGTGCTGGACCGCAGCGCCCAGCACCAGTTCTTCACCACCGGACAGACCCGCCTCCTCAGCCAGCCGGAGTTCCAGGACTTTGGCAAGGCCAACGACCTGATGGCCCTGCTGACGGACCGAAAGGAGAATCTCCCCGTGCCGGACGAGAACACCTCCATGCAGATCCTCATTGGCCCGGAGAATGTCAACGAGGCTCTGAAGGACGCCAGCGTGGTGGTGGCCAGCTACGACATTGGCGACAACATGCGGGGGCTCATCGGCGTGGTGGGACCCACCCGGATGGATTACGCCGCCGTGGCCGCCCGCCTCAGCTATTTCGCCGAGAGCCTGACCCGGATGTTCGGTAAAAATAACGAGTTACCCCCCAAGGAGGACCACATATCGTGAGTAAGAAGGATAAGAACGAGAAGAACACGCCCCAGGAGGAGCCGGAGAGCAAGGCGTCCGAGGCGGAGGAGGCCGCTCCGGAGCAGGAACCGCCCAAGGACCAGGAGCAGGCCCCGGAAACCTACACCCTGACCCGGGAGCAGATGGAGAAGATGGAGGGCCTGGCCAAGCAGCTCGCCACCCTGAACGACCAGCATCTCCGCCTGGCCGCCGAGTACGACAACTACCGCAAGCGCACCACCCGGGAGAAGGAGAACGTCTACCAGGACGCCAAGGCGGACACCATCGCCAAGTTCCTGGAGGTCTACGACAACCTGGAGCGGGCGGTGAAGCAGGAGGGCGACGAGGAGAACGCCCACAAGAAGGGCATGGAGATGATCTTCCACCAGCTGGAGAACATCCTCACCGGCCTGGGCGTCACCATCGAGGACCCGGCGGGACAGCCCTTTGACCCCAACAAGCACAACGCCGTCATGCACATCGAGGACGGGGAGCTGGGCGAGAACACGGTGGCCCAGGTGTTCCAGAAGGGCTTTTTGCTGAACGGCCGGGTCATCCGGTTCGCCACGGTCCAGGTGGCCAATTGAAGCGTCAATCCATTTTTGTAAAAAATTTTTTCTGATAGATTTAGGAGGAATCAACTATGTCTAAAGTTATCGGTATCGATCTGGGGACTACCAACAGCTGCGTCGCCGTCATGGAGGGCGGCGAGTCCGTTGTCATCGCCAACGCTGAGGGCAACCGCACCACCCCGTCCGTGGTGGCCTTCTCCAAGACCGGCGAGCGCATGGTGGGCCAGGTGGCCAAGCGCCAGGCCATCACCAACCCCGACCGCACCATCTCTTCCATCAAGCGTGAAATGGGCTCCGACCACCGGGTCACCGTGGACGGCAAGAGCTACACCCCCCAGGAGATCTCCGCGATGATCCTGCAGAAGCTGAAGGCGGACGCCGAGGCCTATCTGGGCTCCCCTGTCACCGAGGCGGTCATCACCGTCCCCGCCTACTTCACCGACTCCCAGCGCCAGGCCACCAAGGACGCCGGCAAGATCGCCGGCCTGGATGTGAAGCGCATCATCAACGAGCCCACCGCCGCGGCTCTGGCCTACGGCCTCGATAAGGAGCAGGCCCAGAAGATCATGGTCTACGACCTGGGCGGCGGCACCTTCGATGTGTCCATCCTGGACATCGACGACGGCGTCATTGAGGTCCTGGCCACCGCCGGCAACAACCGGCTGGGCGGCGACGACTTCGACCAGTGCATCATGCGCTATCTGGTGGCCGAGTTCTCCAAGGCCGAGGGCATCGACCTCAGCGGCGACAAGGTGGCCATGCAGCGCCTGAAGGAGGCCGCCGAGAAGGCCAAGATCGAGCTGAGCGGCATGGCCAGCACCAACATCAACCTGCCCTATATCACCGCCGACGCCACCGGCCCCAAGCATCTGGACGTGACCCTGACCCGGGCCAAGTTCAACGAGCTCACCGCCCACCTGGTGGAGGCCACCATGGGCCCCGTGCGCCAGGCCATGGGCGACGCCGGCCTCAGCGGCAGCGATATCTCCAAGGTCCTGCTGGTGGGCGGCTCCAGCCGTATCCCGGCGGTCCAGGAGGCCGTCAAGCGCATCACCGGCAAAGAGGGCTTCAAGGGCATCAACCCCGACGAGTGCGTGGCCGTGGGCGCCGCCATCCAGGCCGGCGTGCTGACCGGCGACGTGAAGGGCCTGCTGCTGCTGGATGTGACCCCGCTGAGCCTGGGCATCGAGACCATGGGCGGCGTCTGCACCCGCCTCATCGAGCGCAACACCACCATCCCCGCCAAGAAGAGCCAGATCTTCTCCACCGCCGCCGACAACCAGACCACCGTGGAGGTCAACGTCCTCCAGGGCGAGCGTGAGATGGCGGCCGCCAACAAGAGCCTGGGCCGCTTCCACCTGGACGGCATCGCCCCGGCCCGCCGCGGCGTGCCTCAGATCGAGGTCACCTTCGACATCGACGCCAACGGCATCGTGAACGTCTCCGCCAAGGACCTGGGCACCGGCAAGGAGCAGCACATCACCATCACCTCCTCCACCAACATGTCCAAGGAGGACATCGACCGGGCCGTCAAGGAGGCCGAGCAGTACGCCGCCGAGGACGCCAAGATCAAGGACAAGGTGGAGACCCGCAACGCCGGTGACCAGATGGTCTATCAGGCTGAGAAGACCCTCCAGGAGATGGGCGACAAGATCCCCGCCAGCGACAAGAGCCAGGTCCAGAGCGCCGTGGACCACCTGAAGGAGACTCTGAAGGGCGACGACACCGCCGCCATCAAGTCCGCCACCGAGGCCCTGCAGCAGGCGTTCTACGCGGTCAGCGAGAAGCTGTACCAGCAGGCCGGCGCCCAGGGCCATCCCGGCCCCGACATGGGCGGCCAGCAGGGCGGCAGCCAGAACGGCGGCCAGCAGTACTACGACGCCGACTACAAGGTCGTGGACGACGATCAGAATAAGTGATCGTTTTTCTTGAAAGAAAAACGATCACCTCATGGAAGGATCGTATCAGACTTTTCGCCATAAGCCGGATGGGACGGGGACCGGTGTCCCCGCCCCATTCGGAATGTATAGGTTCCGATTGGAAGTGAGAGATCATGGCAGATAAGAGAGACTACTACGAGGTCCTGGGCGTCCAGAAGGGCGCGACGGACGCGGAGATCAAGAAGGCCTACCGGAAGCTGGCCAAGGAGAACCACCCGGACCTGAACCCCGGCGATAAGGAGGCCGAGGCCCGGTTCAAGGAGGCCAACGAGGCCTACGAGATCCTCAGCGACAGCGAGAAGCGGGCCCGGTACGACCAGTTCGGCTTCGCCGGGGTGGACCCCAGCTACGCGGCCCAGAACGGCGGCTACAGCGGCGGGTTCGACGGGGCTTTCGACTTCGGCGACCTGGGGGACATCTTCGGCAGCTTCTTCGGCGGCGGCTTCGGCGGCACCAGCCGCAGCCGCAACGGCCCCCAGCGGGGCGAGAGCCTGCGCACCAGCGTGTCCATCTCCTTTGAGGAGGCGGCCTTCGGCTGCCAGAAGGATGTGACGGTGGAGCGGGTGGAGTCCTGCGACACCTGCCACGGCAGCGGCGCGGCCCCCGGCACCAGCGCGGACACCTGTCCCGGCTGCAACGGCACGGGCCAGGTCCAGCAGCGGCGGCAGACCCCCATGGGCGTCTTCTCCACCGTGGGCCCCTGCCCCCGGTGCGGCGGCAAGGGCAAGATCATCAACACCCCCTGCAAGAGTTGCGGCGGCACGGGCCAGGTCCGGCGGCGGAAGACCATCCAGGTCAGCATCCCCGCCGGCATCGACGACGGGCAGATCATCAACCTCCGGGGCCAGGGCGGCGCGGGCCGTAACGGCGGTCCCGCCGGGGACCTGCAGATCGTGGTGAGCGTCCGGCCCCACCAGCTGTTCCGCCGGGACGGCGCGGACGTGTACTGCGACGCGCCCATCACCTTCACCCAGGCGGTGCTGGGCGGGGAGCTGGAGATCCCCACCATCGACGGCAAGGTGAAGTACGACATCCCCGAGGGCACCCAGACCGGAACCACCTTCCGCCTGCGGGGCAAGGGCATCCCCAACGTCAACGGCCGCGGCCGGGGCGACCAGTTCGTGAAGGTATACATTGAGACCCCCCGGAACCTGAACCGGGAGCAGAAGGAGGCCCTGCGGAAATTCAGCGAGACGCTGAAGGAGGGCAACTACAAGGAGCGGAAGAGCTTCAAAGAGTGGTTCCGGAAGTGAGCCGCCCAGCGGCAGCTCCAATCAGAACAGCGCCCGGGACGGCGATGGCCGTTCCGGGCGCTGTTCCTATCAGGGGGAGTGTGATTATCTCCCGCTGGTCGTATACATATACTTCCGCATGGTGTCGGTAGCGGTGTCGGGGTTGGCGCTGATGGTGAGGGTGAACTTGAGGTTCAGGGGGGCGCTGAACTTGTCCAGCCACAGCAGGAACCGGCCCACCTCGACCTCGTCACTGCAGTGGGCCACCTTGCAGAGATTGTCGATAAAGATGTGGGAAATGTCGTAGTTGCCGGCGTAGAGGCCGCTGAGGAAGCCCTTAAGCATCTCATAGCCGGTGATGTTGAACTCAGAGGCGTCGATGAGACGGGTCTGGTGGCGGAGGTTGAAGCTCATGTTCCGGGTAGGCTCGATGCAAACCATGCAGCCGACCTCGGTCTCCGCCGCGTTTTCCATGAGCTCGATGAGCTGCTTGGTCTTTCCCTCGCCCGAGCCGCTCATGATCAATCTAACCATATGAAGTCACTCCTTTTCCGTATTGGTAGATCGTGATGGTATTAGAATACCATATCCGGCCCGGAAACACAACGGGAAAAATCGGTTTTCACGGAAAATTTACACCTTGCGGGGGAGCGCAAGCGGGGGCGCAGCCCCACAGTGCCAATCAGTAGGGGCCTCCGGCCCCTACCACCTCTTATTCTGTCTTTCAGTGCCCATGGGCACCCTGGGGTACTTTTCCCACGCGGGAAAAGTACCCAAAAGGGCGCCAGCCCGTAGGGCTGGACCTCTAACATTTTTTTGTTAAGGGCAGATTGTTGTTGGGTAGAACTCAGAGAAAGCATTCATCGGTACTGCGGTGTTGTTTTTCCGTATTCTTACTGCTGGTTGCTCCGTTCTACTACGCAATTGATGGCGCGGTTCTATTCGGGCCGTATACGGAAATCTGTCCTGTGCGTAGTGGAACGGAGCAAAACGCAGTAGGTCAACCACCAAAACGACCAACGCACCCAATGAGCCCCTGCACCAGCGCTTCACTCTCCTTGGGAACATGCTAAAATAGCCGCTTCGCCTCATACACGGGAGCGAGCGCGGTTTAGGCCAGACCAGCCACAGGGCGAGCGCAAAACTAAAAAAATAATGAGGAAAGATTCTCAAGAAAACCTCGGTTTTCTTGAGCACGCTTTTGCCTACTTTTCCCGTGGGGGAAAAGTAGGCCAGGGGTGCACCCATCGGGGGTGCGCATCAGACCCGGTGGGGGCCGGAGGCCCCCACACCCCAGGAATAAAAAAATTTTTCCTCTTGCAATTTTCCCCAAGACCGTGTATAATACTCCTACACCATGGAATATCCTCCGCAAGCATTCGCGTTGAGGTTCTGGTCTCGCGCAATGGATGCCTGTGAACCATGTCAGGCGGGGAACCGAGCAGCATTAAGCGGGACGAAATGTGCCGCGAGGGTGCCGGTTCGGAGCGGATGCTTGCGGAGAGTATTCCATGGTGTTCCTTTTTCTTGAAAGAAAAAGGAACCAAAAAGAACTTTTTATTCTCGCACCCGACCACGCTTCCCGTCCGGGCCTGCCGCACGGTGACGGGGGCTTTTTTCTTGTTGGGAGATACCAAAGACTGTTTTTCAGGAGGGATGCCCATGTATCAGGCGCTGTACCGCAAGTGGCGGCCCAAGGTGTTCTCCGACGTGGTGGGCCAGGCCCATATCACCGAGACCCTCCGCCGGCAGGTGGCCCAGGGCCGCCTGTCCCACGCCTACCTCTTCACCGGCACCCGTGGCACCGGCAAGACCACCTGCGCCAAGATTCTGGCCAAGGCCGTCAACTGCCGCAATCCCCGGAACGGCGACCCCTGCGGGGTCTGCCCCGCCTGCCAGGGCATCGACAACGGCAGCCTCCTGGACGTGCTGGAGCTGGACGCCGCCTCCAACAACGGCGTGGACAGCGTCCGGGCCCTCCGGGACGAGGCCGTCTACTCCCCCGCCAGCGTCCGCTACCGGGTGTATATCATCGACGAGGTCCACATGCTGTCCGTGGCGGCCTTCAACGCCCTGCTGAAGATCATGGAGGAGCCGCCGGAGCACCTCATTTTTATCCTGGCCACCACAGAGCTCCACAAGGTGCCCGCTACCATCCTGTCCCGGTGCCAGCGGTTCTCCTTCAAGCGCATCCGGCCCCAGGACATCGCGGCGCGGCTGCGCTACGTGGCGGACCAGGAGGGCATGGACCTGACCGCCGACGCCGCCGAGCTGCTCTCCCGCCTCTCCGACGGGGCCCTGCGGGACGCCCTGAGCCTGCTGGACCAGTGCGGTGCGGCCGGGGGGACCATCGACACGGACCGGGTGCTGGACGTGCTGGGCCTGGCCGGAAAGCTCCAGACCGCCCAGCTCATGGACCACGTCCTCCTGCGGGACGCCCAGGCGGCGCTGCTGCTCCTGGACCAGCTCTACACCGGCGGCAAGGACGTGTCCACCCTGCTGGGGGAGCTGTCCACCCTGGCCCGGGATCTGCTGATCCGCATGACCGCCCCGGAGGGGGGCGCGGCCCTGCTCTCCGGCGGCTACGACAACAGCCAGATGGACGCCCTCAGCCAGGGCGTCAGCCCCACCCGCCTCATCTATATGACCACCCAGCTCCAGAGCGTCCTGGCGGGACTGGCCTTCAGCTCCAACCGCCGCACCGACGCGGAGCTGTGCCTGCTGCGGCTGTGCGACGAGAGCCTCTGCGGCGACGTGACCGCTCTGGCGGCGCGGCTCAGCCGCCTGGAGGAGGGCGGCGTCTCCGTCCCATCGCCGGCGGCGGCACCGCAAAGCGCACCGGCCCGCAGAAGGGCCCCGGTCCGGGAGGCGGCCCCCGCCGCCGCTCCGGCGGATGATCCGCCGCCCTGGGAACCCGCGCCTGCTTCCAAAACCGAGCCCGCTCCGGCGCCCCAGGACTACGACGCGCCGCCGCCTCCAGACGACTATGACGCCCCTCCGCCCTACGGGGAGCCGGTGGTCCAGACTCCCCAGCAGGCCCCGGCCCGGCGAAAGGTGGGCGTCCCCACCCAGCCGGCCCCCAAAGCGAAGGCCACCGGCGGACTGTGGGACGGCATGGTGGAGCACGTCAAGGCCCGGCTGGGCCCCATGTTCCAGTACATGCTGGACGACGCCTCCGGGGAGCTGGAGGGCGAGACCATGGTGGTCCGCTGCGGCGACGACCTGACGCTGGAGAGCCTCAACTGCCCCGAGGTGGCGGAGGCCGTCAAGGCCGTGGCGGCCGAAAGGCTGAACAGGGCCGTGTCGGTGCGGTTCCTTCTCAAGGGCAAGGACGAGCCCGTGGCCCAGGTGGACAAGCTGGACGAGCTGATCCGCCGGGGGAGCAGATTTGACAGCTTTACCGTGAAGCCTTGATTGGGATGATAGAAGTATTGAAGCGGCCTGTGCCTCTGAAAGGAGGTACAGGCCGCTTTTGACGGATATAGCCGCTTCGGAGGAAGCGGCTTTTTTGCGCCCTTTTCCTTTTAGGAAAAGGGTCAATTTACCCGCACGATATACTGCCGGATCATCCGCTCCAGAGCCCGGATGGCCTTGGAGCGGCAGCCGTCAGGCGGGTAGACCAGCACCAGGTCCACGAAGCACTTCTCCTCCCCGATGCTCAGATACTCCACGTTGGGGTAGGGCTCCACGCAGGAGCGGTAGGTAAACGCCAGCCCCAGCCCCTGCCGGGCCATGGATGCGGCAAAGGCGGCGGTGAGATTGGTATTCATCGCCCGGGGCGTCCGGCCCAGGCGGTCGAACTGCCGGTGGGCGATGCTGCCCAGCACGGTGGTGGAGTTGGACAGCAGGTACTCGAAGTCCAGCGTCTCCTCCAGCGCCACCCAGGGCCGCCCGTCCTCCCCCCAGCGGACCAGCTCCATCACCGGGTGCTCCCGGGAGGCCACCAGCAGCACCTCGTCCCGCATGACCGCTTGGTCCGGGTCCGGGTGTTCCTCCGGGCTCAGGGCCACCAGGCCCATGTCCAGTTCCCCGGCGGCCAGCTTTTTCACCAGCACCTGGCTGTCGTGCTCGTGGATCACCGCCTCCACGCCGGGATACTGCCGACGGAACTGGTCCAGCACCCTGGGCAGCAGATAGCTCCCCCGGAAGCTGGAGATGCCGAAGTCGATGCGGCCGCCGCCGGGCTGGTTCAGCTCCTGGAGCTCCTCACGCAGCCGGTGGTACTGCCGCAGCATCTGCCGGGCGGTGCGGACGTAGGTCTCCCCGGACTGGGTCAGCCGCACCCCTCCGGCGGTCCGCATGAAGAGCCGGACGCCCAGCTCCGCCTCGCACCGGGATAAAAACTGGCTCAGGCTGGATTGGGCCAGATAGAGCCGCTCGGCGGCCCGGCTGATGCTGCCCGCCTCCGCCACGGTCACGATGTATTCCAGTTCCTTCAGCTCCATGGCTGTTCTCCTTTTTGACGAATTTTCCCCGGTTCGGAGATTTGCACAGAAATCCCCGGCCGGGTTTTGTCGATTCTCACACGCTCCATCGGTTTTTACGATATTGGGTATATGAGATTGATTCTTGCGGGATTTTTGTCACTATTATACCATATAAACATCCAAAAGCAAGATACATTTCGTGATTTTCCCCCGTTCCCCTTCCCGCTGCGATCCTCCCGTCATTTTTGAAATCGAAAGGAGCACATCCATGGAAAAAGTCTCTATGAAGGGCGTCATCGACATGCACGTCCACACCAACCCCGACCTGCGTCTGCGGGCCTACGACGACTTCCAGCTCTGCGACGCCGCCGTCCGGGTGGGCGCCCGGGCCATCGTCATCAAGACCCACCTGGGCTACACCGCCAACCGGGCCTACCTGGTCAACCGCTACAACAAGATCGTCCACGGCGACAACGACTTCACCATGTTCGGGTCTGTCACCCTGAACCGCTGCGTAGGCGGCATCAACCCCGTGGCGGTGGAGAACGCCTTGAAGCTGGGGGCCAAGGTGGTGTGGCTGCCCACCCAGTCCGCCCGGCGGCACCTGGAGATGATGAAGAAGCCCACTGATGACGCGGTGGACGTGGTCCGGGACGGCAAGGTGGTCCCCGAGCTGCTGGACGTGTTCCGGCTCATCAAGGACCACGACGCGGTGCTGGGCACCGCCCACGTCTCCCCGGAGGACGCCTTCATCGTGGTCGAGGCCGCCCGGGCCGCCGGGGTGAAGAAGGTGGTCATCACGCACCCGGAGTGGTGGGTGGTCGGCATGTCCGTGGAGGACCAGATCCGGCTGGTGAAGGACTACGACGTGATCCTGGAGCGCTGCTTCGCCCAGAACATGGGCGGCGGCAAGTACCACAGCAACCTGCCGGAGAACCTGGAGATCATCAACACCGTGGGTTACAAGAACGTCATGGTGGACACCGACGGCGGCCAGACGGAGAACCCCAACTGGGAGATCGCCATGGAGCAGTACATGCAGTACCTGGCGGACCACGGCGTGCCCATGGAGCACATCCGGTACATGACCCACGACCTGCCCAGCTATCTCTTGGGCATTGAGGCATAATACTGTTCTCCCAATAGAAGCATCCTCCGTTACCGTGCAGGAATCGCAAGGATTGCAACGCTTTGAGAGCGATAATAAAGTTCTTTTTGATACTTTTTCTTTCAAGAAAAAGTATAAGCCCCATCGGAAAAACAGATAGAGGAGGAAACATTCATGAGTCCCACCGTACTGAGTCTTCTTATCATCGCGTCCATCGCCCTGGCGGTGTTCCTGGGCTATAAGACCAAGATCAACACCGGCCTCTTCTGCATCGTCTTCGCCTACGCCATCGGCTGCTTCGTGCTGGGCATGACCACGAAAAACCTCATCGCCAGCTGGCCAACCAACACCATGTTCGTGATCCTGGCGGTGTCCCTGTTCTACAACGTGGCCGCCGCCAACGGGACTCTGGAGAAGCTGTCCCGGACGCTGCTGTACGCCTGCCGTTCTTTCCCCGGCCTGCTGCCCTACGCCCTGTTCTTCGTGGCGGTGATCCTCTCCATCATGGGCGCGGCCTACTTCACCGTTCTGGCCTTCCTGGCCCCCATCACCCTGCTGATCTGCGAGGAGTCCAAGCTGGATAAGCTCACCGGCGCGGTGGCCATCAACGCCGGCGCCCTGGCGGGCGGCAACTTCCCCACCGCCGCCCTGGGCGTGGTGTTCCGTGGCCTCATGGACACCGCCTATGAGAGCAACCCGGATCTGGCTCCCATCGACTCCTTCTCCTCCACCATCATGATGTGCGGCCTGGCCATCCTGTCCTCCCTCATCGTCATCACCGTCTTCCGCTTCGGCATCAAGGCCAACCGGGAGATCGGCAAGGGCGTGGTCTTCGCCAAGCCCGACACCTACGACAAGAAACAGAAGCAGACACTGACCCTCATCTTCGTGATGATGGCGGTGGTGCTGGTGTTCCCCCTGCTGAAGATGTTCCTGCCCAACGTGGCGTTCATCTCCACCGTCGCCGGTAAGGTGGACGTGGGCCTGGTGGCCATGGTCTTCGCCACCATCGCCCTGCTGATGGACCTGGCTCCCCAGAAGGAGATCATCGCCAAGGTGCCCTGGAACACCATCCTGATGATCGCCGGCGCCGGTATGCTGATCGCCGTGGCCGTGGAGGCCGGCACCATCCAGATGCTCTCTGACTGGATCGGCGGCAACGTGCCCACCTTCCTCATCCCCATCGCCTTCAGCCTGGTCGGCGCGGTCATGAGCTTCTTCTCCTCCACCACCGGTGTGGTCTGCCCGGCCCTGTTCCCGCTGATCCCCGGCCTGGCCGCTGCCACCGGCCTGAGCCCCATCGCCCTCTTCACCTGCACCGTCCTGGGCGCCCAGAGCTCCGCCATCAGCCCCTTCTCCTCCGGCGGCTCCCTCATCCTGGGCTCCTGCGGCAAGGAGGAGGACCGGAACAGCCTCTTCAACCGCCTGCTCTTTGTGGCCGTCCCCATCAGCGTGGGCCTGTGCGCGGTGTACAATCTGATCGTGTCCTTCATCCTGTAAGAGTGTAACAAGATCGGGGGCGGGCAGGTCCCGCCCCCAACGATAAGAATGATAAGAAAAGGAGAAACCGATATGCTGAAATTATACGACGGCGGCGTCTATCTGGTGAACGGCACGGAGATCGTGCCTGAGAGCGAAAGCGCGAAGATCCCCTCCCTCTGCGGCAAGCAGGCCGGCAAGGCCCAAGCCCAGACCGGCACCATGGCCTACGGCATCCTCCAGGCCCATAACCAGAGCGGCGACATGGACGACCTCCGCATGAAGTTCGACAGCCTCACCAGCCACGACATCACCTACGTGGGCATCATCCAGACCGCCCGGGCCTCCGGCATGAAGGAATTCCCCATGCCCTACGTCCTCACCAACTGCCACAACTCCCTCTGCGCCGTGGGCGGCACCATCAACGAGGACGACCACATGTTTGCCCTCTCCGCCGCCCACAAGTACGGCGGCATCTACGTCCCCACCAACATGGCCGTCATCCACTCCTACAACCGGGAGATGATGTCCGGCTGCGGCCGCATGATCCTGGGCTCCGACTCCCACACCCGCTACGGTGCGCTCGGCACCCTGGCCGTGGGCGAGGGCGGCGGTGAGCTGGCCAAGCAGCTGGTGGGCCGCACCTACGACGTCCGCCGCCCCGGCGTGGTGGCTATCTATCTGGACGGCGCGCCCCAGCCCGGCGTGGGTCCCCAGGACGTGGCCCTCACCATCATCGGCGCGGTGTACGCCAACGGCTACGTGAAGAACAAGGTCATGGAGTTCGTGGGCCCCGGCGTCAGGAACCTGCCCATCGAATACCGCAACGGCATCGACGTGATGACCACCGAGACCACCTGCTGGTCCTCCATCTGGGTCACCGACGAGAGGACCAAGGACTACTTCACCGTCCACGGCCGCCCCGAGGCGTATAAGGAGATGAAGCCAGCGGACGTGGCCTACTATGACGGCTGCGTGTACGTGGACCTCTCCACCGTGGAGTGCACCATCGCTCTGCCCATGCACCCCAGCTACACCTACACCATCAAAGAGCTGAAGGCTAACGCCAGGGACATCCTCCACGCCTGCCAGGAGCAGGCCAACCGGCAGATCACCGGCGCGACGCTGGACCTGGACAGCAAGGTCCACGACGGGGCCGTCTGGGTGGACCAGGGCCTGGTGGCCGGATGCTCCGGCGGCACCTTTGACAACGTGTGCGCGGTGGCCGACATCCTGCGGGGCAAGAGCTGCGGCAACGGAACCTTCAAGATGAGCGTGTACCCTGGCTCCATGCCCGCCTATCTGGAGCTGATGAAGAACGGGGCCCTGGCGGATATCGCCTCCGCCGGTGCCATCATCCGGGAGTGCTTCTGCGGGCCCTGCTTCGGCGCCGGCGACACCCCCGCCAACGGCGAGTTCTCCATCCGCCACACCACCCGCAACTTCCCCAACCGGGAGGGCTCCAAGCCCGGCGAGGGTCAGATGGCCGGCGTGGCCCTGATGGACGCCAGGTCCATCGCCGCCACCGCGATCAACGGGGGCAAACTCACCGCCGCCACGGAGCTGGACATCGACTACATGACTCCTGAATACCACTTCGACAAGTCCGTCTACGACAAGCGGGTCTACAACGGCTACGGTAAGGCCGAGCCGGACCACGCCCTGAAGATGGGCCCCAACATCAAGGACTGGCCTGAGCAGCCCGCTCTGTCCGAGGACCTGCTGCTCCAGGTAGTCTCCTACATCACCGACCCCGTCACCACCACCGACGAGCTGATTCCCTCCGGCGAGACCTCCAGCTACCGGTCCAACCCCCTGCGGCTGGCGGAGTTCACCCTGTCCCGGAAGGACCCGCAGTACGTGGGCCGGGCCAAGGCCGTCCACGCTCTGGAGCTGGAGCGGGAGGCCGGGAAGGTCCCCGAGGCGGTCCAGGCCGTCTACGCTGCCCTCACCGCCGCCGGTGTGGCCAACGACCCCGCCGCCACGGTCATCGGCAGCACCATCTATGCCGTGAAGCCCGGCGACGGCTCCGCCCGGGAGCAGGCGGCCAGCTGCCAGCGCGTCCTGGGCGCGGCGGCTAACCTGGCCAAGGAGTACGCCACCAAGCGCTACCGGTCCAATTGCATCAACTGGGGCATGGCGCCCTTCCTGGTGCAGGACGCGGATGCCTTCGAGCTGGGCGACTTCGTGTTCGTCCCCGGCCTGCGGAAGGCCATCCTGGAGGGCACGCCGGAATTCACCGCCTACGCGGTGAAGCCGGACGGCAGCGTGAAGCCCTTCCCCGTGTCCCTGGGCCAGCTGACCCCCGACGAGCGGCAGATCATCGCCGACGGCTGCCTCATCAACTACTATCGCAACCACTGATACTATTCTCTCATGAAAAGTGCACTTCGTTACCGTGCGGAAAATGCAGGAATCGCAACGCTTTGAGAGCGAGGATAAAGTTCTTTTTGATACTTTTTCTTTCAAGAAAAAGTATGAGCGCAGC
>CANQCS010000057.1 GCA_947589745.1 uncultured Oscillospiraceae bacterium
ATCCGAAAAATCGCTTCCTTTTAAAAATTTTACCCCTGATTTGCGCAAGTCAGGGGTTTTTCTACAAGCTGAGACCGAAGCTTCCGCTCCGGTCTTTTATGTTCTGTCTTTTCGGTCCATCTAAAGGCGTTTATCTATTCCTTCCTTTCCTTCTCCAGCCCTTTAATAATCCCCCTCACCGTGGCGATTGCCGCGACCGCCAGCACGACCTCCGCCGTAAACTGTGCGTACGCGAGACCGTAGAGCGGGAACAGCCTGTTCAGCACGACCAGCGCCGGGATCTCAAGAACGATTTTCCGCAAAATCGCGAAGAGCAGCGCGTTTTTGCCGAGGCCGCAGGACTGGAAAACGCCGACGCCCAGAAAATCCATGCACAAAAACGGCATCGCAAGGCAGAGCCCGCGCAAAAATCTCGTGCCGTAGGCGACGACCGCCGGGTTCTTCATAAACATCGCCGAGAGCCGCCCCGCGCCGACGTAATATACCACCGTCACCGCCGCCATGAACGCGGCGATGATTTTGCCGGCGAAAAGAACCGTCTTTTTCATTCTGCCGACGTCGCCCGACGCGTAATTATAGCCGACGAGCGGCATGATCCCCTGCGAGAAGCCGAGCGCTATCTGCACGGGTATCATATTGAGCTTTTGTGAGATGCCCATCGCCGCGACCGCGTCGGAGCCGAAATCTGCGGTAAAGTTGTTTAAGACCGTCATGCCGGTGACGTTAAGAAGATTTTGGATCGATGCGGGGATTCCGACCGCGCAGATCCCAAAAATAATTGACTTATTAAACATTAACTTTTTCGGATTTATTGAAACGTATGTCCTGCCGCGCTTTATGTATAGCAGCAGGAAGAAGTAGCAGCAGGCCGCGCAGTTTGAGATGAAAGTTGCGAGGCCCGCGCCCGCCGCGCCCATGCCGAGGCCCCAGGGCAGAATGAAGATCGGGTCGAGGATAATGTTTAAGATGCAGCCGCTCATCGTGCCGATGCTCGCGTGGAGCGACGCGCCCTCGCTGCGAACCAGATAGGCGAGCACGACGTTGAGTATAGACGGCACCGCCCCACAGGTGACCGTCCATTTTAAGTATGCGGCCGTCGCGGCAGAGGTTGTCGAATCCGCGCCGAGGATACCCAAAAACGGCGTGCGGAGCAGGGTGTAGATCGCCGAAAACGCCGCCGCCGAGAAAAGTGCGCAGTAGAACCCGAGAGCCGAGCTTTGGTAGACGGTTTCGTAGTCCTTCCGGCCGAGCGCGCGGCTCATCATGCTCGATGCGCCGACGCCGAAGAGGTTGTTTATTGCATTGAACGCCAAAAGCACCGGCGCAGCCAGCGTGACGGCGGAATTTTGTATCGAATCGTTTAGCTGCGCGACGAAATAGGTGTCGGCGAGGTTGTAGAGCACCATTACAAGCGAGCTCAGAATCGTCGGTATTGCGAGCGTCATCACTGCCTTCGGGATCGGCGTGCGCTCAAAAAGCTGTATTTTCTGCGTGTCTTCCATTTGACCACTCTTTTTCGGGAATTTTAATCAATTATACTCGCCGGGTGGGGAAAGTCAAGGGGCAGTATGCGGAGTTATCTATCCTCAGACCTAAAAACAGCTTTAAACGGCATTTATCTCGAACAAGTACGTTTTATTGTACTCGTTTTATAAATTTTTGCTTGACACGGTTATAATCGAATGGTAAAATATACCCAAGGATCCTGAAAATACACGTAAAAGGGGGGAGGAAATTGACATATTATTCCCGCTCTGAAAACAGCAGAGGCGAAAAGGAGCTGCTTTCGGAGCATCTGAAAAAGACCGCGAAGCTTGCGGGCGAGTTTGCAGGCGTATTCGGCGAAGGTAAGGCGGGCGAGTGGTGCGGGATATTCCACGACGCCGGAAAAGCCTCGGCGGCATTTCAGAACGTCCTTGACAAAACCGAACACGGCGTGAATCACGAAGCCTGCGGCGCGTTTATGCTCTGGGGCAGCAGCAGGCTGCTTTCGGCAGTCGTTTTCGCGCACCATAAGGGGCTCGACTGGCATATTCAAGATCAGCTCGAGGAGTCGTACAAGGTAAAGGGCTCGGTCGAGCACGGCAGCCTCGGCAGAAAATTCGCCGTTTCAGGTACCGAAGAATACAGCATCGCCAAGAGCTTTATTTTCAGCGATGTCGGCATACCTAAGGAACCGCCCGTATTTATTCCTGAAAACAGGTCACATTATGAAAAGCTCCCGAAAATGCTCCACGCAAGAATGCTTTTGTCCTGCCTTGCCGACGCCGATTACACCGCTTCGGCTTCACATGAAGACGAGGAGATTTTCGGAAAGATCGACGACGTTCCGCTCGACGCCGAAAGGATACTTGAGCGGCTTGAGGAGTATCGGAGCCGAATAATCGCATCGTCTTCGGCGGATAAGAGCGTCAACGAGCTGCGAAACAGCGTTTACGAAGACTGCCTGAAGGCGGCTGAAAAGCCCTCGGGGCTATTTACGCTTACTTCTCCTACCGGCACAGGAAAAACTCTTGCGCTCCTTGCCTTTGCGGCAAAGCACTGCAAGGTCCGGCATAAGCGCAGGATCATCTTTGTGCTGCCGTTTCTGTCGATCATCAGTCAGAACGCTGCTATTTACCGCGATATTTGTGAAAATGTTTCGGAGTCTCACAGCATGTGCAGCTGCGACGAGAGCACAAGGCTATTTTCCGAGCGCTGGAGCTCGCCGATAATCGTCACGACATCTGTCAAGTTTTTTGAGTCTCTTTTTCGCTCAAAGCCGACCGATCTGCGATCCCTTCACAATATATCGGACAGCGTGATTGTATTCGACGAGGCTCAAAGCCTTCCTGCTGAGCTTTCGGGCACAAGCGTCGAGGCAATCAATTCGCTCTGCAAAATGTTTCGTTGCACGGCGGTGTTTTCAACGGCTACTCAGCCCGCATTTGACCTTCGACCCGATGTCTGTTATCGACCCGTCGAGATCGTCTCAGACCCACAGGCACTCTACGACGCGGCAAAAAGAGTTACCGTCGACTGGAGGACGGAATATAAAACCGAGCTGTCCGATATTGCCGATGAGATGTTCCACCTTTCGAGCGTTTGCTGCGTCGTCAACCGCAAGGACCATTCCCATAAGCTTTTTTCTCTTCTGAAAGAGCGCTGCGGCGGCTGCTTCTATCTCTCGACGGATATGTGCAAGGCTCACAGAGACGAGGTCATAAAAGAGATCTCGGATCGCTTAAAGAACGGTCTGCCGGTAAGGCTTGTGTCGACCTCTTGCATCGAAGCGGGCGTTGATCTGGACTTTGAATATATGTATCGCGCGTTGGCGCCGCTCGATTCGATAGTCCAGTGCGCCGGAAGATGCAACCGCAACGGCAGGGGAGTCGGAAGAATGACGGTGTTTATCCCGAATGAGGAACGGCTTTACCCTTCGGCTTCATACGAAAAAGCCGCAGATATCGTGAGGCTTATGGCTGCAAACCGAAGCGTGGATATAAACGATTCTTCGCAGATCCGCGAGTATTACCGAAGGCTGTTTGAAGATCACCCCGAGGACAAGAATGAACTTGTAAAGGCTATAAATAATATGGATTTCGGCGAGGTCGAAAGGCAGTATAAGCTGATAGACAATGCCGGAGCGAGCGTTTTAGTGCCTTATGAGGGAATGCTCGGTCTCTTTAACGAGCTCGCCGAGGAGGCGGCAGAAAAGGGCATAACTGCCTCCTGGATAGCAAGAGCCGCTCCGATAACCGTAACGAGCTATCGGACCGACAAGCTTCCCGAGCTTTGTGAAAGTGCGATGCTAAAAACTCCGCGGGGGAAAGTCCCCGCCGCCGACAGGTATATTTTACACGATAAGAGATTTTACGGCAAAGATTCCGGGCTGTTTTTCAGCGACGAGAGCAGCCTTGAATACATAATTTAGGGAGGTGTTAATTTGAGAGAAATTTCATTGGAGGTCTGGGGCGACTTTGCCTGTTTTTCGCGCCCCGAGTGCAAGGTCGAAAGGCTGAGCTACCCGGTTATCACTCCGTCCGCGGCAAGGGGTATCCTCTCCGCGATATATTCAAAGCCGGTCGAGTTTTACTGGCAGGTGAAAAGGATCGAGGTGCTTAAGCCGATAAAATATATAAGTTTCAAGCGCAACGAGGTAAAGTCGCGTCAGAGCGGAAAAAAACCAGTTTTCGTCGAAGACGACCGCACCCAGCGCCAAAGTGTCGTTTTGAAAGACGTTCGCTATCGGATAACCGCCGAGATAGTTAAGCGCCCCGATTTTTCGGGAACGCTCGAACAGCTTTACGCCCAGGCGCTGAACCGCATCGAAAAGGGAAAGTGCTTTTTCCAGCCGTCTTTGGGTCTTCGCGAGTTCGTCTGCTATTTCGGTCCGTCGGGGGATTCCGTCCCAATAGAGGATTCCTGCGACCTCGGCTATATGCTCTACGACGTTTTTGATTTTAAGAAAGACGTTGAAGTTACCGAAAAGACAACCCCCTGCATATCGCTTTTCAGCGCGAAAATGGAGCGCGGGGTCATCGAGGTGCCCGAGATAGACAGTCCGTTGGTTTTAAAACCGGAAGGAGGCGTTAAAGATGCTTGAAGCGCTGTACAAATATGCTCTTGACAGCAGCCTTGCCGCAAAGCCGGGCTTCAAGGGCAAAAAGATAAAATATTACATATCGCTCGACGTAAACGGCAGGTTCGTTTCCTTTGAAGAGAATCCGAAAGACAGTATTTACGATTGCCCCGACCTCGGGAGCGCAGCGCAGAGCACTTCGGTCAGCAACATTCTCGTTGAAAAAGCTGTGGTAGCGCTGGATATCCCGGGCAAAACGAGCGAAAAGAAGCACGGCTTCTATATGTCTTCCCTCAAAGAGGCAGGGGAGCATGACCTGCTCATCGCGCTTGCGGCAAAGTCCCTTGAAGAGCAGAACGAAGTTATCGTCGAAGAGCTCCAAAAGCGGAAGATAAAGGATTCCGACGTCATAGGGATAAAAGTCGACGGCAAGGCGCTCGAAAAGAGCACCGGCTATCTTGAATGGTGGGAGGAATTCAGAAAGCGGTTCAAGGATAAAAAGGGCGCAAAAAAACAGGAGACCTCGGAGCTCAGCCGATGCTTTATAACCGGAGAGCTTACCGAACCCGTAAGGACGGCGTCGAAATTCAGCGGGCTTATCAGCGTTGGCGGACACACGAGCGGCGATACGGTAATAGGCTTCGATAAAGATGCCTTCTGCTCCTACGGCCTTACCCAGGCGGCGAACGCAGCCGTCTCGGAGGAGGCGATAGCCGCAGTGAACGCGGCGCTCGAGAAGCTTGTAAAAGAGGGGAAAACTCTCGCTGGCGCCAAGTATATCCACTGGTTCAGCGAAAAGGTAAAGACCGACGTGTTCGATTTTCTCGGTCTCGGAAGCTGGGGCGAAGCCGCCGATGAGAACTCGGATAGCGAAGACGACGAAGCCCGCATCGAAAAGATGTTTGAAAGCTTCTTTAAAGGAGAATGCCCCGAGGACCCCAAAAACAGGTATTATATGATAGCTCTGAGCGGTGCGAGCGGAAGAGTTATGGTAAGAAGCTACGAGGAAGGCAGCTACGGCGAGCTCTATGAAAATCTCAAGGCTTGGTATGACGACCTGAGGCTCAAGGGAACAAAGCCTCTCAAGCTCTACACGGTATATTCAAGGCTCTTAAAATTCAGCAGTAGCGAAAAGAAGATAGGCGAGCGCATATCAAAGGAGCTCAGCGGGCTTTCTTCGCAGATAATTTATTCCGTGATGCATAACTCGCCTCTGCCCGATACCGTTGCCTCGCGCGCGGTGGATTATATCCGCCACGATATGTACTGCACCCAAAGCGACAGGGGCAGCAAAAACATCGACGCCGTTTCCTGCCGGATATTAAAGGTCTGGCTCAACAGAAAATACAAAAACAGCAATAAGGAGGAGTTGCTTATTATGGACAAGCTCAATAAGGACAGCCCGTCTGCGGCATATCAGACGGGGAGAATGCTGGCAGTATATGCCGCTTTGCAAAACAAGGCTCTCGGAGATGTCAACGCAGGTGTAGCCGAAAAATACTTCACATCGGCCTGTACATCGCCACAGCTTGTCATGGGAAAGCTCGCCGCGCTTTCGCAGTATCATCTTTCAAAGTTAGAGGGCGGCGGAAAATACTACAAAAATATGCTCAATGAGATCGCAACGAAGATAGGCGGCTCATTCCCGAAAACCATGACCCTTGAGCAGCAGGGCGAATTTGCCCTCGGATATTACCATCAGAATGCGGAAATGTATTCACCAAAATCTAAGACAACGGAGGAATAAAAAATGGCAGTCAACAACAGATACGAATTCATGTTTTACATTCAGTGCGTGAATGGAAACCCCAACGGCGACCCCGACATGGGCAACTCACCGAGGATAGACCCTCAGGATATGCACGGCTTTATCACCGACGTTGCGATAAAGCGCAGGCTCAGGAATTACATTCAGACTGCATACGGCGATGAAGAGGGCATGGGAATAATAATGCAGCAGTCGACGAATATCAACAAATTTATCGCCAAGGCGAAATCTCTTGCCGATGTAGAGCTCGGTGCCAAAGACAAGGATAGCCTTTACAAATCGCGTCGCAAAGCCTGCGAGATATTCTATGACGTCCGTACGTTTGGAGGAGTGCTCTCAACGGGTCCTAACGCCGGTCAGGTCCGCGGTCCTGTTCAGCTCACGTTTGCCAAATCGGTCGACCCCATTCTTCCTATGGATATTTCCATCACGAGGGTGAGCAAAGCAGATGACGTCAAAAATGCCGAAACATATGAAGACTATGAGAAAGCAGAGCTCAGCGCCCCCGAGGACAGCCTTCGCACAATGGGCCGCAAGCAGTTCATTCCCTACGGGCTCTATGAGGCGAGGGGATTCGTCAGCGCTAATCTTGCCGCCGAGACCGGCTTCGACGAGAGCGATCTTAAGATACTCTTTGAAGCGATACTTAATATGTATGAGCATGACCGTTCGGCAAGCAAGGGCGAGATGTCGGTAATATCTCCGCTTATCATCTTCAAACACGTCGGCACCGACAGCGACGAAAAGCAGCGCATACGCCAGTCGAGGCTCGGCTGTGCTCCCGCCCACAAGCTTTTTGAGCTTGTAAGCATCGCGAAAAAGCAGGACGTAGAGAACCCGAGAAGCTATGCCGATTATGAGCTCACGGTGGATCTGTCAAAGACCCCGAACGGCGTAGAAATCGGATTTATGGAAGGTCCTTATGATGAAGTGATCTGGGGCATGAAGCCGGAGGGCTGCGATTGGCTGACCTGTAAATAAATTCCGCGCAGACCCGAATCATACGCAGAATCCCGTCGGGTCTGCGCAGAAAAAAAGCATTTTCGGCGCCGTTTTTAGCGGCGCTCGGAATAAATTGTCTGCAAATCCCGCAAAAAGCTGTCGATTTTGACCGAACATGGTTGCGTTATCATTGCTGCTTTGTGCAGATTTGCTGATTGCCCCCTCGCGGGGGCATGAGTTGAAACTGCCGATATTCTTGTTGATTTCGCAGCACTTCTGGATTGCCCCCTCGCGGGGGCATGAGTTGAAACTGCCATAGTGTTCTGCGCCTCCTTCCTTTTCGGCAGGATTGCCCCCTCGCGGGGGCATGAGTTGAAACTGCAAGCTCCTGCGATATTTCGGCCTGCCGCTTTTCGGATTGCCCCCTCGCGGGGGCATGAGTTGAAACTGTACGAACTCCTCCGTGACGCGGCTGCTCTCTCTGATTGCCCCCTCGCGGGGGCATGAGTTGAAACGTTGTTTCCGGCTTTGCCGTCGTCGTTTCCGCCGGATTGCCCCCTCGCGGGGGCATGAGTTGAAACCTGTAGGCTGCTCTCGCGCCTCGCTTTCTCTGCGATTGCCCCCTCGCGGGGGCATGAGTTGAAACCTCCCACTCTTTGTCGCCCGGCTTAAGGGTCACGGATTGCCCCCTCGCGGGGGCATGAGTTGAAACTTCACCCTGCTATCGTCGATGAGGCCGTCTTCAAGATTGCCCCCTCGCGGGGGCATGAGTTGAAACCTCTTTTTCGAGCCGGGCGCCTTCGGTGATGAGGGATTGCCCCCTCGCGGGGGCATGAGTTGAAACAAGTACGAAACCGCCGGAAACAACATCATCTTCGGGATTGCCCCCTCGCGGGGGCATGAGTTGAAACGTTCTTCCATCGGCTCTGTAATACGTTCACCGTTCTGGATTGCCCCCTCGCGGGGGCATGAGTTGAAACTCCCTCTTGGGAAACTCCCCACTCCGGGGGAACCCCGGATTGCCCCCTCGCGGGGGCATGAGTTGAAACATTATACCACTCGTTTTGGCCATAGTGCTCACGGGATTGCCCCCTCGCGGGGGCATGAGTTGAAACCTCGTTTACGCTCCGGAGTATGTCCCGCTGTTTCGGATTGCCCCCTCGCGGGGGCATGAGTTGAAACTCCCGGATTCTTCTTCGGCGTACTGCCTGTCCCAGCGATTGCCCCCTCGCGGGGGCATGAGTTGAAACGAATCTGAGCCGGTATCTGGCTACGTCGTCTTTGGTGGATTGCCCCCTCGCGGGGGCATGAGTTGAAACTTTGTCAAGCGCTTTTTGTGCAAAATGCACAAAAAGATTGCCCCCTCGCGGGGGCATGAGTTGAAACTTGCCGATTGGGTAGGGAAATACCGGCTCTCTTGGGATTGCCCCCTCGCGGGGGCATGAGTTGAAACATTCTTCGTCCTCCTCATCTGCTTCCCACCCGTAGATTGCCCCCTCGCGGGGGCATGAGTTGAAACATAAAGCCGCCCTCGCCGTCTGGTACGCGCTTTTTATGATTGCCCCCTCGCGGGGGCATGAGTTGAAACTCTGATATCACTTGGCAAATTTTCTCCCCGTATGAGGATTGCCCCCTCGCGGGGGCATGAGTTGAAACAGTTACATCTCTGCGCAGCTTCTTAAACTTATCCAGATTGCCCCCTCGCGGGGGCATGAGTTGAAACGTTATCAAAACTGCTACTTTTTCTGCCAACATTGGAGATTGCCCCCTCGCGGGGGCATGAGTTGAAACTGAATAGCATTCTGACCCTGCAGCATAGCAACGTTAGATTGCCCCCTCGCGGGGGCATGAGTTGAAACATGCGCTATTGCGTATTCTCTGCGTTCCTGCTCCGTGATTGCCCCCTCGCGGGGGCATGAGTTGAAACCGTTATAGGGTGTTCTCCGTTCGTGATAAAGCAATTGATTGCCCCCTCGCGGGGGCATGAGTTGAAACGCGCGAAGCCCTCAGAAAAGCAAAGGAAAAAATTCAGGATTGCCCCCTCGCGGGGGCATGAGTTGAAACCTTCTCAGATGACCCGAACTTTGAAAAAAGTATTAGGATTGCCCCCTCGCGGGGGCATGAGTTGAAACAATTTGGGATTTGCAAACCTTAACAGCACTATCTGGATTGCCCCCTCGCGGGGGCATGAGTTGAAACATCGGGGTTAAAGCCAGATTCCCAACGGATAATGATTGCCCCCTCGCGGGGGCATGAGTTGAAACATCGCGTGACTTTTGCGGCTAATATCACAGTAGCAGGATTGCCCCCTCGCGGGGGCATGAGTTGAAACTGTAAATCTTTGTCGCCCAGAGCAGTAACACATAGGATTGCCCCCTCGCGGGGGCATGAGTTGAAACTTCATCATCCATCAGCTGCATTTAATGCGATAAAGGATTGCCCCCTCGCGGGGGCATGAGTTGAAACATTATATGGATTTGAAACTGGTTCAGAGATTTAAGTGATTGCCCCCTCGCGGGGGCATGAGTTGAAACAATCAATAAGACAACATCAAGGAGGAAAACACCATGGATTGCCCCCTCGCGGGGGCATGAGTTGAAACTCTGATACCGGTTATCTTGCTTTTTAGCTCCGGTGATTGCCCCCTCGCGGGGGCATGAGTTGAAACCTCTTTGAGGCCTCTGTCGCTCCAAACTCTCGCTGATTGCCCCCTCGCGGGGGCATGAGTTGAAACTTCCTTATGAATGATTTCTCGTTTCATTTTATAAAGATTGCCCCCTCGCGGGGGCATGAGTTGAAACTGTATACCTGCGGCGCCTCGTCCACTGTATCAGCGGATTGCCCCCTCGCGGGGGCATGAGTTGAAACACAGAGAACTTGCGCTATCAGCTTGCGGTTGATAGATTGCCCCCTCGCGGGGGCATGAGTTGAAACAATCTCGATAAAGTGATTTCCTCCGCCCAGTGTAGATTGCCCCCTCGCGGGGGCATGAGTTGAAACAAGTCAGGAATGTTGACCTCAATCGATTCACGCTGATTGCCCCCTCGCGGGGGCATGAGTTGAAACTTCGTGTCGGAAACTCCGTTTTTCGGGGGTTTTCGTGATTGCCCCCTCGCGGGGGCATGAGTTGAAACTTGACTACGCCCTCTTCGTGGCCCATGGCCTCGGATTGCCCCCTCGCGGGGGCATGAGTTGAAACTCCAAAAGCTTTTCGGGCTTTTCAGATGTCCAAACTGATGATTGCCCCCTCGCGGGGGCATGAGTTGAAACATAATATTGATTTTTTAATAAGATAAACATGTGTGCAGATTGCCCCCTCGCGGGGGCATGAGTTGAAACATTCTGGATAAAAAACGCGTACCAGACGGCGAGGGGATTGCCCCCTCGCGGGGGCATGAGTTGAAACCTCCGGCAGAATTGCAACAGCACAAAAAGTTGATTGATTGCCCCCTCGCGGGGGCATGAGTTGAAACAATAAAGGCGATTTTATCCTCACGGGAGGTTTCCGGATTGCCCCCTCGCGGGGGCATGAGTTGAAACACATCATGGTAACAAAAGAACAAGAATGGAAAGCAGATTGCCCCCTCGCGGGGGCATGAGTTGAAACGTCGTTAATGAGTTTCCATAGTTCGCGTATCGCATGATTGCCCCCTCGCGGGGGCATGAGTTGAAACTTTTTGCTTGTTCAGGGTATCAGCGATTCAAGATGATTGCCCCCTCGCGGGGGCATGAGTTGAAACACTGTCAAATATCGCCTTATTGAGATTTTCATAAGATTGCCCCCTCGCGGGGGCATGAGTTGAAACAGGAATGACGCCTTTGAAATTATGATAAAGGAATAACGATTGCCCCCTCGCGGGGGCATGAGTTGAAACAATTTGCGTGTCCCTCGCCATGCAGGAAAAACTGATTGCCCCCTCGCGGGGGCATGAGTTGAAACTTTCCTTTCTGAGAGATCGCCCCGCAGTGAGAAGATTGCCCCCTCGCGGGGGCATGAGTTGAAACATGAAAAAGAAAATCAATGCCCGTGGTGCGGCGGGATTGCCCCCTCGCGGGGGCATGAGTTGAAACTTTATCGTGCAAAATCCACGCAGAAGACCTATAGATTGCCCCCTCGCGGGGGCATGAGTTGAAACAGGACAGCCGCAGCAGCCTGTCCGGGTCAGACCGGATTGCCCCCTCGCGGGGGCATGAGTTGAAACAAAAATGTCACGCAAAAAGACATCGGGCGTTAAGGATTGCCCCCTCGCGGGGGCATGAGTTGAAACTTCTCGGTCACAAACTCGACGCTCATCTTTCCGCGATTGCCCCCTCGCGGGGGCATGAGTTGAAACTCTCCGAGTTTAAACGTAAACTTGATGTAGCCGCGATTGCCCCCTCGCGGGGGCATGAGTTGAAACCCGTAACCGCTGCCGCGACCGGTATCGTTCTCATGATTGCCCCCTCGCGGGGGCATGAGTTGAAACACTGTTATTGATAATATTTGTGTAGGCCGTTTTAGATTGCCCCCTCGCGGGGGCATGAGTTGAAACTTTGTGTTCTTTGTCTTATTCTTTTTCGTAAAAGGATTGCCCCCTCGCGGGGGCATGAGTTGAAACTTTTTTGATGACTGGTCAGGCAATTTTAACTACTCTTGATTGCCCCCTCGCGGGGGCATGAGTTGAAACAAGAATTTCCCAATCATTCATTAGTTACCTCCGAGGATTGCCCCCTCGCGGGGGCATGAGTTGAAACTTTGACGGTCGAAAGTCTCTCGTACTGTACGACGGATTGCCCCCTCGCGGGGGCATGAGTTGAAACGTTATGCCCCGTGGGACAAAGGTGACGCCGAACGGATTGCCCCCTCGCGGGGGCATGAGTTGAAACCTTCTGGCTGTCATACATTCCGTAGCCCGCCCGAGATTGCCCCCTCGCGGGGGCATGAGTTGAAACTTGAAATTGTTGCGGGTCTTGCGGACTTTTGCCGGATTGCCCCCTCGCGGGGGCATGAGTTGAAACATCAGACAGCTGTTCGCGCGTTATCGGCGTTTCGCGATTGCCCCCTCGCGGGGGCATGAGTTGAAACGTCAATCTGATAGGGAAAGACGATGCCGACGCCCGATTGCCCCCTCGCGGGGGCATGAGTTGAAACATAACGCTTTTTTCGATAAGCGGCAACGGAATAAGATTGCCCCCTCGCGGGGGCATGAGTTGAAACCTCCACATACTGCGTGATGAAATCGTTCTGCGATTGATTGCCCCCTCGCGGGGGCATGAGTTGAAACTCATATTCGCAAACGCCCTTGTACGGGCAGTTTGTGATTGCCCCCTCGCGGGGGCATGAGTTGAAACCTTGTCCGGAGGGTATTTGTTCAGCTGGACGATGATTGCCCCCTCGCGGGGGCATGAGTTGAAACATTTGCGTGTCGCCGGTATTCAGGAACAGATCGAAGATTGCCCCCTCGCGGGGGCATGAGTTGAAACAAAATGATGGTGTCGTCAGGCATACTCGCGCACTGGATTGCCCCCTCGCGGGGGCATGAGTTGAAACATCTTTGCTCCAAAAAGAACGCCGCCGGTTTTCGCGATTGCCCCCTCGTGGGGCAGGAATTGAAACAACAGCAACATTGGGTTCCGCTCTGCTCTGCGGCGCTTGCCATTTCGCAGGGGCGAAAGAACGCGGCTTCGTTCCCGACCGAATCAGGGCTGACGAAGCCGCGGCGGATACCGGAACGCGATGAAATCGAAAAACACAAGGAGGCAAGCAAATGAGCAAAGAAAAGATACCCACGTTAGACGACTGGAAAAAGTATATCTATGACCATTTCATAAAGAGCCGCGGAGCCTGCATAAAGACCAATGGGGTCACTGACGAAGAGGTACAAAAATACCTGTTCGAGGACGGATATGTCGAGCGTATATATGAGAGGGCAAAAGCCAAATACGAGGCAGGAGAAATCCCAATCGGGGTATTCCGCGTCGGTGAACCCTCGGCGATCGCATACGATCTTGAAATGTCGTTCTGAACGTCTGCCGCCCTTGCAGCCGTATCGCCCCATAAAGGGGCTGAGTTGAAACGAAAAGATACTATACAATACAAATCCGCAAAAGGGCGATTGCCTCCTCGCGGGGGCATGAGTTGAAACTGGGGCGTTGTGAATTTTATGGATGGCTGCGGCAGACCGTCTCTACAGCGGCATAATCCTAAGCCGTTGTCATCTGCAAGAACGAAAATACCGAAAGGAAGTGAGCAAATGGACGAAGGAATGACCAACGCCGAATTCGACGCTTTTCTTGAGGCGCTTGCCCAGCTCGTTGAAGCCAAGGCGGCGACCGTCGAGGAAGCTGCTGCGCTGATTCGGGATAAGAAGACCAAAGAAACAGGCACCTCTGCGGCGCTTTGATTTACGAAGGAGCGAATTATAAATGGAAGATGATCGACTGATACCGCTGTCTTATATTTCACAGTATTATTTTTGCAAAAGGCGGGCGGGGCTGTTGCTTGTCGAGCGGCAGTGGAAAGAAAACGAGTATACCGCTGCGGGAAGGATCGAGCACGAAAAGGTCCACATTCAGGGCGAGGAGCGGCGGCGCGGAGCTGTTTATATGTCGGATATGCCGGTGAAGTCGCAAAGGCTGAATCTGTTCGGCAGATGCGATATGACCGAAGCTTATCCCGACCCCGAGGGCAGCGTTTTCCCGTTTCTTGACGAAAAGAAATATATCCTTTTTCCGATAGAATATAAACACGGGAACCTCCGCAGCAGCGCCGAATATGAGCTTCAGCTCTGCGCTCAGGCTTTATGCCTCGAGGAGATGTATAATTGCCGTATCGAAAGGGGAGCCCTGTTTTACATCGGCTCTCACCGCCGAAAGGAAGTTGTTTTCACCGACGAGCAGAGAGCTCTTGCGGAAAAAGCGGCGGAAAAGCTCTCCGAAATGTCGGAATCGGGGGAGGTCCCGAAAGCGGAAAGCTCCGCCAAATGCTTAAAATGCTCGCTTAGGGATATATGCCTGCCCGATTTAAGCGGCTCGGCGGACGAATATATGAAAAAGATATACTCATCTTTTCGGGAGGAAACGGAATGAAAAAGCTTGGGAACGTGCTCTATATAATGACCGAAGACAGCTATCTTTACTGTCAAAACGAAACTATCGCCGTCAAGGTCGGAGGAACTGAGAAGGTGAGGATACCTGCTCACACGGTAGAGTCGATAATATGCTTAAAGAACACCACCGTGACCACACCTTTCATCGGCTTTTGCGGCGAGCATGGAATATCTCTGTCATTCCATTCCGACAGCGGCAGGTTCCTCGGCAGGATATACGGCGGGGTGAACGGAAACGTGCTTCTGAGAAAGAAGCAGTACGAAATAATAGGTGCTCCGGAGTCGGCGGAAATAGTCAGAAACATTCTCTGCGGAAAATTCGCCAATTCAAGAAACGTCCTGTTAAAAAGCGCAAGGGATAATTCCGAGCCTTCCTCGCAGGCTTTAAGGCGTGCGGCAAATATGCTCTCCGAAAGCTTCGGGCTTCTCTTGAAATCGGAAGGCATTGACAGCATGCGCGGAATAGAGGGCTCGGCGGCGAGCATATATTTCGACGTCTTCGACGATATGCTCAAGACCGGCGACGGCAGCCTAAAGTTTGAAAAGCGTAGCAGACGCCCGCCCGAAAACAGGGTAAACGCGCTTTTGTCGTTTGTGTATATGCTCCTGAAAAACGATGTATGTTCGGCGCTCGAATCCGTCGGGCTCGATCCAGCGGCAGGGTATCTCCACGCTCTCCGACCCGGCAGGGAGTCGCTCGCGCTCGATATAATGGAGGAGCTCAGAGCCCCGCTCTGCGACAGGTTTGTTATATCGCTGATAAATCTCAGGGAGATACAGCCGGGCGACTTTATCACCGAAAGCGGGGAAATAAAACTTGGCGACGGCGCGCGCAGGACCGTCATCGATAAATGGCAGAAGCGAAAAAAAGAGGAAATAATTCACCCGTTTCTCAAGGAAAAAATACCCATCGGGCTGATACCTTACTGTCAGGCGATGCTTTTGGCGCGCCATCTGCGCGGCGATTTGAACAGATATCCGCCGTTAATATGGAGGTAGCAAAATGATGCTTTTAGTGACATACGACGTAGATATCACATCAGAAAAAGGTGCGTCGAGGCTCAGAAAAGTCGCTAAAATATGCGAAAAATACGGCGTCAGGGTCCAGAATTCGGTATTTGAAATGATAGTCGACCCCGCTCAGGTAACTGCTCTAAAGGCGGCGATCTCTAAGGTTATGGATACCGGCAGCGATTCGGTCAGGCTCTATTACCTCGGCAAGCATTGGGAGAGAAAGGTTGAAAAGCTCGGCATCGAAAAGGGATTCGACCAGGAGGGAACAATGATACTTTAAAATCAAAGCCCGAGACAACAGCCTCGGGCTTCATTCGTTTCCGTAAACCCCTAAGTTCAGCCCTCAAAATGCGGTCGCTTTTCTTTGTCAAATTACAGAATATAAACTGTATAATATCTATATGAGTAATACTCCGCCTGCTTCACGCAGGCGATTTTTATTTAAGGAGAAAGATTATGTCTAAAATCACTATTTTAGTAGTCGAGCCCAGCAAGAAACCCTATGTCAAAGAAATCGAGAACGCCCTCAAATCACTTCAGCACGAAGTCGAAGGTTATATTCAAGCCGTCTACCCCTGGAATGAGCCCGTGGCTCTGATCTGCGACGAAGAATCAAAGCTAAAGAACAAGCCCTTCAACCGTGCGTTGCGAGATGAGGACGGCAAAATCTACGACTATATCGCAGGTACGTTTCTCATTACCGGTCTCGGTGAAGAGAACTTTGCTTCGCTGTCGCCAGAGCTTGTCGCCCACTTCTCCGACCTGTTCTCCGTTCCCGAAATGCTTGTCAGCATTGACGGACAGCTGACCGTTCTGCCCTGCTGAGGGCTAACCCCTGCTTACTCGGCAGGGGTTTCTTTTTTGCAATATTTGCCGCCGTCGCACATTCCCAGTTTATATAGGTCACACTCCTCACATCTGCACTTCACTTTGTTCTCGCCTCTATACCTCTTGCTGGCATTGCAGGCGTCCAGATTATCAAGCTGCTTCTGCGTAGCAGATTCGCTATGCCCGAGCCGCATTGCAATCTCGGTTATGGTGTAACCTTCTTCATACATCGTGACGACTTTTTCTTTTTCGTCTTTCGTCCATATGGCAGACTGCTTTTCGGGAACACTTTTTCGGAATTCTATTATCATATCTCTTGTTATGGTTTCGGATTCATGCATTATAATGCCACCTCACTTTATATATTTTTTATTCGTATGTTATCTTTTTACTTCGCAAAACCCGATTATTTTCGGCAAAAAACACGATGAATTTAATTATCGAATCGAAGATAACATATTATTAAAAAATAAGCTGGGAGGCATTAAAACTATGCTCGAACAATATGAAGATTTAATGACTGTGCAGGATATTCAGGAGGTCTTACATGTCGGAAAGAACCGCGCCTATGAGCTTTTGAGAGATGGAACTATCTCATCAATCCGTCTCGGAAAAAGTTGGAAGGTACCCAAAGAGGCGGTCATATCATTTCTGAGAAGCTGGCAGAACAGCGAAGGCTCAGGAGCAAGATAGCTCCTGAGCCGCTTTTTTGTATTTTTTCATCTGTATAATATCTCTTTGTAGCACGGGGCGACGCACCCCGGAACATAAAAAATCTACATGGAGGTATTACTATGAAACCAAACGCACCCACCCAATCAACCACAACCCACATCTGTTGTTACTGCGTTAAGTCACTCTAAGCAATTCTCCGCTCCAAAATTCTCACTATATTTGAATAATTCTCGCAAAATAAGTTATTGACCCATTGGCGCGGAAAAGTTATACTTAAAGCGTCGACAGGGCCTGTTTGCAAAAAGGCAATAACTTTAAGGAGAATTATTATGAAGCTTTCATTAGGCGAAAACATTCGCAGGCTGCGCAGGGACAGGGATATGACCCAGGAGCAGCTTGCCGACGCCCTTGCGGTGTCGTTTCAGGCGGTCAGCCGCTGGGAAAACGGCAGCACCTACCCGGATTTAGAGCTTATCCCCGCTATTGCGGAGTTCTTTTCCGTCTCGACCGACGAGCTTTTGGGAGTGCCCGAGGCCGAGAAAAACAGGCAGGCCGAAGCGCTCGTCATGCGGTATGCGGACATCAATAACAGCGAATATCCGGCTGCTGACGCTCAAAAAAAGGCCGAGCTGCGCGCCAGATTGGCGGAAATCGTAAAGAGCCTGCGCCGCGATTTTTCGGGCACCGAAGCAGCGGCAGCACTTTTCACATCGCTTGGCGAGGTTGAGATGCAGGAGCCGATCCTATCGGAATATAGGCTTTTGGCGGAGACGATCTTAGCGAAAGATCCCAAAAATTACGACGTGATTCTCGGCTTTTCTCAAATTGAGGAGGACGGCAGGATATCGAACTTCCTTGACAGATACTCCACCTCCTGCGACACAAGCCGCAACGCGCTGCTCTTTGAGAGATATCTTACACGCGGAGACGCGGTAAAATTCGAGCCGCTGCGCCAGAAGATTCTGTATAACACCCTGAGAGACGCGGTGTCTTGGCAGCGCTTCAGGAGCATGGACGACTACGGCGACATCAAAGAATCCGCAGAGCGCATTATAACCTGCCTCGGGATCATTCACACGTTTGAGGACGAGATGCCCACTTCGGAGCACCCCGTGAGCTGCGACGGCAAGCCGGATTGCTGGATTTTCGAGAAGGTCTGGCACGGGCTGAGGCTTTCCTGCCGAGAGGCAATGCTCGGGGAGACCGAGGAGGCCCTTACCGTTCTTGAAGACGTCGTAGGGCTGGTCGAGGCGGCCGAAATGCTCCCCGAAGGAGCAAAAATCAAAAGCTCGCGCTTCCTGCCCGATTTAAGCTGGAGCAAAGCCGTCACCGAATTCGACCGGGGCAAAAGCTTCCACTTCCACACTGGGCCGGACGGCTGCTGGACATATCCGTTCGATGCCCGCAGCGTACTTAACGCTCTCACCGATGAAAAGAGCTGGACATGGTTCGACCCGATAAGGAGCGAGCCGAGGTTTAAAGCCTGCACCGAGCGGACAAGGAGGCTTGCAGAAAAAGGGTAAATGAAAAAGCGATCCTTCGGGGTCGCTTTTCATTTGCAGAACGGTAGAGTGTAAAGGGTGGGGGTTCTACATTTACGCCTCTACTATGTGGTGGACGTTGGCTAAAGCAAGCTCAAAAATCAACTCGGTCAAAATGGATCCCGCCGAGAAGCAATACTTTGAATATCTTAAAAGGATACCTACTATTGCGAATAAATCCGATTAATCACCGCAACAGCGTGTTGCTTGTCATTCATTGCAGATTATGGTATAATGCCACCGAGGTGATTTTATGAACACAACAAAGGACATAATACGCGACTTACTAACTAAAGCCGGTTTGTCGCAGGAAGAACTTGCCTTACGGCTTTTTGTAACTCGTCAGGCGGTCAGCAGGTGGGAAAACGGCGACACGGTGCCTACTACCGACACGCTGAAGCATTTATCCAAGTTTTTTAATGTTTCGGTCAACACGCTTTTAGGCTCTCCCAGAAAACTCATCTGTCAGTGCTGCGGAATGCCGCTTGACGACGATGGGCAGATAAGCCGCGAGCCGGGCGGAGATTTTAACGAGGATTACTGCAAGTGGTGCTACACCGACGGCGAATTTGTCTATAAGAGCGCCGAGGAGCTGACGGATTTTCTGGTCGGGCATTTGTCGAACGAAAGCTTCCCGCCCGATCAGGCAAGAGAGTTTTTTGAAGCGCAGCTCCCTAAGCTCGGCCATTGGAAAAAGAGGGAGGGATAACAGCAGTCGAGGCGATGAAGCGGCTGAACCTGAAGCCGAGGACGTTCTACCGGCGAGTGAAGGAAATGAAAGTGTGATGATAATAAGTCAATAATTGAAAAGGCGATGACTGTCATCAGAAAACTGCTCACAATCGTTTTCTATCGACCAGAAAAAGAGTGGTTTGTCAGCGAGAGGACTGACGCTGTGGCATTGCAGGGTGGTATATGTCGCGCGCGGGGGGGGGTTATATTAGCGACAAGTTCCGCAACAAGATTTTTCAGACGTAAAATGTGCCTCAGACACGCTTAAACAAAGGCTTTGCGGATTTTCCAAAAATTGTCTTGTCGCGGGCTTTTTTGATAAAAATCGCTGTCCTATGCCGTCGCTGAGGGCTACATCACATTCAACCCGACCGAAACGGTTGCGATTCCGAGAGGCGAGAAAACGCAGATAGTGATCCTCACACGCGACGAGCAGTTCGCGCTGATGAATGCGAGCTATGCACACCGCTACGGAGTGTTCGTCAGACTGGTGCTGCTCACGGGACTTCGCCTCGGCGAGCTTCTGGGGCTGATGTGGCAGGACGTAGATTTTGCGGGAGGGCTTCTGTATGTCCGCAGGACGTTGAACCGCCTGAACAAGGTCAATCGCCCGACGAATCCAAATGAAGCCACAACCGAGATCGTCATTCAGTCGCCGAAGTCAGAAAACTCATATAGGTCTGTTCCGCTCCTTCCGAACGTTCAGGCAGAGCTGCTACAATGGCGAGAGGTTCAGAAGCAGGACGCAATCATGAACGCAGGCTGCTATTATGACAGCGGAATTTTGGTTACTAATCCGTATGGAGGATATGTCGAACCGCGGACGTTCAAGGATTACTACGACGCCATTCTCAAATCGGCAGGGCTTCCGCACTTTACTTTTCATGCTCTGAGGCACACATTTGCTTCAAGGGCTTTGGAACAGGGAATGGACACCAAGACGCTTTCGATGATACTCGGTCACTCGTCCGTGTCGTTCACTCTCGACACATATGCTCATGTCTTGACAGACCATAAGATCGAGGAGATGAAGCGTATGCAGTCAGTGTTCAATCAGGTGCAGTTTTCGCAGATGATCACGCCTTTGTCGCCGAATATCCCACCTATAACACTCACGAGCAATGACAAAGATGACGATGACGAAACGCCGTTACAAAAAGTGAAATAAAACCTTACGGCGAACAAACATCTATGTAAAACTTCGGGGCCCCGAGGGGAAGGACGACTGCCGTTCTTCCCCTTGCGTCAAATATGCAGTGAGAATAATCTAAGATATGATGATATTTAATATTAGATTTTATAATAGATATTATGATATACCGAATTTGATATACCCGGCAGAAAAATGAATAAAAGTCATTGGCTTTTATTCAGTGAATGTGCTATAATGAAATCGCACAAAGGAGATGATGTCGTGGAAAAGAAAATGACAAACCGGAAGATTGCCGCGCTGGAAACCAGGCGAAAGCTGCTTGCGACGGCGAGCGACGAGGGTGTGTACAAACCGCCCACAACATGATATAATATGATTGAGGTGATAAAAATGTCGAGAGTAGCAAAAATTGAC
>CANQCS010000058.1 GCA_947589745.1 uncultured Oscillospiraceae bacterium
CAGGGCATCCTCACCAAATCCACCAAGGGACGGTTGGAGGAATTGGAGAAAACAAAAGAGGAATTAGAAACTCATATCGCCTGCGAGAAATTGGCGAAGCCCAAGGTCAGTGCCGAATTCATGACATTTTGGCTCCACCGCTTCCGCAAGCTGGACGTGCGGCAGAAGTCCCACCGCAAGATGCTGGTCGACACGTTCATCAACGCGATCTTCCTGTACGACGACAAAATGGTGATTACGTTCAACTACAAGGAAGGTACAACAACTATTACTTTTGCCGACCTTAACGCTACTCTTGCAACACAGAAAACCGGTTCGGATTTGGATTGCTCAACTGCACCACGTCGGAGCAAATTCCGCTCGCTCCGTTTCCAGGCGGTCCCCTATGGGGGCCGCCTGAAAACTGCGTATCGCTCCATTGCTCCTCCTTTCCCCACTGCGCCCACTGCGTTGGGCCGCAGCGGGGGCCCCCCTTTTTCGGTGGATGCTCCCATTGTGCGGTTGAACCCCCGGGAGCCGTTGCCAGCAACGGCTCCCGGGGGTTGTTGTTTCGGGCGCTACATCTGTTGCCCCAGCCGCTTCCACAACGGGATGAACAGGAGCACCCCCGCCAGCATGGCCCCGCAGTCGGCGATGGGCGTGGCCCAGGCGATGGCGTTCACCCCCGCCAGCGCGTCCAGCAGGAACATGAACGGCACGTCCAGCCCGCCCTTCCGCAGCATGGACAGCACCAGCGGCTTGCCTTTCTGGCCCACGGACTGGAAGATGGAGATGATGACCGTGGTGATGGCGGTGCAGGGGCCGGTGATGCAGATGATCCGCTGGAACATGCTGCCGTAGCGGACGGTCTCGGCGTCGTTGATGAAGGCCCGCACCAGGGGCCCCGCGCAGGTGAAGAGCAGCACCGCCCCCACCGTGGTCACCGCCAGGCTCAGCAGCAGCGTCACCTTGATGGCGCCCCGCATCCGGCGGATGTTCTTGGCGGCGTAGTTGTAGCCGATCAGCGGGATCACGCCCTGGGACAGGCCGTTGGCGATGGCAAAGGCCAGCATGTCGATCTTCTTGGCGATGCCGATGCCCGCCACCGCCTCGTTGCAGTAGGAGGCCAGCAGCTTATTCAGGGTGATATTGGAGAAAATGCCCATCAGGTTCATAATGCTGCTGGGCAGCCCCACCAGCAGCACCTCCCTGGCGATGCCGCCGGAGGCGGACCAGCAGCGGGGGTCCAGGGTCAGGTGGAACCGCCCCCGCTTCCCCAGGATCAGCACCAGGAAGTACAGCAGGGCGATCAGGTTGGACAGCATGGTGGCGATGGCCGCCCCGGCGATCTCCAGGCGGAAGCCGAAGATGAACACCGGGTCCAGCACGATGTTCAGCCCGCCGCCCAGGGCCACGCCGAAGCTGGCCTGGCCGGACCAGCCCTCCGCCCGGACCAGGTGGGCCAGGGCGGCGTTCAGCACCGTGGGCACCGCCCCCACCGTCAGGGTCCAGAACAGATAGCTGCTGCAATAGCCGAAGGTGTCCTCATTGGCGCCCACCAGGGGCAGGATGGCGTCCCGGAAGAGCAGGATCACCAGGCCGTACAGCAGCGCCCCGGCGGCCGCGGTCCAGACGCAGAAGGCCGAGGTCCTCCGCACCTTGTCCGTGTCGCCCGCCCCCAGGCTCCGGGACACCAGGCTGGCCCCGCCGATGCCGAACAGGTTGGCCATGCCCGTGGTCAGCAGGAACAGCGGCAGGGACAGGGACGCCGCCGCCACCTGGTCAGGGTCCCCCAGCTGGCCGATAAAGAAGGTGTCCGCCATGTTGTAGACCACCGTGATCAGCTGGCTGATGACCGTGGGCACCACCAGGGCCAGCACCGCCCGGGTGACCGGCGTGCGCTCGAAGAGCTCCGTATTGTCTGTTTTCATGTGCTCGCCTCATTTCCAAAGCTGTGGAGCAGCAGGAGAAATCCCCGGACCGCCATCCGGTAGCTGTCCGACACCTCCACCGGGAATTGCCGGAAACAGCCCGCCTCCTCCTGGGAGAGGAAGCCGTGCATGATGCTGCGGAGGACCCGCTGGAGGTGCATCATCTGCTCCTCGGTGAGGTGGTAACCGGCCATCGCCGCCATGATGGGCTCCACGATGTCAAAGCCCGCCTTGTGGATCGCGTCGTTCTTCACCATCGGCAGGGACAGGATCACCTTGTACAGCTCCGGCCGCTCCTTCCCGAAGCGGTAGTAGGCATCCGCCAGGGCCTCCACCGCCTCGTCCCCCGTCTTCCCCTGGATGGCCGCCAGCTGGACCTCCTTCATCCGGGCGATGGCGTAGTAGCCGATCTCGGTGTGGAGCTCGTCCGCGCTCCCGATGTGGTTGTACAGCGAGGCCGTCTTGATGTGCAGCGTCCTGGCCAGCTCCCGCAGGGAGAAGCGGTGCAGCCCCTCCGTCTCGATCAGCCGGATGGCGGCGCTGACAATGCTCTGCCGGTTCAGTCCTTGCCGCGGCATAGGCTCCCCCTCCTTAAAACTAACATCGTTAGCATTATATGCTAACGCCGTTAGTTTGTCAAGACCGGGTTTCCGGTTTTTCCCAAAAACAAAGCCCCCGGCTGTCCGCCTGGGACAGCCGGGGGTGCTCTTTTGATCATCGGGGAGCGGTCACTTCGCAGCGCGGTCCCGCTGGATCAGGAGCTTCAGCGCCTCCACGCCCACCTGCACGGCGGAGGACGTGTCCTCGCTCATGTCCTGGTCCAGGCCGGCGGCCTCCCGCTCCTGGTTCCAGATGACGTGGAAGCAGCTGCCGCAGCGGACATGGAGCGCCGACGCCACCACGAACAGGGCGGCGGACTCCATCTCGCTGGCTTTCACGCCCAGCCGCTTCCAGGCCTCCCACTTCTCCAGCAGCTCATAGCTCACCGGCATCCGGCCGGGGCTGTGCTGGCCGTAGAAGCTGTCCTTGCACTGGACCACGCCCATGTGGCAGCGCTTGCCCAGCCTCTGCGCCGCCTCCGCCAGGGCGGACGCCACGCCGAAGTCCGGCACGGCGGGGAACTCGATGGGGGCGTACTCACAGCTGGTGTGCTCGTAGCGGATGGCCCCGGTGGCCACCACGATATCCCCGGAGCGCACGTCCAGGTCGATGCCGCCGCAGGTGCCCACCCGGACGAAGGTGTCCGCGCCGATGGCGGCCAGCTCCTCCATGGCGATGGCGGCGGAGGGGCCGCCGATGCCGGTGGAACAGACGGAGACCTTCTCCCCCAGGAGGGTGCCGGTGTAGACGGTGAACTCCCGGTTCCGGCTGACAAATTTCGCGTCGTCAAAGAGGGCGGCGATGGACGCGCACCGGCCCGGGTCGCCGGGCAGGATGCAGTACCGCCCCACGTCGCCGGGGACGCAGTGGATGTGGAATTGCTTCTCCAGCTCCTGCATGGTATGTACTCCTTCCTTTATTGGTTGGCGTAAAGCGCGACGATGTTGTGGAGGATCTTCACCACGGCGTCCATGCCCTCCACGGTGATGCACTCATAGGGGCCGTGGAAGTTCATGCCGCCGGTGCCCAGGTTGGGGCAGGGGAGGCCCATGAAGCTGAGCCTGGCCCCGTCGGTGCCGCCCCGGATGGGCTCCACCACCGGCGGCACCTCCGCCAGCTCCGCCGCCTTTTTGGCGTTCTCGATGAGGTGCATACAGTCCTTCAGCTGGCCCGCCATGTTGTAGTAGCTGTCCCGCATGTGGAGGACCACTTTGGCCTTGGGGTGAGCGGCCTGGGTCTCCGCCACGGCCTGCTCCAGCAGGGCCTTCTTCTCCTGGAATTTGGCCATGTCGTGGTCCCGGATGATGTAGGCCATCCGGGCGGCGGCGGTGGTGCCGGTGAACTCGTCCAGGTGGAAGAAGCCATGATAGCCCTCGGTCCGGGCGGGCACCGCCTCCGGCGGCAGCTTGGCGTTCAGCTCCATGCCGATGAGCACCGCGTTCTCCATGGTGTCCTTGGCGGAGCCGGGGTGGACGGACACGCCGGTGATCTCCACCCGGGCCCCGGCGGCGTTGAAGTTCTCGTACTCGATGCCGCCCTCGATGTCGCCGTCCAGGGTGTAGCCGAACTGGGCCCCGAAAGCCGCCACGTCGAAGTGGTCCGGCCCCTCGCCGATCTCCTCGTCCGGGGTGAAGCCCACGCAGATCTTGCCGTGGGGCGCGCCGGAGGCGATCAGCTCCTCGCAGAGGGTCATGATCTCGGCGATGCCCGCCTTGTCGTCGGCCCCCAGCAGGGTGGAGCCGTCGGCGGTGATGAGGGTGCGGCCCTTCCAGTTCTTCAGGAACGGGAAGTCGGACACCAGCAGGGTCCGGCCCTCCTTGGGCAGGGCCACGTCTCCGCCGTCGTAGTGGAAGTGGAGGACCGGGCGGACGTGCTCCCCGGAGAAGGCCGGGGAGGTGTCCATGTGGGCGATGAAGCCCAGGGCGGGCACGTCCTCGCAGCCCGCAGTGGCGGGCAGGACGGCGGTGACCACGCAGTAGGGGCTGACCTGGACCTGTTTCATGCCCAGCCCGGCCAGCTCCTCCTCCAGCATCCGGGCCAGAGTCCACTGGCGGCGGGTGCTGGGGCTGGAGCCGGTGCCCTCGGCGGATTGGGTGTGGACGGTCACGTAGTTGAGCAGGCGCTCGTATGCACGCATGGGGAGTTCTCCTTTTTTTAATTTTGTCGAAAAAGGCCTGCGGCCTTTCCCGACAAGGGGTTTCGCTGCGCTTCGCGCCTCACTTGTGCGCCAAAGGCGCACAAGTTCGACGCACGCTCCGCGCAAGGAGTTTTTTCCGACGTACACGCCGCCGGAAAAAACCGATTTTACTTTATTTCGCGCCTGCGGGCGCGAAACTCTGCGAGGCTTTTGGCACGCTGAGAAGTTCTATTTGATGCTTTCTTTCAACAAAAAGTATCAGTATTCGATCCCCCTCCGGGCGCGGACGCCCTGGTCGAAGGGGTGCTTGACCTTCTTCATCTCGGTCACGTAGTCCGCCGCGTCCAGCAGAGCCTGGGTGGGCCCCCGGCCCGTCAGGACCACCTCCAGCCCGGCGGGCTTGCCCCGCAGCAGGGCCAGCAGCCGGTCCTCGTCCAGCACCCCGGCGGACCGGGCCCCCAGGGCCTCGTCCAGCACCAGCAGGCCATTTTCCGGGGCCTGCCCGAAGGCGCTCTCCAGGAGGCCGGTGTAGTAGTCCCTGGCCTCGGCCTTCTGCTCCTGGGTCATGGTCCAGGTGAAGCCGAAGGACCGGGTGTGCCGGACCACCTTGATTCCCGGCACATGGGCCAGGGACCGGAACTCGGAGCTGGAGCCGTCCTTGAGGAATTGCAGCACCAGCACCTCCATGCCGCTGCCGGCGGCCCGGAGGGCCAGGCCCATGGCGGCGGAGGTCTTGCCCTTGCCGTCGCCGCAGTAGATGTGAATGCGTCCTGTCATGTGGTATCTCCTTCCGGCGGTGTCCCCGCCCTGTCCCAGCAGTCCCCGCACAGCCCCTCCAGCACGCTGCCGCAGGCCCAGGGCATCAGCGCGAACCAAGTGCTGGCCGGGGAGCCGTCGGGCCACCGCTGGACCAGCAGGCCCTCGCAGTGGCAGAAGCGCTCCGACATCCAGCCCGTTCTGCCGTAGCCGTACTCGCCGTCGAACCGGTTGTAGGTCTGGCAGCACCAGAGGACCGTGTCCTCGCACCGGGCGCGGACATAGGGGTCCGGGCGGCGGTCCAGGTAGTAGAGCATCTCGTCCACCACCGTGGCGGACATGGGGTGGATGTGGGGGTTGGCCACGGAGGTGACGCTGCCCCCGCAGCTGGACCAGCCGATCGTGCTGAGGGGCGGCACTTTGATGGGGGAGTTGTAGCAAAATTTAAATGTGAACTCATAGCAGAGGCCGTCCCGCAGGTGGTCCAGATACACGTCCTCCCCGGTGAGCTGGTGGAGGCGGCGGGCGGCGCGCAGATAGGCCAGGATGCCCTCGGAATCCACCGCCTTGTCGGTGTCCAGGGGCCCGCCCCAGCACTGGGCCTTTGCCACGTAGGTCCGGTGATAGTGGGCCTCGCTGCCGGTCAGTCCCGGCAGCCACGACCGCTCCCCGGTGAGGACGCAGTAATAGGCCGCCGCGGCCAGACACCAGCAGCCACCCAGGGAGTCGTACTCCAGCCCCGCGCCGGTGGCCTCGGAGAGGACGAAGGGGTACTCGCCGTCGCCGTTGCGGGTGCGCTCCGTCCGCCGGAGGACGGAGCCCGCCCAGGCCAGCCAGTCCGGGTGGTCCGTCCCCGCCGCCCGCTCGGCCTCATAGGCTTTCAGCAGCTCATAGACGGCCTGCCCGATCAGGTACCCGCTGTGGCCGGGGGTCCGCATCCCGTCGAACCACCAGCCCCGGTTGCTCCACACGCCGTTCTGATAGGCGCAGAAGGGGAGGCCATTGGCGGGGTTAATGGATTTTTCGACCACATACCCGATGGCGGACAGGGCCCGCCGCCGCATCTCCCGGTCCCCCAGCCGCAGGGGTGCCAGCAGCATGGGGACCGACACGGTGAGCCCGTTGGTCCAGGAGAGGGAGTACAGCCGCCGGTACTCCCGGCCCCCGTCCGGCAGGGGGAAGACAAAGCCGGACCAGCTCCGCTCCTCCTCCAGCCAGGCGTCCTCGGACACGGCGGAGGCGATGTCCCGCACCGCCTCCCGGACGCCGCCCACTTTCCGGGGCGGCTGGTGGTACAGGCGGTAGACCGCCTCCACCGCCCGGTACACGTCCCGCTCCCCCTGGGCGGGGAGGTCGTAGAGCCGGAGCTGGACGGTCACCCGCTCCCCGGCGTTCAGGCGGAAGCAGTTCTCCCCCAGCTCCGCCCGGTCCAGGACCTTGTGGGACTGGACGAAGAGCCAGGGGGCGTTCTCATAGCCCAGGGTGTAGCCAACCCTCCCCGGCTCCAGGGAGCAGGTGAACCCGGCGTACTGGTCAAATTCCCCGGTCACACCGGGGGACCACTGGACCCGGCCGCCGCCGTTTCCCAGGAAATAGGGCCCGGCGCAGAGCCCCACCAGCCGCCCGCCGCCCAGGGCGAAGGCCGCCGGGTGGGTCAGCCGGTCGGCGCGGAACATCCACCGGGGCGCGGCGGGAAAGACGGCCTCCCCCCGCCGCAGCCGGGGAAAGGCGGTGTCCACCCGCAGCGGGGCCTCCCCCCGGTTCCGCCCGTAGAGGACGCCGGGGAGGAAGAACTGGGGCTCCCCGCCGGGGACCGGCAGCTCGATCTGCACCACGCCCCGCCAGGGGACCGGCCCGGTGTTGGTCAGGGCGGCCTCCGCCAGCCAGGGGCTATCCAGGGTCCCGGACCCCTCCCGGCAGGTAATTTCGGCCCGGAGTGGTCCGGCCTCCAGCGGCAGGTACCCGGTCCCCGCCGCGCCCTGGGTGCGGAAAGTCAGAATCAAATTAGGAAAGGTGTGATGGTTGTCCATAGCCATCCTTTACATCCAAATGGAAAAAATACGGAGGACTTTCTCCTTGACCCGCTCGGTCCAGGGGCGCTGCTTCCAGCGCTCCGGGTCTACGGGGGTGCTGCGGGCCATGATCTCCTCCATGTCCCGCTTCAGGTCCCGGAGGGCCGGGGCGCCGTAGAGCATGACGCCGCACTCGTAGTGGAGCTGGAAGGAGCGGTAGTCCATGTTGATGGTGCCCACCATGCCGGCCTCGCCGTCGGCCACGAAGCTCTTGGCGTGGAGGAAGCCGGGGGTGAACTCATAGAGCTTGATGCCGTGCTGGAGGAGCCGCTGGTAGTGGGAGCGGGCCACGATGAAGGTGTAGCGCTTGTCGGGGATGCCCGGCAGCAGCAGCCGCACGTCCACGCCGCTGTCGGAGGCCATGCAGAGGGCCTGGAGGATGCTGTCCTCCACCGCCAGGTAGGGGGTGGTGATCCAGATGTAGTCGTGGGCGTTGGTGATGCACTGGAGGAACATGTCCTCCGCCGGGTTGTCGGGGTTGTTGATAGGCCCGTCAGAGAAGGGCTGGCACCAGCCGGCGGCCCGGCGCTCCTCGCCGGGGCGGTAGTAGTCGTCCTCGTTGGGGAAGCGGCTGCCCAGCATCTCCCACATGTGGAGGAACTGGCTGGTGAGGCCCCAGGCGCCGGGGCCGTCCAGGAGCACGCCGGTGTCCTTCCACTCCCCGAAGCGGCGGATCACATCCACGTACTCGTCCCCCACGTTGACGCCGCCGGTGTAGGCGTACTGTCCGTCGATGACGAGGATCTTCCGGTGGTCCCGGTAGTTGAAGTAGAGCCGGTTGACGTAGCGGTGGACGGGGTTGAAGATGTGGACCTCCATGCCCGCCTCCCGCATGGCGGCGATGGTCTCCCGCCGCATCCGGGTGATGTTGCCGAAGTCGTCGAAGATGATCTTGATTTCCACCCCGGCGTGGGCCCGGTCGATGAGGACCCGCAGCAGCTCGTCCCACAGCTTGCCCTCGGCCAGGATGAAGTACTCCAGGAAGATGAACCGCTCGGCCTTCCGCAGCCGCGCCAGCACGTCCCGGAAGTAGTCCTTGCCGGTGGGAAAATAGGTGACGGCGGTGTCCTTGTAGAGGAGGAAGTGCCGCCGGTCCAGCATCCGGGCGGCCCGCCGCCAGTTGGGCATCGCGGCGCTCATCCGCTCCAGGTTCAGGTCGGACTGCCGCTGTTCGCTGTCCCGGCAGGGGGGCGCCTTGACGGGGAGCAAATCGAGGCGTTTGCTCTGGATGTTGCCGCCCCAGAGGAGATAGAGAATCAGCCCCGCCCCGGGCAGGGTGACCACCAGCAGGGTCCAGGCCAGCTTGTAGCTGGCGCTGACGGGGCTGGACTGGATGTTCACCGCCACGACGACGGCGATGATCTCCAGGGCCACGAAGAAGATGGTAGCTCTTGTCTGGAGCAGATAGGTCAGCGCAAAGACGGCCCCGATGTTCAGCAGCAACAGCAGAATCGCCAGGGCGATTCGGAGGGACGCCGAAATGCGTCGCTCAGTGGTTTGCTTTTCGGAAGAACGGTGTTTCACGGAAACCTCCTTTCTAAAAGTCTGTCGGACGTAGGGGCCTCCGGCCCCTGGGGGGTCTGGGAGGGGCCTTTCGGCCCCTGCTGACCCTGGGTTACTTTTTGTGCAAACAAAAAGTAACCAAAAAATTGCTTAAGGGGCTGGGGCCCCTTAAGAATCCCTGGGGATAACGTTAAGGACAAATGGATGGTAGAACTAGGGGCCAGGGAAAGCATTCATCGGGGGTGCTGGTTTGTTTTTCCGTAGTCCGACTGCTGGTTGCTCCGTTCTACTACGCAATTGATAGATGTTTCTTGTCGGGTCGTATACGGAAATCTATCCCTTGCGTAGTGGAACGGAGCAGAACGCAGTACGATTTGAGCCGTATACGGAAATCCTTCAGTTGCGTAGTGGAACGGAGCAACCAGCAGTCGGTCAACGGACAAAACGACCAGCGCAGCCAATGTTCGGTTTCGCCGCCCCAAGCGGCGAAACTTGCGCCGCAGCAGGATCTCCTTGGGGACATACTAGGGTAGCCGCTTCGCCCCATACACGGGACCCGGCGCGGTTTAGACAAAACCAGCCACAGGGGGAGCGCAAAACAAATAAAATAATGAGGAAAGATTCTCAAGAAAACCTCGGTTTTCTTGAGCACGCTTTTGCCTACTTTTCCCGTGGGGGAAAAGTAGGCCAGGGGTGCACCCATTGGGGGTGCGCATCAGACCCGGTGGGGGCCGGAGGCCCCCACACCCCCAGGTCAGCTGTTCTTTTCCAGTAGCCCGTGTTTAATATCCCACAGCTTTTGGCTAAGGTCAACATAGTACCGGTGAGGGTTGTCAAACCGCTTGACTTCCTCCCACAGGGTCTCCACCTGGGCCTTGCAGTAGTCCCTGATCTCCGGGAGCGTGGGCAGGTCGTAGACCAGCTCACCGCTCTTGAAAATGGGTACCTGCAGTTCCTTGGCCGTGAAGTCGTAAACTTCCTTCTTCTTCCACGTGGCGTCCGGATCGAAGATGGTCAGCTTGCCGCTGTCGTCTACGACTTCGTCGTAGACAGTCATGTAGTCTGCGATGGCCTTGCCGGTGTCGTTGCCGTAGAAACGGTACAGCTTCTTGTAGTGGGGGTTGGTGATCTTGCTGACGTTCTCGCTGATCTTGATCTTGGGGATGACGCTGCCGTTGGCATCCTCCACCGCCACCAGCTTGTACACCCCGCCGAATACCGGCTCGCTGCGGGCGGTGATGAGCCGCTCGCCCACGCCGAAGGTGTCCAGCTTGGCCCCCTGGAGCAGCAGGTCCCGGATCAGCTCCTCGTCCAGGGAGTTGGACGCGGAGATGGTGCAGGTCTGCCACCCGGCGGCGTCCAGCATCTTCCGGGCCTCCTTGGAGAGGTAGGCGATGTCGCCGGAGTCCAGGCGGATGCCGCACTTGGTGATGCCCCGGGGCTTCAGCACCTCGTTGAAGGCCCGGATGGCGTCGGGCACGCCGCTCTTCAGGGTGTTGTAGGTGTCCACCAGCAGAATGGCGTTGTTGGGGTAGATCTCGCAGTAGGTCTTGAAGGCCTCGTACTGGCTGTCAAACATCTGCACCCAGGAGTGGGCCATGGTCCCCGCGGCGGGAACGCCGTAGATCTCGTCGCTGACCGCGCAGGCTGTGCCGTGGACGCCGCCGATGTACGCGGCCCTGGCGCCCACCACCGCGCCGTCCACGCCCTGGGCCCGGCGGGAGCCGAATTCCAGTACCGTCCGGCCCTGGGCCGCCCGGACCACCCGGTTGGCCTTGGTGGCGATGAGGCTCTGGTGGTTGATGGCCAGCAGGGCGTAGGTCTCGATGAGCTGGGCCTGGGCGGCGGGGGCCCGCACCGTCACCAGGGGCTCGCCCGGAAACACCGGCGTGCCCTCCGGCACCGCCCACACGTCGCCCGTGAAGCGGAAGGTGCGGAGGTAGTCCAGGAAGTCCTCCTCAAAGAGATTCTTGCTGCGGAGATAGGCGATGTCGTCCTCGTCAAAGTGGAGGTCCCGGATGTAGTCCACCAGCTGCTCCAGGCCGGCGGCGATGGCGAAGCCGCCTCCGTCGGGCACCCGGCGGAAGAATACGTCGAAGTATGTGATGCGGTCCTGCATCCCCTGGCGGAAATAGCCGTTGGCCATGGTCATCTCATAGAAGTCAAACAGCATGGACAGGTTCAGCTTTTCATTGCGGTCCATAGGCAGAAAACCTCGGTTCTTTTGTGATGCCGGCCCCAGGGTGTCGGCCGGGTACCTATATAGTATCTCTTTTTTCCGAAATTTGCAACGTTTGAATTGACAAATCTTTCCCAATCTCATAAGATAATGGGGCGACAGGGGCGTTCCGCCCCGCGCCATCACGCTGACAGGGAGGACTCTGCCTTATGTCCATCATTCTGGGAATCGATATCGGCGGCTCCACCACCAAGATCGTGGGCCTCCGGCCCGGCGGCTCGCCCATCGCCATGCACCGGGTCCAGGCCCAGGACCCCATCACCTCCCTCTACGGCGCGCTGGGGAACTTCCTGGTGTCCAACCGCCTGCAGCTGGGGGACGTGGGCCGGGTGGCCCTCACCGGCGTGGGAGCGTCCTACGTGGAGAGCGACATCTTCGGCATCCCCACGGATAAGGTGGAGGAGTTCACCGCCGTGGGCGCCGGCGGGCTGTCCCTCAGCGGCCTGGACCGCTGCGTGGTGGTCAGCATGGGCACCGGCACCGCCTTCATCTGGGCGGAGCGGGGGAGGGAGGTCCGGCACCTCTGCGGCTCCGGCGTGGGGGGCGGCACCCTGGCGGGGCTGTGCTCCCGGCTCTGCGGCACCCGGCAGTACGACCAGATCGTGAAGCTGGCCGCCTCCGGCGACGTGGGCAACGTGGACCTGACCGTGGGCGATATCACCCGCAACACCCACCCGTCCCTGCCCCTGGATATCACCGCCGCCAACTTCGGCAGCGTCTCCGACGATGCTACCGCCGGGGACTTCGCCGCCGGGGTGGTGAACATGGTCCTCCAGTCCATCGGCACCACGGCGGTGATGGCCTGCCGGGCCTGCGGCTGCGACACCGCGGTGCTCACCGGCTTCATGGCCAAGCTGCCCCAGGCCCGGGCCTGCTGCGACCTCTTCACCCGGCTCCACGGGGTGAAGTTCATCATCCCGGAGAACGCGCCCTTCGCCACCGCCATCGGCGCGGCCCTGAGCGCGGGCGGCGGGCAGGCGGAATAGAATATTGCCGAAAAAGGGGCCGCGCCCACAGGCGCGGCCCCTTGCTGTGTCTCGATCGCCTCGCGGCGAAGCTGCGTGATACTTTTTCTTGAAAGAAAAAGTATCAAAAAGAACTTTAACATCGCTCTCAAAGCGCTGCGATACCTGCATTTCCCACACGGTAACGTAACATACTTCTAATTGGAGAATAGTATGAAAATCCGTTTTTCCGGCGGCCCGGAGTTCCCTCCCGCGGCACAGCGCCCGGGCAGACAGGATCAGCCGAGGTTGAGGGTCAGGGGGATGGTGAGCAGCTCAATGCCGTTCATGTAGACCACGATGCTCATGCTGAGGGTGCCGGTCTGCGGGTCCAGGCCGCCGAACTCAAACTCGAAGGTGAAGGCGGAGCCGGAGGGCTCGGTGGGGCCGGAAGGACCGGAGGGCTCGGTGGACGCCTTCTCGTAGCGGGCGTAGACCGTCATGTCGCCGGTGACCGCGGTGGAGGCGGTGACCGCCTTGCCGCTGGCGTCGTACCAGCCCTGGAAGGTGTAGCCGGAGTGAGTGGGGGCGGCGGGCATGGTACCCACGACACCGCCCTTCTGGACCGTGCGGGCGGCGATCACGCCGCCGGTCTGCTGGTCGGTAAAGGTGACGTTGCAGGCGTCAAGCGGGATATCCGGCCCGGTGCTGTTGAAGATCACTTCGGCGTTCTTCAGCGGTTCGTTGTTGCCGCTGATCGAAACAGCGTTCCACTGCTCTTGCGTGCCGGAATAATATACCTTCTCCAGACTCGTGCAGCCATAAAACGCCCTGCTCCGGATGGCTGTGACGCTGGCGGGAATGGTCACGTTGGTCAGGCCGCTGCAGCCGGAAAACGCAGAGCCCTCAATAGATGTGACGTTCTCCGGAATGACTATGCCGGTCAGTGCGGTGCATCCGAAAAATGTATAATTTCCAATGGTTCTGATGGCCTTCGGCAGGACCACGCTGGACAAGCTGGTGCAACCGGAAAACGCATGATCCTCGATGGAAGTGACCCTTTCCGGGATGACTATGCTGGACAAACTGGTGCAGCCGGAAAACGCACCATCGTATATCTGCCAAACGCTGTTGGGGATGACCATGCTGGTTAGGTTTCTGCAACCGGAAAACGCATTATTCCCGATGCTTGTGATGCCGTCGGGGATGACCACGCTGGTTAGACTGCTACAGCCGGAAAACACGCTACTCCCGATATACGGGACACTGTCGGGGATAGTTACACTGGTGAGGCTACTACAGCCAGAAAACGCACTTGACCCAATGCCTGTGACGCTGTCAGGAATGACTACACTGGTTAAGCTGGTGCAGCCGGAAAACGCATCCCAGCCGATATTCGTGACGCTGTCGGGGATGACCACGCTGGTGAGGCCACTACAATCGGAAAACGCATACATCCCGATGTCCATGACACTGTCGGGGATGCTTACGCTAGTCAGGCCGTTGCAGCCGGAAAACGCACTATCCCCGATGAATGTGACGCTGTCGGGGATGCTTACGCTAGTCAGGCCGCTGCAGCCATGAAACACACCACTGCCGATGAAAGTAACGCTGTCGGGGATATCCACGCTGGTGAAGCCACTACAATCGTAAAACGCATACGGCCCGATGGTTGTGACACTGTCGGGGATATCCATGCTGGTTAGGCCGCTGCAACCGTAAAACGCCTGCTCCCCGATGGCCGTGACGCTGTCGGGGATATCCACGCCGGTGAGGCCGCTACAGCCAGAAAATGCCCGATTTCCAATGGCCGTGACCGGGACCCCCTCAATTTCCGACGGGATTACCGCCTCCGTCACTTCCCAGTAGCAACCCGTCACTGTCCCCGTGGCCTTGTCAAAATAGATGTTACCGCCGGTGACAGGGTACTCTACACTGTCCGCCGCCAGCGCCGTCCCTGGCAACAGTGTCAGCGCCACACACAGCGCCAACAGGGTGGATAACAGCCTTTTTTTCATATGTCTCTTCCTCCTTATGTTTTGTGATTTACCCCGGAACTGTTATTCCGTGGGATAGAGCTGATTTCCCCAGCTTCTACATAGCATATCCTATCATGCGGTTTTGCTAATTGCAAGGAAATTTCCGCCATTTTTTGGCTGGGCTCCGCAAAAGAGGGGCCGCGCCCACAGGCGCGGCCCTTTCCGCATTTCGGTTCTGTTTTATCCGCTCAGTTCTTCGGCACCTTCACGATCCACCCATAGGGATCGTCGCTCTTGCCCCACTGGATGCCGGTGAGGGTATCGTAGAGGTCCTGGGCCAAGGGGCCGATCTCCCGGTTGTTGACCACGTAGTGCTTGTCCTGGTAGGCGAAGCTGCCGATGGGGGAGATGACGGCGGCGGTGCCGCAGCCCCAGGCCTCCTCCACCTGGCCGGCGGCCAGGGCGTCCATCAGCTCGTCCACGCTGATGAGGCGCTCCTCCACCTCCACGCCCTTGTCGCGGAGCAGCTGGATGCAGCTCCGGCGGGTGATGCCGGGGAGGACGGAGCCGGTGAGCTTGGGGGTGACCACCTTGCCGCCGATTTTGAACATGACGTTCATGCCGCCCACTTCCTCGATGTAGCGGCGGTTGACGCCGTCCAGCCACAGGACCTGTTCATAGCCCAGCTTCTCGGCCTTGGCGGCGGCGCGGTTGGCGGCGGCGTAGTTGCCGCCGCACTTGGCGTAGCCAGTGCCGCCCCGGACGGCGCGGACGTCGGTGTCCTCGATCATGATGTTGACGGGCCGGAGGCCGCCGCCCAGGTAGCTGCCCACGGGGGAGAGGATGATGACCATTTTGGCGTGGGTGATGGTGTGGAGGCCCAGGTCCACGTCGGTGCAGATCTCAAAGGGCCGCACATAGAGGGAGGCGCCGTCCACGGCGGGGACCCAGTCCTGGTCGATCTCCACCAGCTTGAGCATGGCCTTCAGCATGAACTCGGCGTCGAAGTCGGGGAGCTGGATGCGCTCGGCGCTGTCCCGCATCCGCTGCATATTGTCGGCGGGGCGGAAGAGCTGGACGGAGCCCCCGGCGGTGCGGTAGGCCTTCAGGCCCTCGAACACCTCGGCGCCGTAGTGGAACACGGCCGCGCCGGGGTGGAGCTGCAGGTCCTCCAGGGGGATGATGCGGGCGTCGTGCCAGCCCTGGTCCCCGTCGTAGTCCATGACGAACATGTGGTCAGTGAAAACGGTACCGAATCCCAGCTTCCGGGGGTCCTCCGGCTTCGGCCGGGGCGCAGTCGTCTTCGTAATCGTGATCTCCATTTTAAATCAAACGCTCCTTTCTTTTTCTGTTTCCCCCGCCGGGGGAAACAGGAGGCTTTTTCCGGTTAAGCATTATAAACCCATGGAGGGGCCGTTGGCAAGAGGAAATATACGATTCATCTAATAAAAATGCAGGTGCGAGGGGGCCTCCGGCCCCCGCCGGGTCTGATTCGCCCCCCAGTGGGGCGCACCCCTGGGTTACTTTTTGTGCAAACAAAAAGTAACCAAAAAATTGCCAGCCCTACGGGCTGGACCCCCTTCAAATTTTTTGATTTGTTTTGCGCTCCCCCTTTGGCTGGTTTTGTCTAAACCGGGCCGGGTCCCGTGTATGAGATTTTGCGGCTACCCGAATATGTCCCCAAGAAGATGGAAGCGCTGGTGCAGGGGCTCATTGAGTGCGTTGGTCGTTTTTACTTTGTCCAACTGCTGGTTGCTCCGTTCCACTACGCAATTGATGGATGTTTCTTGTCGAGCCGTCAACGGAAATCTGTCCTGTGCGTAGTGGAACGGAGCAACCGGCAGTAAGACAACGGAAAAAAAGAGAAAGCACCCCCGCTGGATGCTTTCTCTGGGTACTTCCCACGGAAACCTACCGCAAACGCCCTTCCCAAACGGCAGGGATTCTTAAGGGGGCGCGAGCCCCCTTAAGCGCACTTTTGGGTACTTTTCCTGCGAGGGAAAAGTACCCCGGGGTGAGTAGGGGCCGAAAGGCCCCTCCCAGACCCGGTAGGGGGCGGAGCCCCCTACGCAGCAGTGTAGGACCACAGGTTCCTGATCTGCCCCTCCAGCTGCCCATAACTCCACCCATGGCAGTTTTCTTTTCTGTTGGGGTCCAGGACGGCGAACTCGCCGTCCTGATACCCCGTCAGGACGATGTAGTGCCCGCCGTCGGTGAAATCCCCTTTGCCCATGATGCAGATGATGGGGTGGCCCGCGGCCAGCTCCTCCGCCATGGTGGCCTCCCACAGGGGAAGCTCCTTGGCCGTCAGGCCCAGTTCCTCCGCCCCCTCCGAGAACAGGGACCAGGACGTGCCGTTGCCCGGCACGCAGTAGCCGTTCTTCGTGGCGAACTGCGCCACATACGCCGGGTGGTACGTCTCGTCCCCCGTCAGGCCCAGCAGGACCATGGACAGACACGTGGGCCCGCAGCCCGTGTAGCCGATCAGCCCCGTGCCGTACCGGCAGTAGCCCCACCGTTCATCCCACTGCATCAGCAGCGGAATCCCGCCGCCGCTCAGCTCCCCGCTCAGGTCCACACTCTCTGGCACGGGCGTCACGCCCTCAAAGTGGGCCACATAGTCCTTCGTCTCCGGGTTCTTCTCCAGCAGCTCGTCCAGCGCCTGGGCGAACTCGCCGTCTGTGGTCCCCAGGTGCAGCCCGCTCAGGGCGCCGCTCTGGATCAGAAGAATTCCCGCCGCCGCGATGGGCAGCACCAGCAGCAACAAAAATCCCAGCGGGATGGACCGCCGCCGCTTTCTCCGCCGCGCCATTGCCTGACCTTCCATATTCCACACCTCATTTGTACAGAGTCGTTTTTGTGCCGGCGGGCGGTCTACCACCCGCTCTGTCATTATAGCAGAGCGCCGGTCGCGGGTCCACCGGTTTTGCCTTCCAAACCGTTAAGATTCGTTTTCAAAATTCTTAAGATTTTCTTGAGATGGTATGGGCTTGGCGGGGCCCGGGGCGGAATGGGGCGGGATATGGACGAATTCCTCAAAATCAGTTGATTTCCGCCGATGTATCTGGTAAAATGGACAGCGGAATGAGCCTGTCCCCAGGGGCAGGCGGATAGGAGGAATATATGGACCACAAACTGCCGCAAGACCTGCACGGCTTCGTGCTGCGCTATGCCCAGGAGCTGCCGGAGATCAAGGCCACCCTGTACCGCATGGAGTACGAGAAGAACGGGGCGGACCTGGTCTGGCTGGACCGGGCGGACGACAACAAGACCTTCTGCATCGGCTTCAAGACCATCCCCCAGGACGACACCGGTGTGTTCCACATTCTGGAGCACTCCGTTCTCAACGGCTCGGAGAAGTACCCGGTCAAAGAGCCCTTCGTGGAGCTGCTGAAGAGCTCCCTCCAGACCTTCCTCAACGCCATGACCTACCCGGACAAGACCGTGTACCCGGTCTCCTCCCGGAACGACCAGGACTTCCTGAACCTGATGGACGTGTACCTGGACGCCACCCTGCACCCCCTCTGCGCCAAGGACCCCCACGCCTACCGCCAGGAGGGCTGGCACTATGAGCTGGACAGCCCTGAGGGGGAGCTGACCTGCAACGGCGTGGTGTTCAACGAGATGAAGGGCGCCTACGCCGACCCCAGCTCCCTGCTGGGCACCGGCCTCCTTCAGATGCTGTTCCCGGACAACTGCTACGGCTACGAGTCCGGCGGCCACCCGGACCACATCACCGAGCTGACCTATGAGAACTACCAGGCCAGCTACCGCCGGTTCTACCACCCCTCCAACTCCCGCATCGTCCTGGACGGCGCGGTGGACATGGACGCGGCCCTGGCCAAGCTGGACAGCTACCTGTCCGCCTTTGACCGCATCGACCCGGACACCGACATCCCCATGCAGGCCCCTGTGGCCCCGGCGGAGCGGACCGACTACTACGAGATCGGCCCCGACGAGGACGGCACGGACAAGGTGCTCATGGCCCAGTGCTGGGTGTTCGGCACCTATGAGGACAAGGAGAAGAACACCGCCCTCTCCGTGCTGGCCCAGGCCCTCACCGGCTCCAACGAGGCCCCCCTGAAGAAGGCCCTGCTGGAGGCCGGGCTGTGCCAGGACGTGTCCCTGTACGTCAACGACGGCGTCCAGCAGACCATGGCCGAGCTGTCCATCCGCAACACCAGCCTGGAGAAGAAGGACCAAGTCTGGGAAACGATTGAGAGGACCCTCCGGGAGCTGGCGGACAACGGCCTGGACCACAGCCGCCTCCACGCCATCCTGAACCGCCAGGAGTTCACCACCCGGGAGAAGGACTTCGGCGGGATGCCCCGTGGGCTGGTGTACGCCCTCAGCACCATGGACACCTGGCTGTACGGCGGCGACCCCGCCGAGAGCCTGTGCTTTGACGAGACGTTCCGCTCCCTGCGGGAGAAGATCGACCAGGGCTGGTTCGAGGACCTGCTGCGGGAGGTCTTCCTGGAGGGCAAGCACACCGCCCGCATGTGCCTGGTCCCCTCCGCCACCGTGGGCGAGGAGAAGCGGCAGGCCGAGCGGGAGCGCCTGGCCCAGGTGAAGGCCGGCTGGGACGAGGCCAGGATCGCCCAGGTCATGGACGAGTTCAAGGCCCTCCGGGCCCGCCAGGAGCGGCAGGACACCCCGGAGGAGCTGGCCACCCTGCCGGTCCTCAGCCTGGGCGACATCCCCGAGGAGGCCCCGGCCCTCCGCCAGACGGTGGGGCAGATTGGCGGAAACACCCTCCTGCACCAGGACGCGGACACCGACGGCATCACCTATCTGGACCTGTACTTCGACGTGTCCGACCTGCCCATGGAGGAGCTGGCGAAGCTGCCCATGCTGGGCCGCCTGCTGGGCCAGCTGGCCACGGAGCACTACGACGCCCTGGCCCTCCGCAGCCGCATCGAGGGCAGCCTGGGCCGCTTCTCCGCCTCCGCCGCCTCCTACGCCAAGGCGGGCTGCACCAAGTGCTGCAGGCCCGTGGTGGTGGTCAGCGCCGCCATGCTGGAGGACCGCAAGGCCGACGCCAGGGAGCTGATTAAAGAAGTCCTCCAGACCACCCGCTTCGACGGGGCCCAGGTCTACAACATCCTGCGGCAGAGCCGCATCATGAGCGAGCAAATGATCATCAACCGGGGCAACGCCGCCGCCTCCATGCGGGCGCTGGCGTCCTGGTCCGCCAAGGGCGCGGTGGACGAGACCCTCACCGGCATCGCCCAGCTCCGCTGGCTCCAGGCCGCCGAGAAGGACTTTGAGCCCACCGGGGGCGTCCTCTGCGGCGAGCTGGCGGCCCTGTGCCGGAAGATCTTCACCCGGGAGCGGGTCACCGCCAGCCTCACCGGCGGCATGGACGCGGCCTGGCTGGAGTCCGTGCTGGCGGACCTGCCCTCCGGCCCCATGGGTGAAAAAGCGGACTACGCCCCCAGGGCCAAGGCGGCCGAGGGCTTTGCCATCCCGGCGGAGATCGGCTTCTCCGCCCGGTGCGGCAGTCTGGCGACCCTGGGCAAGGCCGTCACCGGCGCGGGCCGGGTGGCGTCCAACCTGCTGACCTACGACTACCTGTGGAACGAGGTCAGGGTGAAGGGCGGCGCCTACGGCACCAATCTGCGGATCGGGGAGGACGGCAGCGTGTCCTTCTCCTCCTTCCGGGACCCCGGCTGCGGCCGGAGCCTGGACACCTTCACCGGCGCGGGGGCGGCTCTGCGGAGCTTCTGCGACAGCGGGGAACAGCCGGACAAGTATATCATCAGCACCATCGGGGACATGGACCCGCTGCTGACGCCCCGGATGGAGGGGACCATGGCCGCGGCCATGTACTTCTCCGGCCGCACCCAGGCGGACCGCCAGCAGGCCCGCAGCGAGGTGCTGCACACCACCGTGGAGGAGCTGCGAACGTTCAGCCGGGAACTGGACGCGCTGTGCGGCGCGTCCACCGTCTGCGTGGTGGGCGGCGACGCCGCCCTCGACGCCTGCGGCGACAAGATCACCAGCCGCGAGAGGTTGCAGCAGTAATCAAAATTTTGCCGCCCTGTCCGAAAGGACAGGGCGGTGTCTGTTGCGTGGGGGCCTCCGGCCCCCACCGGGTCCTGGTAGGGACCTCCGGTCCCTGCTGACCCCCGGTGACTTTTCCCTCGCAGGAAAAGTCACCAAAAGTGCGCTTAAGGGGGCTCGCGCCCCCTTAAGAATCCCTGCCGTTTGGAGGGACGTTAAGGGCAGTTTTCTGGTAGGAAGAGCCCAGAGAAAGCTTTCATCGGTACTGCGGTGTTGATTTTTTCCGTATTCTTACTGCCGGTTGCTCCGTTCCACTACGCAATTGATGGATTTCCGTATTCGGCCTGTGTCGGACTGCGTTCTGCTCCGTTCCACTACGCAATTGAGGGCGCGGCGGTGGCCGGAGAAGAAGAGACGCTCCTTTTAGCCGAGATGGAGGGTCAGGGGAATCGTGAGAAGCTCAATGCCGTTCATGTAAACCACAATGCTCATCTTGAGATCCCCAGTCTGGGGGTCCAGGCCGCCAAACTCAAA
>CANQCS010000059.1 GCA_947589745.1 uncultured Oscillospiraceae bacterium
GGGAGAACGCCCAGGTCCACTTTGATGACCCTGTCTTTGCCCAGCTGCTGGCCTGGTGCCCGGAGATGGGACCGGACTCCGTGGAGGGCGTAGGCCGGCCGGATGGCCGCGACTACCTGACGGACCGTCCTCTCCTTGATACGGTCACCATTTTCCGTGTACTGGACATAGCACAGCAGGAAAAGACACAGAACCACGTGCCCGTAGGCTACCCGGACGGGGACGGGGGCGTCAACTACTACCGGCCCATGGATGGAGGACACTGCATGGCCATCCCCGCCGGAAGTCAGAACAAGGAGGGCGCCTGGGCCTATATCCGCAGCCGCCTCCTCCTGGAGACGCAGCTGGAGCTAGGCCGTAGAGATGACTGGTATCTTTTCCCGGTCAACTCGGAGGCGGTGCGGCGCCTTGCGGAGGCGAAGCTGGAGAGCGAGGCGCAGACGCTTCTGTGGGAGTTGCTGGAGCGGACCAGATACGCCCAGACCAGCAGCGACCATAACCTGGAGGAGATCATCGTTTCCGCCGGCCAGATGTATCTGGCGGGGGACCGGTCTCTGGAAGATATGGTCGATCTGATCCAATCCAAGGCGGCCATTTACGTAGCGGAGCGGTACGGCTGAAGGACTGCGTCACACAGAATTTCGATGAGTTACCTACTGCGGGATCTAAGTGAGTTTTGTTTTTGTACAACTTTTATCTCGAACAAGACTCGAATCGAAATGTTTTCTGCACCCCCGAATGGTCAATTCTACCCATTTGACGATATGATGATCGTCGATTTGCTGTGCGCTAAGTCTAATACTATTCTTCAATAAAAACTGTATATCGTTACTGTGCAAGAAATGTGGGAATCGCAACGCTTTGGTAGCGATATTAAAGTTCTTTTTGATACTTTCTCTTTCAAGAAAAAGGATAAAACACAAAGAGACAAGTACTCATATTTTTTGAATACCTTGAGTTCAATAGAAAAGGAGCCCATTGACACAGTTTCGATGGGTTCCTTCTTTGTACAGATTATACAGAGCAGTTCTTTGCGTAAGAGCAACTTTCGTTACGAAGCGTAGGAAACAGTATAATTACCTCTGAAAGGGTGACCATTCCACGCACGGAATATGAATCTCAACAGCACAGCTCTTGAGTTTAATCTCCAGAACCCATGGCTTCTGGAGTAGCTGGGACTTGCGAATAAGCAGCAATATGGCTCATCTGGAGTAAATGTAGAGGGGAACTGGTAGGTCAACTCTCGCATATGGCAAATGAAGCGGAGGCCTGGACCTATGGAACAAGGAGCGTCCCCTCTGTCCATACCGTCTGAAGCGTCATCGCTTGGCCGTACATTTCATCTTGTTTTGCTTGAGGAATAGTATAAATTTCATATTCAGAAATCCTTTTACTCGATATTTTGTTCCTTTTGAAATTAGCAGAGTTCCGCTTGAAAAAGTGAAAAGGAAATGCGGTTACATATGATGAAATGAAAACTGTTTCTGAAACTTGTTATGATGAAATAGAACTATGTGACGTGATATTAGTTATATGTCCTTTTGGGAAGAGTGTTGCAAGCGAGGTTGGATACGCCATTGCATTTAAACGAATCCGCAATTGCAACAAAAAATTGTAATTTTTAATCCAGATTTTGGTCAGGAGGCTATGATTTGTCCCTATATTGACAAACAAGTTACGAGCGTATCAGAGTTGACTCGTTATTTAAGAAGTGACTAATTCAGCCTGTGCTTTGACAAATAGGGGAAAGTTTTCAGGCGCTATGGCCTAAGACTTCCCTGGCGTGAGATTGCGACGCAGATTAAGGCCAGCAAGTCTGGAGTCAACGATTCCCCCACCCCCATTCAAAAAGTGTAGAACATTTAGTTTCCCGCTCCTGGAGGGAATCACTAATTATGCGATTGCGAACCAGGTCTATGGGCCTATCTAGCAACCTCGCCATCGGGACGAAGGGGATGAGGCTCTCAACTTTGAGGATGTCAACAGATAGATACAGAACAGAAGAGCATGACTCACCCCTATCTGTGGAACCGCTACCTCCAGGACTGTATGAGTGCTGAGACGCAGCCCTACCAGTATCGGCACTCCTGTAATCTAGACGTTTGCTGGTGCAAGGAGATTAAAGAGACCATGCATTTTCACCGCTATTCCTGGGCGGAAGATAGAGGTGGACCTGGTCGGTAAGCCGTTTTGCCTAGTGGACCACATGGCTGGAGAGCTTCTGGAGATTGTGGTGTTTGTAGCGGCGTTACTGTACTCTCAGTGCATCTACTCCGAGGGACTGGCATCTACTAAGGAGACACAGTGGGTTCCCATGAACAACCATGCTCGCCAGTATTTCGGCGGTGTACCGCAACTCGTTTCTTGGACAACTACAAGCGGACGGTGGTTGCCAACCGGAACTGAATCGCTCCGAATCTTACAGGGACTATGTGGAGTGGGTGGAACATTGCTACATGGTTATCCTCTCTGCAAAGGTGAGAAAGCATAGGGACAAAAGCCCTGGTGAGAATGCTGTGGGTATTTTGGATAAGGGCATCTTCCGCGACCTGGAGGACTGTGAGTTTATCGGCTTGGAGCAGTTCAACAACAAACTCTGGAAACTCCGAGAGAAGGTGAACAACGATTATCCGAAATCGAGGTGATGTACAGAATGCAGATCGTTGTGCTGAATGGCGCCCTGTCGGATGCGGAGCAGGATCGGTATATCAGGCTGGTAACGCAGAAGGTGCCTGCCTATGCCATAGAAAAGCTGTATCTGGATGTTCGCTGTTCGCGGTCATTGTAGTCGATCTCCAGGCCGCTGAGATCTGTATATTGCGAGAAATTGGAGACGCGCAGGAGACGGCGGATCTCCCACTGCAGGCTTGTTGCCTGCGCAAGGATACGGCTGATGTCGGACATATCGGAACCCCCTTCTTAGCCCCTCTATCAATAAACATGACCGTAGCCGCGATTTTCTGCACATAAATTTCTTCAGGACTGAAAATTATCGCCTTCACGGTGGATGCGCTCATAAAGCGCGCATTGCTTTTTCCGTTTGGTCCAGGTTTTGCTCCCGAAGGGGGGATCTCGCCTGCCACAAGCATCTTTTGTCAATCAAATGAGGACTTATCGCACTGCAACAAGACCTTGCAATTTGAGTCAAGTAAGGCCGGGGACCCATCTGGATCCCCGGCCTTACCTGTGTTTTCAGATCGACTGTTCCGCTTGCAGCTTCTTCACTTCATCAAGAGAAAGCCCGGAAATATTCGAGATCTCTTCCAGAGCATATTTCCCGGCGGCCAGCATTCGCTTTGCGCTGCCGATCATTCCCTCTTTTCGGCCCTCTTGTAACGCCTGTTTCCGCATATCTTCCATGACTCTGCACATAACTGCGATCCCCTCCTTGCTCTCTTTGAAAAACCTCACCCGGTCAGCCAATGGGCCATAGTACATTTCGCTCGGGTCCGTACAGGAAAAGTCATGCATCAGTTTCCCCACCGGCGTTTCATCCCGGTAGGCGCCGTTTACATATAGGATATGCGCCCCGTCGTCAAACCTCTCACCGGTGTCCAGAATGCAACGCTCGATCCGATATAAGGGCTTCCCCTTCCCCAGGACGTCGTGTTCGGTGATGAACACCACGAACGTCTCTGGAAGACTGTCAAAGTCCTTCCCCTTCTCCAGAAGGTTCGCGTCCATCATGCTACTGTTATACCGTGCGCGTCTTCTTCCGGCCCCTCTGTCCTCACGCTGGATCTCAATGTTGTATTTTCGCCCTGCGCTGTCTGTTGCCAGCACATCCAGCCGCACGGAGCGGTCAAGCAGATTCTCCACAAACACCTGCGTCCGAACATCCACCACGATCAGGTCCTGCTTCTCCAGCACGATCCGCAGCACTAATGCTGTGCAGTCATTGCTGCCCTCAAAGCACTTCGTAAGGAAGTCATCATCCAGCAGACGAAACCCCTTGAGACGTTCCAGGTCCGCCTGATGATGCAGGCCTACTATTTCATCAAAAGGCAAATTGAACGACATCCTGCTACCCCTGTTTAGCATCATTATCATACCACAGTTCTTATGGCTTTTCAAGAAAAAGAACCAATTTTCCGCCAATATATCGGCTAATATACATGATACAGCAAGAAGTAGCCAACCGGAAAATTTTCCGGCTGGCAGCTGATCAAATGGCAAATTGGGCCTGCCTATGGTCTAAGTTTAGCAGATATAAGCGTACCCCGCATCATGCGGTGGCTATGCCGCCTGATTTTGCCGGCGAGTAAGCGCCTTGCAGGCGGCCAGGAAGGCGAGAGAGAGGCATATGAGCACCGCACCGGCGACTGTGCCAACACCGCTCGTAATGAACATGGGGAAGAGCGATACCAATATCATATCGCCTACGGATAGAAAGATCCACGCAAAGCCGAAGTCCTCGATCACGCCGGTCTGGAACTCCGGGTCCACGATGCGCAGCAGGATTGCGCCGGTCGCCATGATGCCGGTGGACATGCCGTAGATATAGATGCCGCGTTCAAACCAAAAGCTGCTGAAGTAATTCCGGGAGACGAACAGGAGGAACAGAAGGACGAAGATGATGCCCAGGACACACAGAACAACGATAGGTACCCAGTACAGAAGGACGATGTTCACGTTGATGGACGCCATGCCGAAGCCCACCAGATAATCTGTCACACTGTTGCCTACATGGGTCACTGTGTCCTCATCCACATAGTCGTCCATCTTGCAGATCTTCAGTAATTCCTGGATCAGCATGCTGCACACCAGCGCCAGACCGTAGACAGGGAAGGATACCGACGGGATGAGCTTTTTCAAACCCGTGTTGAGTACATAGGCGCCGCCTACCGCGGCCAGCACCAGACTGAGGTGCCAGGCCAGGGTGTCGATGGACATCGTGCTTGTTGTCTCCTCTCCCACGACCCGGCGGTTATCCTTGGAGATCAGCCCGACCTGCATCTCTTTCGGCATCTCATGGATGTTCTTGATGGCCTGGGTCTCGCCCTTGCGCACAAAGATATTGATGAGGATCACGCCCCCGATGATGCCGCAGAGCAGGCCGATAGACGCGAAGGTCTGCCCCAGCGTGGCGGCGTCCGGCCACCCGTTCTCCGCGAAGGCCGCGCCCATGGCGGCTGCCGTACCGTGTCCGCCGATGAAGCCGGCAGGGAGCATGAGCCCAAAGCCGGTATGGATGCCGGAGAATATATGTGGCAGGACCGCGGCACCCAACAGCATAAAGAAACCGTATTGCAGCATCTCTGCCGCCCCATTTACCAGGAAGGTCTCTCCCACGCTGTTCAGCATGGAGCGGAAAGAGGCTTTTTTTTTCCGCCCGATGAACATGGAGCCAAAAAACACGGCAAAGAGGACGCCGGAATAGTCCGCCATCCCGGCGCTGAACGGCAGGAGGCCCAGCCCATTGGGACCGAGCACTAAGCCGAGTACGCCGGCGATCAGCGCGGCCGGGATGTAGAGCCGCTGAAACAGTCTCACCTTCACCCGGATGATCTTCGCGGCCAGGAGCAGTGCGGACATGATAAAGAAATCATAGAATACAGACATTACTCAACCCCCCCGTAATAAATACAATATTATTATAAATCAAGTGTTGCTAAAAGTCAACTATTGACAATTTATTATACACGGCGACAGCATTTACTTTTTCCAGAGCAAGAGCGAGGCTGAATCGTCTTCAAATATGCGATTAGCTACGCCAAAATCAGAGGGTCTATCGTTTCATAAAGGAGCAATCCGCATAAATATTTGAGTGGTCCACTCAATTCTGCATGAATTTAAGTAAATGCTTTTGCCGTGATTTATTATATGGCTTTTCCATAGCACAATGGGACAGTTCTGGAAACAATGCCGAGATATACCGGGCAATGCAAAATCATCTGCCAGCCTGTTTTATATAGGTTTCAATCCCTATTGCCCCCGAAAAGCGCTTAGTGTTCTGAAGATAGCCGCTCTATCCATTCCATCAAGTGCCTCCCCTATGCTCGGCTCGTCTTTCTCCACTGCGGCCGTCTCAGCTTTCCGGTCCTGCAAAGACGCTCCCTGCCGGGCTAACACATCCCGCACGATCCGTTCCACCATCTCCGTATCCGGTCCGGAGGCAACGTCGCCGTCTGCGGCCCTTTTGCACCGGATATAGTGCAGGACCGCGCTGGTGAGAAACTGCGCCTTATACCTCCCCTGTCGGTTCAGCACCCGGATCACTGTCCGCTGCTGTGGGTCCTCCGGGTTGAAGCGCACGGTGAATTTCCCCGGATCTTTCTTTTCCGCTGTCACGGGGATCACCTGCCCTCCTGAGAGAGCTGATAGAGCATCTCATATCCCCTGGCGTTGGCCCGGACATCCTCTATCAAAACCATCCTGCCGGTTTTCCCCGACGCCTCAATCTGCCGGCGCAACAGCACAGAACCGCCGCCCGCGAACACGATGATACCGGACTTCAACTCGATACCACGCTCCCGCAGGGTGCTGAATAAATCGTTGACAAACGCCTGTGCCTGACGCCGGACCAGCTCCACGACCGCCTCGGACATATTTTCCGTGTGACCCTGGAGGATGGCGTCGATCTCCGATTCCTCAAGCAGGATATCCAGCTCAGCGTTCACTCTGGATCTGATCCTGTTGTAGAGCACGATGACCCCGTTCTCCAGAGAATCGCAGACCGACAAATCCCCGGCTCCGTGCTGCATCCGCAGATAGTCCACCGTCAGGCCGCCTATGTCGATGATCATGCTTTTGGGGCTGGCACTGATCGATCTCAGAACGGTCAGCGCAGCGGCATAGGACTGAGGAAAGCACATCACTTTTTCGATGTAGATGGCGTACACCTTTTTGTGAAATTCGAACCGGACCGCTCCACGTCCTGCAAAGTAGTCGGTGAAGGCCCTGTGCTGGGCTCCGTAGTGGGCCGGTGGAAGTCCAACCGCTAGTTGCACCCGCATGACACTGTTAGAGTACTCACCCATGGCCTCAATCTCATAGGCGATAGCGAACAGGGTCAGGATGAAGAACCTCTCATCTTCCGTCTTATCCCGATGATAAGGGATGCGCTTTTTAGAGAGCGTATAATACTTGCCTTGGTAACGTAAGGCATCTTCTCCGAATGGCGCTACCTCGCTCTCCACTAGGCCCGAGGTAAAGGGCGTGTGATGTACAGTTTTGATTAGTTTGTTGCCGTGATCGATTGCAATCAACATAGCTTTCGCCTCCTCTACTGCTCTTATACGAATCGGATACGTACAATTTCAACAACAACCGTAAAAAAGCAGCCGGATATGCGCAGCTTTCTTTCCTGAAGAACTCATTGTTTACAACGTGGTAAGAATTTGTTGTGAGACATCGCATCACACATCGTAGACGTTATCAAGCACGGCGCTTTCTGATAGAAACAATCTACAAGCGAAGGGGTGGACCGCAGGGTCCACCCTTCGTTAGATTATTCAGATGTTGAATTCGCGAATGCATCGCAGGAAAGTGATGCACATCTCCTGATAAAGGTCCTCTTCAAACATTCCATCGACAATAGAATATTTCATTAGTAAGCCGCGGTAGAGATTCAGCAGTTCCTCCTGTGCAGTCTCACTGCCATCCTGTGCTCTCGATATCAGTTCTTTGAAGTCCATGCCATCACCTCAACTCACGCCGCAGCTTTTGAAGGATGCGGTAGTAGGTAGCAGTGATTCCTTTATAGGTCACGCCACACCTCGCTGCAATCTCAGCAAAACTGCGCCCCTCCCAGGACCGGGTAAGAAATATGTACAGCTCTTTCTTGCTGAGCATGTTCAAAGCTTGAGACAATGCGATATTGTCCTCGAGCATTTGTTCCGGGGCGGCCAACAACTGAGCAAATGCATCATCAAAATCCGTGACCATCTCATGTTCGCTCAGATATGTCCGCTCTCTTAGATATGCAATTTTCTGTCTGCTACAGGCGATTTCAACATATTTCGTGAATTGGTTGCGCAGGGCATTAGCTTCCCCATGCCCGTCGTTTCTTGGCCGCATATTGGCACCTCCTTTATCTGAATTTGTGGCTTCCAAATAAAGTAGGTGGGCTACGGCAGCGTATGGCTGTTTCACTGCTCGACCGGATTTTGAATTGAGCAGAGAGGTTAAGTAACGCTGACATCTCACACCACCATGTGTAATGCTCGCCACACGGTGGTTCAATCGCCTGAATGCAATACCTTGTAATAGTTCAATGTTTTAAGGTATCCAGTCGTTGCCAGTCTCCTATCTAGGACCTGTTGAAAAGTCCCCAAAAAGGAAAATAAATGAAATCTGCGGATTAGCGAGTGAAATTGCAAACTGGTGCTGATAGGGCATTCATTTGTGTTGCTGCAGGGGTGTTATAGCGTTCTATTAGTGGCTATATACCCTTGGAATTATAGGCAATCTTCAAAATGCTTCTTATTTTAGGACAAATGATATCCCTAGAAATCCCATTATCTCTTTCGTTTCCTCTTGTCCTTTTGATGTATCGTTTTTTCAGCAAGCTCTAACTATAATCGTATGCCTGCGAGTCCGACTTCTAGCAACAACTGGTATCCTTCTCGATTTCTGTTCCTGTTAGCCTGCCACTTCAATCTCCTCGGTAGGACGAGATTAAGTGGTGGTCCTCCTACCATTATGGTGTTGACGAGCTAGTAACGCGATGCGACTATATTTAACGTGAGTTCTATGCACCGCATCGGGACCGACGCTGCAGTAGCCTTAAGCTACACTGGCAAAGGAAGTTTCATGGGCAGTGCCTGTATTGTCAATGCCTTTAAGATACCCAGCGTAGCCCAACAGCACTAGGGGAATCGGCACCTGATGTTCATATCCAAGCACTGCGGTGGTGCTCTGAGTGCGTTAGGGATGGAGATACTGAGAAAACATTTCTCATACACCATGCTAACGAGTCTGTGGGTTATAGCACTGCCACTATGGACATGACCTCGATATAGTCCAACTTGGTGATGAGCCCAACAGGTCCTCGTCCTTCAACTCGGGAAAATGAAGGGTATAGACCTGCAGATAGTTAAAGAGGCGCATAGCGGTGAGTAGGTGAGAGACCTTGTCCACAGAAACCCTGTCTGCGTACGGACCTACCTAGTTCTGGGGCATACGACTGCTGATGCACAAATCCCCGATGACCAGATACTCCGTGAACGAGTAAAGAACCAACTGTGTTTCCGACCAAAACACGACAGGATGGCAGCATACATCTTGCCGCCGTTTAGAAAGCAGTTGTCTATGTTCTGAAGGCTATAAAGCAACACTCCTTCCAGAAACCGCTCGAATGTCCTCAACTGCACAGGTAACCCGTAATAACCATGACAATGCTAGCCCTCCACAGGAGCGGTTCAACATACGAGTCTTCCTAATATTGTATATGTGCTCAAAGCAATGTTTTGTTACAGCCATTGTTCCAGAAAATTGGAGGGCCACTGAAAAGTTCCCCGGGGAACAGCAAGAAAGTGGTAAAATAGTGGAGAAGGCGGGGGAATGAACGGATAACCATGAACTGCTCAGTTCCCATTTGAATACATCCAGCAGAAGGTGGATGTGTGGCTCACCAAAGCTACGGTAGAGGTGTTGGGGGGTGAAATCGGTCTGTTTTCACCCTGGACTGTATGGCAGATCCAACCAGTATAGCCCCATTCAAAATGTTATGCCCCTGAGTGCCAAAAGGATGCCCATTGGAATGTTGAACGATTTATCTACTGTGCCGAGGAGGGTAGCCATACGCAGAACCTACTCTATCTCTATTCAACTTGAGCGGTTGGATTGCTCATTCCGGGTTGTCCCCCTACCCATTCTGAGCAAATAGCTACTCAATTTCGTCGGTCGAAGTGATTCCACTGAGCGACGAAAGCTTTATGTTGAAGTAATCGAGCGGTGAGCAATAAATTTTACATAAATACTGGCGAATATGCCCGGCAAATCTTGTTTGATTCGACAAAAATGAAAAAAATATACATAGCTTGTCACAATCTTCGCCGCTGAAAACATATATAAGATAGAGATGCGAAAATAGGACTATAAAAGCCGCTGGGTGGGAAAAAGACAAAGGGCACAGAAGCTTATTCTCTAAATTATTAATTGCTATGTCAGAGGCAATATGCCCAGTTCTTCTGACGATGCCTTGGAGCGTAGCGAAAAGGGGGTGATGAGGGTGAAACATTATGAATTGGTCTAAAACAAAGCGAAATCAAAAAAGCGTACAAAACAAGGCCCAGCCACTGGAATCTTATTGCTCATACCCACTATATCTATTTCGTCATACACATGAAAAATATTATGAAAAGGGGCAAATGATATGAGTAAAAAAGTTGCTAGTTTATTTTTGGTTGTTTTTATTCTAACAGGCCTTTTGGCACCTGCATATGCTATGGAAATTGAGAACGAAGGGGACGCAGATGCAGATAATTCGACGGTAACGGTTACCTCTGATATGATAAAGGTGTGTAATTTGGTTTTCGATGGAAACGGAGAACTTTATAATTCTGACGGAGATGATGTCACAGAAAATTTTATCATAAAATATAATGACTTTTATATGAATAAAGATTATATAAGTATTGTAAATGCTTTTAATGAAGAAGGCATTTCTAATATTTATGCGCATGGAAATAAAAATTCTGCTGTGCAACCTATAGCATTTATGGATATACCATATGATGAAGTGGTTGTGCATTTAGTAACACAAAATGAGTTTCCTTATAACGGGAAAAGCTGGTATTTTATTGTAGAAGCAACTGGTACATATGTGTACCAGATTAGTGGCTATATTTATTCTTTTCCAACGCCGACAATAAATGTTTCATATTCCGGTTTAGGAGAGCTGTTTTCAGGAAGTTTAACAAGTATAAATGTAACTACTCCGGTGCTTAATAGCAGTAAAAATGAAGCGTCATTTACTGTTACTACGCAACATGAAGTGAGTTGCCCTATTCCGGGATTAGATTATATCACTGGAACCTTGGGCCCGTTTACCAATGTGTCAAATTTTAAAATTGTAGCGAATTATTAGTACTAATAAAGAATGAAATTAAGAATTAGGAATATCTTAAGTGATTCAAGAAAACGGAATAAAGTATTTGCATGGATTTCTTGTGTGATGGCTTTTTTAATACCGTTAACAGGATGGAACCCTATTCTGCTACTTTGGGAAACAGATTTATATTTTTCTTATCGGAAAAGTACAAATAAGAAAATTAAAATTTTTTATGCAGTCGCAATTGCTTTACTTGCTATGTTAATATTTTCAAATGCGCTTACAAGATTTATTGCGTTAGTTGAATATTTTTAGGGTCAGCCCTTCTCCACTTTTATAAAGGAGAAGGGCTGACCTTTTTTTACTGAAAAGTATATATGTTAACCCAGTTTCTTTGTCTGCCTGGACATAATCAGGCAAACCGTAATTCCTTTGGAGAACGAGGTCAATACTCAGCACCCTATATGTACCCCGCAACCAGATCTTCACTCTAACTGCATATTGCGGTAGCCAGTGGCTGCGGATGCGGAGCTAAATGGCCGTGGTGCGGCGGGAGCGGCCAGGCAATCAGTTTGATTGGAGTAGTCCTAAAATCATCCATAATGAGATTGTTCAGGATGGAAGTGTGGCCTTTATCATAGAGGGGCTGAAGCCCCTCTTGACCACTCAAAAGCACTGTGGCACAAGGCTGTCAAGGTTGCCGCAGGCAAGGCGTAGCCGGTACCTTGACTGACTTGTGACGCTGTGCTATTTTGCAGCAATTTGTTAAAACCGACCGGCCGTTACTACCGCCGAGTGGGCGTTAGCCACCGCACCAGCGGCCACTCGGCTCCGCAGAATGCACTCTAACAATCGTTCATATTCCCGTTTCGCATAAACCACACGGGCTACAGTAACCAACTGCTTCGCTTCATCAACCCAATAAAATATAAAATAATATGGTTATCCCTTTGAATCAGCGGGAAGAGAAAGAGCGATAGCGACAACGAGGTTTTGGATAAGGACATCTTCCGCGACCTGGAGGACTGTGAGTTTATCGGCTTGGAGCAGTTCAACAACAAACTCTGGAAACTCCGGGAGAAGGTGAACAACGATTATCCGAAATCGAGGTGATGTACAGAATGCAGATCGTTGTGCTGAATGGTGCTCTGTCGGATGCGGAGCAGGATCGGTATATCAGGCTGGTAAAGCAGAAGGTGCCTGTCTATGCCATAGAAAAGCTGTATCTGGATGTTCAAGGTGATGCCGTAGATATTAGTTTCACGCTTCACAGGTCCAGGGAATTACAGAAGATGGGCGGATGCTGTATCGGCACACCAGCGGATTGGAACCGGGCAAAACAGGCTGAGAGCAGGGATACAGTTCCCAACAGAATGGATATATAAAATGAGGGGGCGAGGGCGCATGGATCGTTCATGCGCCCTCGCCCCTGGTCGGTCTGCCCCATACCTGAAAGAGCAGACTTATATCCGCTCAAAGATGATCTGCTTCCGCAGATACAGATTGGCCACAGACAGCGTCACCAGCTCCTGGTTTTCTGCCTGCCGCATTTCCCAGACGATGTTGTCACAGGTGGTGAAGTCATCGTTGTACAGCGCATCCATCACTTTCTGATGGGTGGAGAGATCACTGACCTTCCCCTCCACGCATTTGACCAACTCGGCAGTGGAGAGCAAGGCCTGTCGGGCCAACGCTAGGACCTGCTGTTCCCACGCCGAGAGATGTGCCTTGCGGAACAAGTCCCTCGCCGTAGGAAAAGGAACGCCATCCAACACCAGCATCTTCAGAAAGGTCAGAACACGAAGGAGAATGCTCTCAGACACAGGGACCACATACAGTCCGCTGAGCAGGTCATAAAGAGCATCGGCGTCGGTATTCCCGGAGCCGGAAGCCACCAGCCCTCGCACTTGGAGCCGTTTGAGACAGGCCTCAAAAGTACGCACCGGTTCCGGAAGCAGAGAGCGCTCCAATTCCGTATAGTAGTCCTCTGCCTGATCGGTGTCCAGGATGCGCCAATTGAGACAGGTCCACAGCGCCATCTCCTGCATATCCACCAGGTATTCCTGGCGGTTGACAATGATGACGGGATAGGATCTGCCGGCCCCATCGCTTTTGCGGCGGAAATTTCCCACCGCGGCATAGTATGTCTGCTTGACCATCACAAGCTGCTCCTCCTCAATATAAAATTGGATCAGCGCACAGGACGACCTGTACGGTTCCCGTTCGTCTATTCTCTTTTACGGATCAGCTTCGATGTTTTCAACCATGTCGGGAAAAAAGTCGCGGATCGCGGCATCCTTCCGCAGCTTCTTTGCTGCACGGGAGATCCACGCTCCCACATGGTTGGGCTTGACCCCATAGAGCCGGGCAATGTCCGCGCTGCTGTAGCCATTGATCTTCCACTCCAGCGCCTCGATCCCCAACCGGGCCACGCCGCTGTAGGCTTTTTTGCAGCGATCCAGTAATGCGCCGGCAGCCATCCGGTCGATCAGGGCGTCGGTCCCGTCTGAGCTCGACGGCTCCCAAAGAGGAGGCGGTTCGCCGTCATCTGCGTCATACGGCGGGATGGCTTTATTGGAGATATGTCTCTGGCGCGACGTAGCGGCTCTACAGCAGTCGATCAGGTGATTGCGGATGAAGGCCGTGGCATAGGTGCGGAATGTTGCGGATACGCCGTCATAGGTGGCGGCGGCACCGCATAGGGCCATCGCCCCCTCCTGGTACAGATCGTCGTACCCCATACCGCACACGCTCTCATTTGTTTGGATATAGCGCGAGATGGTACGCGCCACCAGATCCAGGTTCCATTCCACCAAGGCCTGCTGCTCTGCTGTAAGGACAAAATCAAATTTCATTGGTACACCTTCTTCCTATTATAATGGTTTTGATCAGGCTGCGCGCCTGTCAGGTATATGGAACTGGCTGCAAAGATCAATGACCAGGTCGCACCATGCGCTAGAAAACCGGCCGATATGTACTTCATCTTCCGGGAGATCCAGCTTGGCCTGAAGCCAGAGGTAAGCCTGCCTTCTGGTCATAAGACCGCTCTGCCATAGCCGGTCCAGAGTAGCGTGGGCTTGTACGCGTTTGCGGCGCAGCGCCGGGTCCGCCAGTGTCCCCATGGGCAGACGGCTGCCACGATGGGCTGCCACATAGGAATTGCAGGCGGGGTAGCGGGCACAGACATAGAACGGAGCTTTGGGTTCCCTGGCATTTCTCCCGAATACCACGGAAGCCGGGCGCAGAAATGCGGTGGACCCGCAATAGGGGCATTTGAGATTGATTTGTTTCATCGTGATCCCTCCTCATTGGTTTTAGGCAGTATTTTCCCAGGGGCGATTTAAGGCTATATTTACTTGTCGTTTTAATACGCACCGCTCAAAGGCAAAATGGACCTGCAAAAACATGAACTTTCTGTAAATTCCTCTCATAGGAAAAACGATGGCCCGCGATGAAGCCCAATGGGAGTTCGGCTGCGCAAGCAGAGCCGATGGAAGAACGCTGCCTTTGCACTGCGACGGATATACAAAAAATGCGGGATGCGGCATATGCCGCACCCCGCGATCGTTTATCCGATGATCCAAAAAGGTCCGCCGGCGCCGGCGTGGTCGCTTGCCTCATCCAGAATAATGGACAGGTCCCAGGACCGCTGGCTCCGGTCGTAGCTGTTAGGGTCTGCCACCAGGATCTTCCCGTCCTGGACGCCCCGAAGTACAATGAAGTGACCGGAGGAGGTAAAGTGGCCTTTTGTCATGATCGCCACTACCAGTTTACCGGAGCTCAGCGCATCGACAATGCGCTGCGGTTCGGAGACAGTGCATCCCTCTACGGGAAGCCCCCACGCCTCGGCCGCGCCGGGAATGAGCGAATGATAGGAACCGCTCTTATTACACCAATAGCCGTGCTGATAAGCCCATTCCGCCATCTCTGCCGGGTCCACGGCATCGCCGGTCAGGGAGGAGACCACAATGGCCATAGCGGATGGGCCGCAGCCGTAATCGCCCACGTTGTCTGTCCCAAAGGGCGCGTTGGCGTACCGCTCATCCTTTTGGTTGTAGTAGACCACCTCTGTACCGCCGTCCGAGAAGCGAACGCTGCCCAGGGAAGGAATGGTACGGGATGCTTCGCTGGAGGAAGATGGACCCTGGAAACTCCCGTCGCCAAGGAAGAGACTGAGATTTTGTGCATAGCAGTTTGCCAGCACCTTCTGCTCATCCGTCAGATGGAATACCGTGTCCGCAAAATAGGCCTCGCCATTGTAGACGATGGTGTAGATGTACCACTTTTCGGTAGTTGTTGTCCCAGCCTCTGGCGCTCCATCCGATCCATCGCTTTCACCGGGGTCCCCTTCGGAGGTATCCTCCTCATCTGCGGGCACTTCCCGCACCTCAGAGGTCCTGGTGAATGAGTATAAGTGGCTGAGGCCCTGACGGAGCAACTGTGTCAGATCGTCCGAGGAGATCGTCTCCCAGTCCTGAGTCCTGGCTGCGCAGTATTGAGCCAGAAGCAGATCGGCATTGCTGATCAGATCGTCCTCGTAGGGATCGATCACCTCATAGTTGTCACCATCTGTGGTGTCGAAGTCCTGCGCGATCCGCTGCTTCACATCGTCGATCCCTTCGCCCAGGACCTCATGGATAGCGGCCGTCAGATCGTTGGTATTCGCAAGGATGGCGGCGTCATTATTCAGAATGGAACTGGACTCGCTGCCATTGAGACCTCCAAAAATGATGGAGGGGAGCATCAGCACGAACAGGATCGGAAGCGCGAGCAGTATCACAACGGCGGCGAGAGCTTTCCGGGAGTACTGCCCGGCCCATAGGGCTATCCCCGCCGCTGCGCCATACGGACCGCCTATCACAGCGCCCTTTGTGGTCGCCGCAATGGCCTTTCCTGTTTTGAGCGCACCATAGATGGCATGAGCTGTGCCGGCCGTTTGGGCCAGACCATTGTTTTCAGAGTTATCCACTGTGAGCACCTCCTCGTTGCAGAAGCGACCTGATCTTCGGCAAGCTCTATCTTGCTTTTGTATTCTTTTTACGGCAGCAGAGAGATAACGAATCTCAGGGAAGGGGACGGCCCGTGCGGGCCGTCCCTATTTGGCTCAATAACCTGTCTTGGGAAGAGTGGGATTCGACGTGAGCTTGCGCACGATAGTGACCCAGTTCGCTGTTGCATTTTCCCAGGCACCCTGATACTTGCCGCCCACATCAGCCCGGTTGACGATCTGATAACCGTTGGCAACAGTTCCGCTGACGACCACAGCCAACTGCGGATCGCTGGTGGACTGGAAGCCCATCGGTACCTTGCCAAAGTCAAAGTAGATGTCTGTGACCATCTCACCGGACTGTTTGGGGATAGCGTTCAGATTGAAGGAGTAGCTGTTCGTGGTGACCAGATTGGAGGCAAGGACCTGGTAGTCCGCCATGAAGTTGGTCTTATAGAGGATCCGGTAGCTGAGACGGAAGCTATACTTGCCGGTGACCAGCGTAGCGGCACGGGTGGCATCGGTCGGGATGCGATCATGCCAGTAAAAATTCTCCAGATCCACATTGGAGGTATTGGCCACAGTAAAGGTATACCACATCTGATCTCCAGTGAGCACCTCGGCATTGCCGCGCTTGGTGATGGTCACTCCCAGGTTGGAGGGCTTGTCATAGGCAGACAGCTTGATGATCTGGCCGGAGTATTCCAACGTCACGTCAAAGGCGGTAGGATCCACCTGCCAATAGGCCGGAGCAGTCACCTCCACGATCTTATAGCGTCCCAGGGGGAGCGGCTTGGAGGCGGCGACACCTCTGGCGTCAGTGGTGATATAGTCGACCACCTTGCCGCTGCGTTCGCGGACGATCTCATAGACCGCACCTTTCAGCGGCGTGCCCGCGGCGGTGCCGGTGACCGGATTGGCCTCGGCAGCGAACTTGTAGATCTGGATCTGGCCCGTGACAGGGGTATTCTTCCACTCAATCTCCGTCACTTTGCCGGGCTGGAGATACACTGTTTTGTATTCCTTGTCCAGCGTGTAGCCTTCCGCTGCCTCCAACTCGCGGATGTAGAAGCGAGTGCTCTCTCCGAGGGCAATGTCGTCGTCGATGTAGATATAGCCCTCGTTGTCAGTGGTGTACTCGCCAATAGGCCACTTGTTCTCGTCATAGAGGAGGAACTTGACATCATAGATCCCCTCTTCGGTGATACTGTCGATCTTGTGGATAAGGATGCCGCTGAAGGGCTGGTTGGTGACAGTAAGGGTAGTTGTCTCACCATCCTGGATGGTGAAGTAGTGGGGCGTGCTGTCCACTTTGAAGCCCTTTGCCGCCTCGATCTCCACGGCGTAGTAGTCGCCCGCATCCATGGGCAGGAACACCCGTCCGTTGTCGCCAGTGGTGATCGTGTCCACAAGGCCGCCGTCCATGCGCCGGATCTCAAAGGTCACACCGGTGATGCGCTGGGACTTGTCGGCCGCGGAGACCTTGATGAGCTCCAGACCGCCCTCAGACTTGTTGTAGAAGGTGAGGACCTGGGCCTCGCCCTGCTTGATCAGGATGCTCTGCGGGGTGGTGTCCAGTACATAGCCGTCCGCCGCCCGAGTCTCTCTGGCGGTGATGGTGGTGCCGGGGACCAGATCCGTGAGGACGATGCGCCCATTCCTGTCTGTGGTGAACTCCCCGGTGCTGTTCCCCAGCGCCTGGCCGGAGCTGTCGGTGATAAGAAAGGTAGCGCCCTGGATGGGGTCCGTGGTGCCGTCCACAAACTTCTGGATGGTGAGGGCCTGCTTGGGATCGTTGTAGAAGGTCAACGTCTGGGTATCCCGCGGGTTGACCGTGACCGTCTGGGTCCTGGTGGACTCGTCGATGGTATAGCCGGGAATAGTCTTGGTCTCCTTGACGATGATCGTGCCGGTGATGCCGGAGAGGTGGATCTCTCCGTGGCTGTCGGTGGTGTAGAGGCCGTTGGAGGAGATGTGGCCATTAGCATCATCCACAAAACCGCCTCCGGCATAGGACAGCTCGAACTCCACGCCGGGCAGGGGCTCCTTGGTCTTGGAGTCCAGCTTGCGGATGACCAGCTCCCCGGCTTTCTCGTTGTAGAAGGTCATCGTCTGGACATCCCCGGCCTTGATCTCGATGGACTTGGGCACGGTGTCGAGGATGTAGCCCTCCAGCGTCCGGATCTCCTTGGCGGTGATGGTGACGCCGGGCTCCAGACCCTTGATCTGGATGCGGCCGTTCTCATCGGTGGTGAACTCTCCGTTGTTGCTGCCGATGAACTCGCCTCTGGAGTTGGTCACCAGGAAAGTGACGCCCTTCAGGGGGGTGGAGGTACCGGCGGCGTATTTCTCGATGACGAGCGTCGTGGTCGGGTCGTTCTCAAAGGTCAGATTGTTGCCGCCGCTGCCGGTACCTGTGCCAGCGGTGCTGCCAGTGACACTGCCGGTGCCAGTGTTACCGCCGGTGGCAGTGCCGGTGCCGGTGGAGCCGGAGGTCACGCTGTTGGCCCCGTTCCGCACAACGATGGTCTTGGGGGTGGGGTCGAGGACATAGCCATTGGGAACACGGCTTTCGCTGACCACGACGGTGCTGCCGGGGATGAGTCCGGTGACGGTGACCGTGCCGTCCTCTCCGGTGACATAGCGTCCCAGAACGTTCCCATTGCCGTCCTTGACAGTGAATTCGGTGCCCGGAACAGGCTTGCCAGTAACAGAATCCAGCTTCGTCAGCGTCAGGCTGCACAGAGGCTCATTGTAGAACGTCAGCGTCTGCGTGTCCTCGGCGTTGACCCTGACGGTCTGGGACTGGGTGGCCGCATCGATGACGTACCCGGGAGCGGCCTTGGTCTCTCTGACCACCACTGTGCCCACCACGCCGGGGATGCGGATCTCACCGTTGGCGTCGGTCTTGTAGAGGCCGTTGCTGGACAGGTGGCCGTAGTCGTCAGCCAGGTAGCTGCCGTCTGAGTAGGTGATCTGGAACTCCGCGCCTGCCAGGGCTGCATTTGTCACCCTGTCCAGCTTGAGGACCACGAGAGCACCTTGCTTCTGGTTGTAGAAGCGCAGCGTCTGTGCCTCCCCGGTCTTGATCTTGATAGACTTGGGGGTGGTGTCCAGGACATACCCCTCCAGAGCCTGGATCTCCTTCACATTAACGGTAGTCCCAGGTTCCAGGCCCTCAATGACGATGCGTCCGTTGTCATCGGTCAGGTACTCGCCGTTGCTGCCACCAACTACCGCGCCGCTGGAGTCGGTCACCAGGAAAGTGACTCCCTTCAGTGGAGTGGTGGTGCCGGTTACATACTTTTCAATCACCAGCGTTGTGGTGGGGTCATTTTCAAACGTCAGATGGTTGCCACCGCTGCTGGTCCCAGGATTAGAGGTTGCCGCCCCAGTGGAGAGGTTGTTAGACCCGTTTGTCACGATGATAGACCGGGGCGTGGTATCCAGGACATAGCCGTCGGGGACCTTGCTCTCATTGACCAGGACCGTGCTGCCGGGGATGAGTCCGGTAACAGTGACCGTTCCGTCCTCCCCGGTGACATAGCGGCCCAGAACGTTCCCATTGCCGTCCTTGACGGTGAATTCAGTACCGGGAACGGGCTTGCCGGTAACAGAATCCAGCTTCGTCAGCGTCAGGCTGCACAGGGGCTCATTGTAGAACGTCAGCGTCTGAGCATCTGCCGTGTTGACTGTAATAGTCTGTTCCTGAGTGGCGGCGTCGATGACGTAGCCGGGCGCTGCCTTCAGCTCCCGGACAATGACCGTACCCACTACACCGGGGATGCGGATCTCGCCGCTGGCGTCGGTCTTGTAGAGCCCCTTGCCGGACACATGGCCGTAGTCTGCGTCCAGATAGCGGCCGTCCGCATAGGTGATCTGGAACTCCGCGCCGGCCAGAGCTGCGTTGGTCAGCCTGTCCAGCTTGCGGACCACGAGGGTCCCCTG
>CANQCS010000060.1 GCA_947589745.1 uncultured Oscillospiraceae bacterium
CCCACTGGTCCCGTAGGTCCTGTCGGCGCAACTGGTGCCACCGGTGTTGCTGGGCCCGTTGGTCCTACCGGTCCTACCGGCCCTGTTGGCCCTGCCGGTGCGACTGGTGCCACCGGCGCTGCTGGTGCTGCCGGACCCGTCGGTCCTACCGGGCCTACTGGCCCTGTTGGCCCTACTGGTGCTACCGGTGCTACCGGCGCTACTGGTGCGACCGGTGCTGTCGGACCCGCTGGTCCTACCGGCCCCACCGGTCCCACTGGCCCTGCCGGCCCTGCCGGTCCCACCGGCGCGACTGGTCCTGCCGGGCCCGCTGCGGTGGTCACCCCTGCGGCCACGGTGGCGGACGCGTCGGATGCCACGCTGCTCAACCAGTTCAACCTGTTGCTGGCGAACCTTCGTGCCGCGGGACTTCTGTCCACCTGAGCCCTTATCCTGGCAAAAACAGCGGAGGGCGGCGCATACGCGCCGCCCTCTTTCCCTACATATCTATTTGATCTACGGGGGAACTCTCTATGAAGATCATCGTCTACGCCATCTGCAAAAACGAGGAACAATTTGTGGACCGCTGGATGGACTCCATGTCCGAGGCGGACCAGGTCGTGGTGCTGGACACCGGCTCCACCGACGGGACCGTGGAGCGCCTGCGGCAGCGCGGCGCGGAGGTCGCCGTGGGGACGGTGTCCCCCTGGCGCTTCGACGACGCCCGCAACCGCTCCCTGGAACTGGTGCCGGAGGATGCGGACATCTGCGTCTGCACGGACCTGGACGAGGTGTTCCACCCCGGCTGGCGGGAGGCCCTGGAACGGGCCTGGGTCCCCGGGGCCAGTCAGGCCGCGTACCGCTACACCTGGAGCTTCCGCCCAGACGGAGGCGAAGGGGTCGTATTTTGGTATGAGAAGATCCACGCCCGCCACGGCTGGCGCTGGACCCATCCAGTCCACGAGGTCCTGCGCTGGGTGGGCGAGGGCCAGCCCGGCCCCAAGGCCACCGCGGAGGGCGTCCAGCTGGATCACCACCCCGACCCGGCCAAGTCCAGGGGACAGTATCTGCCCCTGCTGGAGCTGTCCGTCCGGGAGGACCCGGCCGACGACCGGAACCTCCACTACCTGGGCCGGGAGTACATGTACCACTGCCGGTGGGACGAATGCATCCGCACTCTCCGGCGCCACCTGGCTCTGCCCGCCGCCACATGGGCCCCGGAGCGCTGTGCCTCCATGCGCTACATCGCCCGGGCCTATGCGGGCAAGGGGAATGTGCCGGAGGCCAGGGACTGGTATCTCCGGGCCATCGCCGAGGCGCCCTACCTCCGGGAGCCCTACCTGGACCTGGCCGTGCTGCTCTATGAGCAGGGGGACTGGGACGGCGTGCTGTACTTCACCGGCTGCGCCCTGACCATCACCGAGCGGCCCCGCGCCTACATCTGCGAGGCTGGGAGCTGGGGGAGCCTGCCCTACGATCTGCGGTCCATCGCCCTCTATCGCACCGGGCGGTTAAAGGAGGCCCTGGAGACGGCCCGGGCGGCCTGGGCGCTGGAGCCGGAGAATGACCGGCTGCGGCAGAACGCGGCGCTCCTGGAGCGGGAGGCCGGGGTGGAGGCGGGATAGAATTCTAATGGAAAAACCGCATCAGTTTTCCTTGTCCGGGATCCCGTCTGCTATAAACATGGCATCCCCAAAGGAAAAGAATCGGTACCTCTCCCGCACCGCTTCCTCATAGGCAGCCAACACGTGCTCCCGCCCCGCGAGGGCGGACACCAGCATAATGAGGGTGCTCTCCGGCAGATGGAAGTTGGTGATCAGCGCGTCCAGCACCTTGAAGCGGTAGCCGGGGTAGATGAAGATATCCGTCCAACCGGCGCTGGCCCCCAGGTGTCCGTCCTCCGCCGCCCAGCTCTCCAGGGTGCGGCAGGAGGTGGTGCCCACGCAGACCACCCGGCCACCGCCCGCCTTGGTGCGGTTCACCAGGTCCGCCGTCTCCTGGGGGATGACGCAGTATTCACTGTGCATGGGATGGGCCTCGATGTCCTCCTCCTTCACCGGGCGGAAGGTGCCCAGGCCCACGTGGAGAGTCACATAGCCGATGGCCACGCCCTTGGCCCGGATCTTCTCCAGCAGCTCCTCGGTGAAGTGGAGGCCCGCCGTGGGGGCAGCGGCGGAGCCGCTGACCTTGGCGTAGACCGTCTGGTAGCGCTCCTGGTCCCGGAGCTCCTCCTTGATGTAGGGCGGCAGGGGCATCCGGCCCAGCCGCTCCAGCACCTCCAGGAAGATGCCCTCATAGTGGAAGCGGACCAGCCGGTTGCCGCCGGCCACCTCCCCCACGATCTCCCCCACCAGCTCCCCGCCGCCGAAGGACACCTTCGCGCCGGGGCGCAGCTTCTTTCCGGGCCGCACCAGGCACTCCCAGACGTTGTCCCCCCGGTCGATCAGCAGCAGCACCTCCGCCGCCCCGCCCAGGGTCCCGTCCCTATGGACCCGGCTCCCCAGCAACCGGGCGGGGAGGACACGGGAGTCGTTCATAATGAGGCAGTCGCCGGGGCGCAGCAGGTCCGGCAGGTCGTAGAAGTGCCGGTGGGTCCAGGCCCCGGTTCCCTTGTCCAGGGTCAGCAGCCGGGAGGCGTCCCGCCGCTGGAGGGGCGTCTGGGCGATGAGCTCCTCCGGGAGCTCGAAGTAAAAATCATGGGTCTTCAATTGGGTTACCAAATCCTTTCCAGCCGTATCGCTCTCTGCGGCACGGGCAGAAGCGCCCCCATTGACCGCAATATGCAAACAAGCTTCAAAAGTGCAAAAAAACTTTCCGGTTTTCCCCTGTTTCCAGGAAAAAACGGTTGACAGAGCGCAAAAAATGTGGTATGTAAATACGAGTGCCTGCACCCCGGCGCCCCGGATGGGGCCAATCAACATCCAGTATACATAAGGGCCGGGCATTTTGCAACCGTCTTTCGATATTTCATTTCAGCTTCCGCCCCGGGCGGGAGCATTTCAGGAGGTCAAGAACGTATGAAACAGTATAAGGTCGCCGTCATCGGCGGCACCGGCATGGTGGGCCAGCGGTTCGTCACCCTGATGGAGAACCACCCCTGGTTCCGGCTCACCGCCATCGCGGCCAGCGCCCGCAGCGCGGGCAAGACCTACGAGGAGGCCGTCTCCCACCGCTGGGCCATGGCCACCCCCATCCCCGAGGAGGCCAAGGGCATCGTGGTCATGGACGCCGAGGCGGACGCCGAGAAGATCGCCGGTATGGTGGACTTTGTTTTCTGCGCCGTGGATATGAAGAAGGAGGAGATCCGGGCTCTGGAGGAGAAGTACGCCAAGCTGGAGTGCCCCGTCGTCTCCAACAACAGCGCCAACCGCTGGACCGAGGACGTGCCCATGGTGGTGCCCGAGATCAACGCCGACCACATCCGCATCATCGAGGAGCAGCGCAAGCGCCTGGGCACCAAGCGCGGCTTCATCGCCGTGAAGTCCAACTGCTCCCTCCAGTCCTATGTCCCCGCCCTGACCCCCCTGCTGAAGTACGGCATGGACCGGGCCCTGGTCTGCACCTACCAGGCCATCTCCGGCGCGGGCAAGACCTTTGAGCGCTGGCCCGAGATGGTGGACAACTGCATCCCCTACATCGGCGGCGAGGAGGAGAAGAGTGAGCGCGAGCCCATGAAGCTGTGGGCAAAGATCGAGGACGGCAAGTTCGTCCTGGCGGACGGCCCCGCCATCACCGCCCAGTGCTTCCGGGTGGCCTGCTCCGACGGCCACATGGCGGCGGTGTTCATGAAGTTCAAGGACGGCTGCAGGCCCTCCATGGAGCAAATCAAGGCGGACTGGGCGGCCTTCTCCGGCCGGGCCCAGGAGCTGAATCTGCCCTCCGCCCCCAAGCAGTTCCTCCACTACTTCGAGGAGCCCGACCGGCCCCAGACCCGCCTGGACCGGATGCTGGAGAACGGCATGGCCGTGTCCGTGGGCCGTCTGCGCCCCGACACCCAGTACGACTACAAGTTTGTGTGCCTGAGCCACAACACCCTGCGGGGCGCCGCCGGCGGCGGCGTGCTGCTGGCCGAGCTGCTGTGCGCGGAGGGATACATCTGATACTTTTTCTTGAAAGAAAAAGTATCAAAAAGAACTTTATCCTCGCTCTCAAAGCATTGCGATTCCTACATTTTTCGCACGGTAACGAAGTGCACTTTTAATGAGAGAATAGTATGATTTGCGGAGCAGACGATTGTTAACAGGAATAGGAAAGGCCGCCCCTTTGCGGGGCGGCCTTTCTCCGCTGTTAATTGCGGTACATGTCCAGGCATGCCAAAATCAGGTTGGCCACGGTCACGCCGGCGGTGATGACCACCGAGGCCGCCAAGACGATCATGGAGATAACACGGGCTGTTTTCATGGCAGACTCCTCCTCCCCAAAATAATGTAAGATATGTTGCCTAAAAGGGCAACCTTGCGGATGTATTTTAGAAGTTTTTACATCGGATCATCAACAATCACGCAATGTTTTGTATCAGGCCCCAATCAGAAATGTTTCTTTTGCGTAGTGGAACGGAGCAACCGGCAGTACGACAACGTAAAAAACGACCAGCGCACCCAATGTTCCGGTTTTGCCGCCCCAAGCGGCGAAACTTGCGCCGCAGCAGGATCTCCTTGGGGATATACTAAAGTAGCCGCTTCGCCCCATACACGGGACCCGGCTCGGTTTAGGAAAAACAGACTACAGGGCGAGCGCAAACCTAAACAAAAAATAAGGAAAGATTTTTAAGAAAACCATTCCTGGTTTTCTTAAACGTGCTTTTGGTTACTTTTCCCACGGGGGAAAAGTAACCAGGGGGTGCACCCATCGGGGGTGCGCATCAGACCCGGTGGGGGCGGAGCCCCCACACCCCCCAGCCTGGAGGGCTACTGTAAGTCTTTTACCCGTTCGTCGGTAGTATGAAACACCTGCGCCACGGCCTGGGCCAGCCCCTGGTAGCTGTCCGCCAGGGACTGCGCGTCCACGGCGGGGAACGTCCCCTCGTGGTCCTCCAGCGCCCGGGCGTACCGGATGCGGGAGACCGTCATGTCCGCAGACAAAACATCCATATCAAACATCTGCCGGTCGGTAGAAAAATAGCTCTCGTTGCCGCCGGCGGCCCGGTACAGCTGCCGGAACAGCTGATACAGCGCGCTGGACAGATAGGCCCCCGCCTGGGTCACCGCCTCCCGGCTACCCGTCTGGCCCAGCAGGTCAAACAATACGCTGGTGGTGTTCACCAGCAGTTTTTTTTGCAGCTTCGCCATGATGCTGCCCTTGAGGCTCTCCTTCGCCTGGCTGGCGTCGATCAGCTCCTCCGCCTCGATAATGGCCCCATCCCGGCTCAGCGTCCGGCCCAGCAGATAGTCTGCCGATACATGGTAGTAGTCACAGGCCTTGGCCACAAATGCCAGCCCCGGCTCCCGGATGCCGTTCTCATAGTGACTCAAAAGCGCCTGGCTGATGCCCAGCTCCGCCGCCGCCTTCCTTTGGCTGATGCCCTTCTCCTGCCGCAGCAGGGACAAGACCCGTGAAAAATTGGCGTTCATTTCTCTGTACCTCGTTCTCTCGTTCTCTCCTACCCCGGCCTCCCACCGGAGAAATACAGCCAATATAGTATATCAGAATATGGAGATTTGTAAAGAGTAATTTTGCTCCCGGGGGCCTCCCGGGAGCCCCCGGGAACTTTCCCCGGAAACTTTCCTCAATCTTGATGAGAGGGCCTGCCTCATTGGGAGACAAGCCCATTCACCCCGGTGCAGATCAGCTTTGCCGTCAGCGCAATGATCTCTTCCAATGGGATCTTCTTCCCGTCAGCCACCCATTGCTTATAGATCTCGATGGTGCTTTGGGCGACAAAGGTCATCATGATATTCTGGACATACGGATCAACATTCTTCTGTTTTCCGTCAGCCCCCCAGGTTTCCGACATGATCTCGTTGGTGATCCGGCGGCTGATATAGTGGTAGCTGCCGCTGCACATCAATTTCTCGTAGAACCGGCCCCCGCTCTCGCTCACCAAAAAGAACTCCCGTGTGATCTTGTCCATATCGCGGGGGCGCTCAAGGCCCTGGGTGCGCTTGATGAAATTCTTTGCCATTTCGTTTTGCAGTTCCCGCAGAAGATCGTCCAGAGAATTGTAATGCAGATAAAAGGTTTTGCGGTTGATCCTGGCCCGCTCCGTCAGCTCCTTTATGGAAATCTGCTCGTAATCCATCTCGCAGATCATTTCCTCAAAGGTTTTCCGAATAGCCTCCTTTGTGCGGATCACACGCAGGTCTTCTTTGTCCGTGCCGCTCATCTCGATACCCCCCGCTGTTCAAATCGCGCTTGCCTCTATGATAAACCATCCGCGTATAAAAATCAACACGTGTGCAGTTACGCCGCATTTCCGCAGGAAGTGTGGCGTAAACCTCTTTCGCCGTGAAAATGGTGTGGAGGCTGAATCGCTCAAGCGGTATAATATCTGCAAAGCAAATATTGTACTTTACGCCGTTTTTCTCCCCGGCCTGCGCCGGGTACCGAAAAACACGGTAATTGCTACACACATGAGAATTGGTAGGAGGAAACCAAAATGATTTTAGACCGAAACGAAAACAAAGAAGTGGTTGTCCTTTTGGGGGCCGGCAGCATGGGGACCGCCATCGTCCGCCGCATTGCCGCGGGAAAGAAGATCCTGCTGGGCGACATCAGCGAAAAGGCGCTGGAGCGGGTATCCCGTGAGTTCACCTACGGCGGGTACGATGTGGAGACGCAGATCGTGGATGCCTGTGATGAGCAGTCCATCCGGGCGTTCGCGGTAAAGGCGGCCTTTCTCGGCCCGGTGATGTACTACATCCACACGGCGGGCGCGTCCCCCAGTCAGGCCAGCCCGGAGCATATCATCAAGCTCGACCTGATCGGCACCTCCTATGCCATTGACGCCTTTGGCGCGGTGATGGCGCGGGGAGGCGCGGGCCTTATTGTGTCCAGCCAGACCGGGTATATGCCCCATGCGCTCACCGCTGAGGACGAGGAAGCCCTCGCCATGACGCCGACGGCCCAGCTTGCCTCCCTCCCCTGTCTTGACGGCTCAAAGACACCGAATCCGGGCGCGGCCTATATCGTCTCCAAGCGGGTAAACCAGCTCCGCGTCCGCACGGCGGCGGCCACCACCTGGGCGGACCGGGGCGCCAGGATCAACACCATCAGCCCCGGCATCATCGTGACGCCGCTGGCCTATGACGAGTTCAACGCGCCGGGCAACACCTATCAGAATATGATCGACTGCTCCGCCGTGCGCCGCGCCGGAACATCGGACGAGATCGCGGCAGCGGGTGCGTTCCTGCTGGGGCCGGACGCCGGATTTATCTCGGGGACTGACCTGCTGATTGACGGTGGCGTGATCGCGTCTCTGAAAAGCGGGCGGTTCAATCTCCGCGTCAGATAGGAAGAAACGAAAATGGCAAAGACATTGATCGCGTACTTTTCCCACGCGGGACAGAACTACTCCCACGGCGGGATTTGGAACCTACCGGTGGGCAACACCGAGGTGGTGGCGAAGAAGCTCCATGCGATGCTGGGAGGCGACCTGTTCTATATCGACACGGTGCAGAAATATCCAGACGACCACATGAAGAAAATCGAAATCGCCAAACGGGAGTACGAGCAGAACGTCCGCCCGGAGCTGAGGGCCCGGGTGGAGAATATGGACGAATACGATACCGTCCTGCTGGCGTTCCCCAACTGGTGGACGACCATGCCCATGGCCGTGTTCACCTTCCTGGAGAGCTACGATTTTTCGGGCAAGACCATCTGCCCACTCATCACCCACGGTGGCAGCGGCTTTTCCAATTCTCTCCGAGATATAGCGCGGCTCTGCCCCAATGCGAAAATCACGGAAGGGCTTGCCATCAACGGCGACAGAGCCGCAATCTGCGACCGGGAGCTTGAAAAATGAGTGAAGAGAATCGAGTTAAAATAAGAGAGGGAAATGCGGAGCAGACATATCTTATACTAAGTAAAACGATCATATAAAAAAGTTGACAGACCGTTGCTTGGCGGCCTGTCAACTTTTTATGGAGCAGGGTACGGGAATCGAATTATAGATGATTATTTTTTACGTGTAAACTGCTGTAAAATGCGCTGTTTTCGCTCGTTCTATGCCGCATCAACAGTTAATTGCTGTCAGCCACCGTAAGAGTCGGGAAATCGGCTAAAGGGTATTTTGAAGGGTCAAAAAGGGTCAGGCCGGGGAAGTTCTCCCCGGCCTTTCTTTTGTGCTATTTTTCGGTGGGAAACGGGATATGCAGCAGCCGCAGAATCTCCTTCTCCGATTCCACCACCCGGTCAGCGATAAAGCTGACAAAAGCCTCGCTGTCCCCCTGGAGCTGGTACCGCCGGATAGCCGACAGATAGTCCGCCCGGCACACCGGCGGAATGACGGCAAGCTGGTACCCGTCCTGTAGCAGCGCCAGATTCATCACCAGGCGGCTGGTCCTGCCGTTGCCGTCGATGAAGGGGTGGATGGTCACCAGCTTCAGGTGCAGCAGCGCGGCAAACTCCACCGGGTGCAGTTCGTCCCGCCGGGCGGCGGCCCAATCCTCCAGGCTCTGCATCTGCTGTTCGATCTCAGCGGGAGCTGGGAAGACATAGCCGCTGCCGGTTACGATGACAGGCCGGTCCCTCCAGGTTCCCGCCCGGGCCTCGTCCACCTGACGGTAGAACAGCCGGTGCATGGTCCGGATATCCTCCACGGCGATCTTCCGCTCCCCTATGAGAGAGAACATGAAGTCATAGGCCGCGCCGTGTCCTACGGTCTCGTAGAAGTCCCGCAGGGGCCGCCCGCCTACGGTCAGGCCGTCTTCCAGTACCACCTTCGTTTCTGAGATGGTCAGCGTGTTTCCCTCCAGGGCGTTGCTGCTCCAGGTCAGGACGATCTTGTAGTAGTCCCGGAGCTCCCCAGGTTGGCCCCCTCGAAGGGCCGGGCAGCGTCCAGCGCAACCTTGTAGCGGTCCAGCCTTTCAAACATGGCCCGTTTCCTCCCTAGATGTTTCCTCCCTAGATGCCCCAAAATCGCCGTTGTCCCGCTGGATAGTCTCTGATATGGCCCGGCCAATAAAACCGTTCACGGACTCTCCACGGGCCTCTGCGTGGGCCTTGACAGTGTCCTTTTGGCCTTTGGGGATACGAATGCGGATTTCATCGAACTTTTCCAAATACTTGTCAGTCGCTTTGCGCTGGGCTGCGCTGACGCGCTTTTCTTCCACAGCGTTCCTCCTCTCTGGGGGCGCCGCAGAAAGCGGCACCTCCTCCAGTATGCCAATATTATACCACGTTTGTCTATATGTATCCATATACATATTATACATATATGTTCCCATATATTTGGCGAATCTGTCAATTGATATATGTTCCCATATATACTATTATAATCATGTCAGGAGGGAACAGAGCCGCCGAAAGCACGGCCCGCAAGGGAGAAACGATGTAGGCGCAAAGTTCGGTAAGGAGACCGCCAATGAGAGCCTGTCACAGACTGCCGAAGCTCTGAACCACCTGATAGAAAATCAAAACAGATGGAGGTACACCATGAACGTGAACGAGTTGAACACCACCGCCCGGGACCTATTGAGCGTCCGGGCCATGATCGCGGAGCTGGAGGCGGAGGCCGAGGCCCTGACCGACAAGCTCAAGGCCGCGATGGTAGACCAGGGGACGGAGGTCCTCCAGGGGGACGGCTGGAAGGCCACGTGGAAGAACATCGTCAGCAGCCGCCTGGACACCGTAGCGCTAAAGAAAGCCCTGCCCGACATGGCCGCGCAGTACACCAGGACCACCACCACAACCCGCTTCGTCCTGAGCGTATGAAAAAGGCCCCCTGCATCTACGCCCTGACAAAGCCGATGCAAGAAGCCCACAACCGCCCCGGAGGGGGTCATGGACGGTATCCCACGGCCCCCTCTCAAAATACAAGTATGAGGATCACAAAAATTGTCCGACAAAATCCAAAGGGATATCTACCCAACCGCTGAAGAAGCGCGGGCCATCATTGAGCATGGGGACGTGCAGCTGTGCCTCAATTCAACCCGTAATCCCAATCTGGAGGCTGTCCAGGCGCTGGTTGACCTGGTGACACAGGGCGGTTATGGGCCCGTTCTTTCCGCCGTCTCCGGCTTCGTCCTGGGCCGGGCTATTGGCAAGCGAGAGGAACGGGCGAGGAAACAGTGGCGATATAGGCTTGAAGGAGGGCAGGAGCATGAGAGAGTGCATCATCCGTATGCTGGAGTACGCCGACGCGCGCGAACTTGACTTGATTTATCACTTCGTTCTTCATCTCATCGACTGGGGGAAAGCCTCAGGGAAATGAGGACCATATGGCGCGGGGATGAAAGAATCTTTCCTCCATTTGTGGTCGAAACCGTTATTTTTCGTTATGGGGCCAGGGCCAGAGGTGAGCGTTTTCCTCACCCTGGCCCCTTTTGCGTCATCTGCGGCCCGTCCACCCCAGAGGACCCGGCGCAGAGACAGTCTCCTACTCGGCGAAACCTGTGCCAGGGACCTTATAAAACCTGATATTTCCGGCGAAATCCGACACACCAAAGCTCCCACACCCGCCGAACCAGGTCAATTTTGACCGGGTTACAGCCTCCCCGACCGCCCTTTTGCGTAACGAAATGGATAAGAATAATTATCCTCTGCGTGAACAGTGACCGGGCGTCGCCGGACCCGCACCCCCGGCACCCCTTCGGAAGGACCCGCAGCCCCTACCCCCGCCACAGCTCCAGCAGCGGCCTGGACAGTCGGGGGCGCCTGAGTGCCCGCAGCGCCGCGCTGAGTGCCGCACGGTCCACGGGCAACCCTGGTAATACTTGGGACCTTACCGCCGTTTGCTGCGCCTCTGGAAGCTGCTGGAGGGCCGTCTCCAGGGCATTGTGGAGGCGTTCCCGCCGGTCAAGCTCATCCACATTCTCTAGGGCCGCCGCTGCCGCCGGGTCTGCGACCAGTTCCCCCAGGTCGCTGTTGTCTTCGCCGCCGGGGGCCGGTGCGTCCAGGCTCAGAGGTGAGCACCGCAGCGGGTCCCGCCGGGCCCGTTCTGTTTGGACGCCACAGGCCATTGTAAAGCGCATTTTAATCCGGTAATATGTAGCAGACGAGGAACGGCCCGCGGTCAGCGCTCCACCCCGCCACAGCCTCCAGAAGGGCCAAGAACCCCGCTTGCACCAGGTCCTCCACAGTTATCCCGGCAGCTTCTCCCGCCGCCGCAGCCCATCGGTGGGCACGTCTCAGGGCAAACCGCCGCACCTGGTCCCACAGCTCCAGCACGTCCGCCTCACCGGCTTGGACCGCCGTGGCCAGCTCTTCGTTGGTCATTGACTCTTGTCCCCCTTCGGTGGTAGAATATTTACGACAACCACATCCACCACCAGAGAGAGGGGCCGCCCGGCGTGGGCGGTCTCGTTCTATTGCCAGGGTACTTCCGTTCCAAAAAACTCACGGGGGACCGGCTGCGCTGTGCGGTGACAAGGCCGCGCGGTCTAGCAGGCCGGGCCCGTGGAGTTTTCAGGTAGGGGGGTAGGACCGAGAGGAACGGAAGCGCCGGCTTTCCCGTCGCTGACTGCGCACAACCTGGAGCACCATTGGGCGCTCAATTAAAGCAGGCCAAAAAGTTTTGACTGACTGCGTGAAAAACGGGGTCATCGTGCCCGCACATATCCCCCGCCGGTCTTCACAGTACCTTTTTTTCATCATCGCTGTGGGCTCTGGGAATTTCCTTCTCCATACGAACACTAACGTCAATCACACCCTGCAGCTGCAACAGGCTGGACGCAATCGCGCAGACTGCACAGCCTCGCTCCAGTGGATCCCACCACACGCACGATTCGCTCCTGCATTCAGAGCTACGCAGCGGGCAGAGTCCACAGGTCATGGCTTCCATAATGCCATGTCACCTCCTTCCATCAGTTTTATCCGTTGCCCACTTATGTGGGGGGACGTTTTTCTCTCTCGCGCGTATACAGAAAATACTGTCCAGTTCGTCCCCCAACGTCCCCCCTACCCATGGCGCAAGGTGACGTTGGGGGACGTTAAGGGTCAATAAGGGACGAAATATATATATTTTTTTGTACACGCGCGCGCCCCCCCTTCGTCCCCCTATCCTATGCTGGTCTGGTAGCCCTGGGGGTGCTGGTATTGCTCGATACGAATTCCACGGATACCCTTTTGCTTGTGCCCACAAGTGACGATCAGGCCGTCCTTCTCCTGGAGCTCCCGGATAAATGGGCCGGACAGCTTCGCCTTGAGTTCAGCGGTGGAGCAAAACGGCGGGAAGCCCAGCAGCTTCGCCCCAACGCTCTTCACGTCCTCGTAGCTCCAGAACCCGCCGCCGGGCCTGTCCGTAACGAGCTGATTGAACACCTGCACCAGCGGCTCCTTGTCGTAGGGGATACCCTTCTCCTTGTGCCTGCCGATGGTGGTCAGATCCTCGACAGTTATAGGGCTGAATCCCGTCCACGTGACGCCGCCCCGGGTCCCGATGGTGTAGCCGATGCTGCGGCCCTTCGGTGCGTTGGAGCACTTCACATGGACCATGATGCACTCGTCCTCATTGTCCGGGTTGCGGATCAGCTGCATGATGCTCCGCATAGCCGCCTGGATATCCACGCTGCCCAGGGACCGGTTGACCACGGCCTTATCGCCGGTACTCTTGCCGGTGTGGATGATGATAACACAGGCGCAGTCGTTCCGGTCGCACATCTCGAACAGCTTCGCCAGCTCTGGCCTGGTCTCATTTGGCTGAAACATATCCACGCCCGCGCCCATGAACGCCTGGAACGGGTCGAAGATAACCAGACGGGCTTTGACCTGTTTGACCGCCGCCTCGATCTCCGGGGAGGTGAAAGTAAGCCCCGCGGCATTGGTCAGGAAGTGACAGCGGGTCAGGTCGCCGCCGTCCGCCTCGATGCGGCCCCGCAGGACCGGAAGATCATCCTCCACAGCATACTGCCCCATTACCAGCTGCTTCCGATTGGCCCATGCGCTCACCATATGGACGGGGCTCTGTTCCCGGCTGCCGCTCCGCCGGAGGGTTTTCCCGTCTATGCTGATGATCTCTCGCTCTTCCGCCTCTTCCTCTCCACAGACAGAGGACACCCACTTGCGGAAACAGCGTTCAAACTCGGACGGATCGATCATACTCCAGACCCGCTGCATCGTATCATGGGACGGAAGCCCGTTTGTCAGCTTCAGATGCAGCGATTCTTTGAACCACGCCTCTTTTACACGGCAAAAATCTACGATATCTTCCCATACATCGCAGCCGGCAATGACCGAGCAGATCGTCATGACCACGATTTCCAAAAGATTGTGCTTCACCTTCCACGGCTGTCTCGGATCTGTAAGCTCTGTAAAATAGTCCAGTAACATGCTCTTTGCACCCCCACACTATTTTACCACTAGGGATGTTCAAAACGAGAGTATTACAAAAGAAACATACAATATACAGTGTGCTTCGTAAGGAATATGTTCTATATATTGTGCCAACTTGTGAGCAAATTGGAGTTTTGCTCATCCCTATTTTACCACTCTACATTGTGGATGGAAACTTTTTTTCATGCGTTGGCCGTGACCCCGGCCCCCCACTCGGTCGGCGTTGAAGAGGGCGTTGATGGTGGAACTCTTGCCCGCGCCGGTGGGGCCCACCACCATGAGGTTGGTCTTAGTGGTGCTCAGGCGGTAGACCTTCTTGAGGAACCGAGTCTTCTCCTCTGGGTGTCACAGTAAAAAGAAAGTGACAAAATTTGCATGGAAACAACGCATCCTGCCGCCCTTATAGAAACACCCCCAGCCGGCATAAGCCGGCCGGGGGTGTTCGAGTCCGGGAAAACTTATAGAAAATCGTCCTGGCTGCCGATAGCAAATGTTGGGGCCAGTTCAACGGCAAGGCCATGTTCTCTGTCCCAACTGCATTCCATCAGGATCATGACACACTGATTTCATACAAAATGTATCCGTTCTTCCTTATTTGCCGTGCGCGCCGCCTCTTTTGCTGTAGAAAGGGGAATCAATTCTCCAGGAACCCTTTTCCGATAATCTCGCTGGAATTAGAGATCATGATGAACGAATCCGGCTCCACCCTCCGGATGAAGTTTCGCAGCTTGACCGCCTGGCTGCGCTTCATCATGGTGATGATGATGGTCTTCTTCCGGTGGGAGAACGCGCCTCGGGCGTCGTAGATGGTGGCGCCCCGGTGGAGCTCCCGGGTGATAAATTGGCAGATGGGCTCAGGGTCGTCGCAGATGATGTGGAAGCACTTGCACAGGTTGATGTTCTCGATGATCCCGTCGATCATCAGCGACTTGGCCAGCAGGCCCAGGATGGAGTAGAGCCCCGTGGCGGGCCCGAAGACGAAGAACGCCATGGTCACCGCCGCCAGGTCGATCACCAGCAGGGCCATGCCGATATCCAGGCTGGAGTGCTTCTTGAGGATCATGGCCAGGATGTCCGTTCCGCCACTGGAGGCGCCGATGTTAAAGAGCAGGGCGGACCCCACGGCGGGGCAGAACACCGCGAATACCAGCTCCAGCAGCGGCTCCGTGGTCAGCGGCCCGGACAAGGGACAAACCCTCTCCAGCACACTGAGCCCGGCGGACATAAGCACACTGGCGTAGACGGTCTTGATGCCCACATCCATGCCCAGAAAGAGAAAGCCCAGCACCAGCAGGGCCATGTTGGCGATAAGGGTGAAGTCGCTGGCGGTGATGCCGGTCAGCTCGCTGACCACCGTGGAAAATCCGGTGACGCCGCCGAAAGCGAAGTGGTTGAGGAATTTGAAGAAGTAGGTGCCGATCACCATGATGAGGATGCCCGCCGTGATGAGGGCGTATTCCGCCGCCTTCCGCTCCGCCGGGTTTTTGATGCCTTTGATCGAGAATCCCATTGTATTCCTCCCAAGGTTGGTGCGCCGCCGGTTTTGTGTTCCGCTCCGCATGGCGGCTTACGTATCATAGCAGAGGACCACGCCATATGCCAGCGATATTTTGAAAAAACCGTTGGAAATACCGACAAACTTTTCGGCCGTCCCGGCGGTCCCCCTGTATCTCTTTTTCGCCTGTGGCCCGGACAGCATCTGTGCTACAGAGCCAGACGCACACCCTCCGTGTTCCGCAGCGTCTCGCGCAGCAGGTCCAGGAATGTCTCCGCCGCCTCGCTGCGCCGGCCCTCCCGCTTCAGGCAGTAGACCGTCCGCTCCGCCGGACCGTCCGAGAGAGGCCGGACGACGGGCGTCCCCCTCCGCAGCCCACGGGCCACGGTCAACGGCACCGCCGCCCAGCTGTCCCCCTCCAGAGAGCTCTCCATCAGGGACATCTGGTCCAGGTACACCCGGGGCGGAACGGATACGTCGAACCACCGGTCGTGCCAGGCGTCGAACTCCGGGTCCCAGGGCAGGCGCACCTCCCGGGCCGGGTCCAGCTCCTCCGGCGACACAGGCCCCTCCCCGGCCGGACCGCCCAGCAGGACGAAGGGCTCCCGCCACAGCGGCACGGTCCGCACGGAGCGGGAGTAGCGGTGGTCGGAGATGAGGGCCAGGTCGGCGCCGCCCTCCTCCATGGCGGTGTAGGCCTCGGCGGAGTGGAGGCTCTGGAAGCTGAGGCCGCAGGTCCCCAGCTCCAGGAAGCGCCGCACCACCGGCGGCAGGAGGTAGGTGCTGACGCTGCCGATGGAGGCCAGCCGCAGCACCGGCCGCCGTCCCCGGACGGAGATAGCCGCCGCCTCCCGGTAGGCCCACAGCAGCTTCTCCGCCACGGGCAGGAAAGCCTGCCCCGCCTCTGTCAGCGCCACGCCCCGGGTCCCCCGCTCCCGGAGGAACAGCTTGCAGTCCATCTCCGCCTCCATGGCCTGCAGTCTCCGGCTGAGGGCGGGCTGCGTCACAAACAGCCGCTCCGCCGCCGCGGAGATGCTCCCCCACCGCGCCACCATCAAAAATGCCTCGACTTCCGACTGTGTCATATGCCGCCTCCGAAATATAATGACTTCTGCATATTTTACCGGTAAGATCGGCATTTGTCAACAGCGGGAGTTTCGTGTATGCTGTCAGGCGAGGTGATACCGATGGAACAGAGCTCCCTTTTGCAGGGGAACATCACCCGGCAGCTGGCCGCCCTGGCGGCGCCCCTGCTGCTGGGGAACATCCTCCAACAGCTCTACAACAGCGTGGACGCCCTCATCATCAGCCGCCTGCTGGGGCTGGACGCCTTCGCGGCAGCCGGGGCGGCGGGGACGGTGATGGACCTCTTCCTCTTCGTGCTCAGCGGCTTCTGCGTGGGGATGTCTGTGCTGTTCGCCCGGCTCTACGGCGCGGGGGACCTGACGGCCTTCCGGCGGGAGACCTATGTGGCCCTGACCCTGGGCAGCGCCGCCACCCTGCTGCTCAGCGTTTTGGCCACAGCGCTCCTGGGGCCTCTGCTGGCTCTCATCCAGGTGCCGGAGGCCCTGCTGGGCTATGCGCGGAGCTATCTCACTATCATTCTGGGCGGCCTGCTGGCCCCCTATCTCTATGACCTCCTCTGCAACATCCTCCGCTCGGTGGGGAACACCGCCGCCGCGCTGTGGTTCCTGCTGCTGTCGGTCTGCGTCAACGGCGTACTGGACTACCTGCTGGTGAAGGCCATGGGCATCGCGGGCGCGGCCTGGGCCACGGTGGCGGCCCAGCTCCTGTCGGCCCTGCTCTGCTGGCTGTACCTGCTCCGGCGGTACCCGCAGCTGCTGTGCGGCCGGGAGGACGCGGGCTGGCACCGGGAGCTGGTGCGGGACACCCTCCGCTTCGGCCTCACCTCCGCCCTCCACCAGTCCAGCCTGTATATCGGCAAGCTGCTGGTCCAGGGCAGCGTGGACCTGCTGGGCACGCCGGGCGTGGCCGCCTACACCGCCGCCCTCCGGGTGGAGGGGTTCGCCAACTCCTTCGGCGACAGCGGCAGCCAGGCCGCGGCGGTGTTCCTCTCCCAGAACGACGGTGCCGGCCGGACCGGCCGCATGGAGGCAGGCTACCGCCGGGCCATGGTCATGCTCACCGCCCTGGGGGCGCTCCTGTCCCTTGTGATGTTCTTTGGGGCGGAGGAGACGGTGGGCCTGTTCCTGAAAAAAGAGGAGACCGTAGCCCTGGGATACAGCGTGTCGTATCTCCGGGTGATCTCCCTCTTTTACATATTCAACGATATGGGCAGCATCCTCATGGGCTGGTTCCGGGGCACCGGGCATGTGGCCGTGCCGGTGGCGGTGGCTACCCTGCACATCACTCTGCGGGTGGTCCTCTCCCGGCTGTGGGTGCCTGTCATGGGGCTGGCAGGCGTGGCCCTGGCCTCCGGGCTGGGCTGGATCCTGGCGGTGAGCACCCTGTGGCTCATTCGCCGCCATGTCCGGCAGACCGCCGGCTAGACCGAGACCACCGTCTCGATGACCATGAAGTTGTCGTGAGGTGCCTGGGGGAACCGTTGGAAGTGGCTGGCCGGGTCCGCCGCCTCCCAGCGTTGGATCTCCAGGGACCCCCCCGCCGCCCGCTTCACGTTCACCTGCTCCCGGTCACGGGGAGTCTCAAAGTAGGAGAACAGGATGTTCTCATGGATGGAGATGAACTGGTAGCGGTCCCCCACCAGCAGCCCCTCCTCTGCGATGGCCTGGTGGTGGCACACATAGGACATGGCCTTGTCCGGGTACAGGACCGCGATCCGGCCGCAGCGCTTCTCCGGCGGCTCTCTGCGGAGGAAGGAGTCGTAGCTTTTGGGTACGTCGAACCAGAACACCGGGAGCATATACGCCCAGGCCCTGTCCCCGTCCATCTCCGGCCACTTTTTCAGACAGGGCTCCAGGGGCGTCAGCCACTGGTTGGGACAATCTCGGTCCGATGCAGCGGCGACCGGCGTCTCCGAGATCAGCTCCAGGTAGCCGAAGAGCATCTGCTCATGGCGGAAGATACCGCCCGTATACAGCTCCCCAGACGCCTTTTTCTCCGCAAGGATACGCCCGCACTCCTCCAGCGCGGCGCGTATCCTTTCTTCGTCCGCCTGCTCCCGGAGGGCGGCGCGGGACTCGATCCGGATGATGTGTTTCATGTTGGCTCTCCTCCGCATATCAGCTCCACCCGGCGGAAGGCCGGGTCCTTCACATGGCTGATCTCCCCCAGGCGCTCCGCCCGGATGGAGACTTCCTCCAGGACGAGCCCCTCAAAGGGGGCCTCCGGCAGTCCGCGGAGCACAAAGGCCTCGCCGCAACCCGCCGCCCGGATGTGCTTCAGCAGGATATCCCTTGCATGGGGTAATCCCTGTTCCGGCGGCACGGTCTGGGTCATGACCCGCCAGTGGGCCGGGATCTCCCCCTCATAGCCGGAGGGGATGGCGCAGAGGCTGTAGGCGGAGTACCAGGCCAGCTCGAAGCGGACCGCCGTCCTCACATCCCGCAGGTCCATGCCGTCCACCAAAATATCCTCCACCACGCCGCCCCGGGTCCTGGCGGATTTCACCCGGAAACCGTTGTGGGTGCCCCGGAAGATGTTGTTCTCGATCCTCACGTGGTGGATGCCGCCGGAGGTCTCGCTGCCCAGGGTGATGCCCTCCCCCTCGCAGAGGCGGTTCCCCCGGATGGTCACGTTCTCACAGGGGCGGGCCACCCGGAGGCCGTCGGCGTCCCGGCCCGCCTTGAGGCAGATGTTGTCGTCGTTGCAGGAGATGCTGCACCCCTCGATCAGCACGTCCCGGCAGGAGTCCACGTCGATGCCGTCGGTGCTGGGGCCCAGGTTGTCCCGGACGGTGACGCCCCGCACCGCCACATTCCGGCTGTAGCACAGATGCACGGTCCAAAACCCGGAGCGGCGGAGGGTGATGCCCGCGATCTCCACATCCTCGCAGCGGAAGACCTGGAGGGCCTCCGGGCGGGTGCAGTCATAGTCCACCGCCCAGCGAAGGCCCCGCGCCTCGTAGCCGGGCCGCATATCCCAGTATTTCCTCCACCAGACCTCGCCCTGGCCGTCGATGGTCCCCTCCCCGCAGAGCCTCACATGGGAGGCGTCCCGGATGTTGACCAGGGCGGCGGGCCAGTCCATCTCGATCCCGGCGGCGCGGCCGGGCAGGAGGGGATAGTCCTCCTCCCGTGTGCTGCCCAGCAGGACGGCCCCGGGCGCCAGACGCAGCGTGGTACCGCTGCGGACAAAGAGAGCGCCGGTCAGATAGGTCCCCTGGGGCACCGTCACCTGTCCGCCGCATGTACCGGCGGCGTCCAGCGCGGCCTGGATGGCGGCGGTGCAGAGGACCGCGCCGTCCCCTACCGCGCCGAAGTCACAGACATTGAATTGCGTTTCCATCATTCCTCGTCCAGCTTGAGGACCGCCATGAAAGCCTCGGTCGGGAGCTGGACCGTCCCCAACGTCCGCATCTTCTTCTTGCCCTCTTTCTGCTTCTCCAGCAGCTTCTTCTTCCGGGTGATATCGCCGCC
>CANQCS010000061.1 GCA_947589745.1 uncultured Oscillospiraceae bacterium
GATTTTCCCGTCATCTTCCGTCGGAACCGGCTGCCGGCGGGCGGGAGCATCCTGTCCCACTGGCACGGGAACATTGAGCTGCTCTGCCTCCTCATCGACCGTGGGTTCTGCGAGCGCTTCGGCCTTCCCATCGGCCGTGTGCGCCTGCAGAGCAAGACGGACAACCGCTGGCTCCGCTCCCACTACGACCAGCTGGTCAACGAGCTGGAGCGGCAGCGCTCCTTCCACAAGGTCGCCGTCCAGGCCATCTTGCTGCTGATCCTCTCCCGTCTCTACCGGAACTTCACGGAGGTAGAGGCGGGCTCCGCCATCCCGGAGCCGAACGCGGGCAGGCGGCAGGCCCGCCTGAACATGGTGCGCAGCGCCATCGACTACCTCAATCTCCACTACGCCGAGGTCCTGACCATCGACGAAATCTGTCAGGAGATCGGCTTCAGCAAGAACTACTTCTGCCGGGTCTTCCGCGCGGTAACCGGGAAGACGGTGGTGGGCTACCTGAACCTTCTGCGTTGCGAGAAAGCCCAGTACCTTCTCTCCTCCGGCAAGTGCAACGTGCAGGAGAGCGCGGAGCGCTGCGGCTTTCGGAACAACTCCTATTTCACCAAGATCTACAAACGCCAGATCGGCGAACTGCCCTCGGACACCATGCGGCGGCGCTTCCAGCCGCAGGGACAGGCCGGGGGCGGCGATACAGAGGACATTGGCCCGGAGGGATGAATACCCTCTGGGCTCGTTCTTTTTTATCCTAGAATACCGACGCGATCAGCGAGGGGATCAAGAACGCCAACGCCGCCAGCAGGCTGGAGGCCAGGCCGCAGACCATCTGCTCATCCTGCTCCAGCTCGTCGAAGGAGACGATATGCTCGTCCATGTAGTCGGCGATGTCGCCGCCGAAAGACCGGCGCGGCTTTTTTTTCTGCTCCTTCTTGGGCAGGTGGTTGATGCGGATGCCATCCAGACGGAGGTATCCGATCCACGCGGCGGCCAGAAGCACCATGCCCGCCACCAGCCCGCCGTCCCGGAGGACCGTGAACGGTCCGCGGTTCAGGAAACGGTCCCACAGCAGGACGGCCGCCAGCGCAATGGCGAATTTCGTGACGCTCCGGTAGAGCGTGGGCCGGATCATATAGGGCTTGAATAGGCTCCGTATCCTCTTCATCCTGCCTTCCCCCCTGTGGGTCCGATACGGGAGGCCCCCCCTGGAAGGGGGGGCTCTCCCGTTTCAAACGATCACGCCTGTGTCTGCTGGATCTCCCTGCGGTACTGGTCCAGCTCGCGCTGGTTGCCGTACACGTAGTGCTCCGGCAGGATCTCATCCCAGACCGGCCCGTCCTTGCTGTAGTCATGGACGGAGGGGTCGTAGACGAGGAGCTTCTTCTTCTTCTCCAGCTCCGGGTCCGGGATGGGCACCGCGGACAGCAGCGCCTTGGTGTAGGGGTGCAGCGGGTGGAGGAACAGCTCCTCCGCCTCCGCCAGCTCCACGATGCGGCCCTTATGGATGACCGCGATCCGGTCGGAGATGAAGCGCACCACGCTGAGGTCGTGGGCGATGAAGAGGTAGGTGAGCCCGCGGCTCTTCCGCAGGCGGTTCAGCAGGTTCAGCACCTGGGCCCGGATGGACACGTCCAGGGCGGAGATGGGCTCGTCGGCCACCACGAACTCGGGCTCCATGATGAGCGCCCGGGCGATGCCGATGCGCTGCCGCTGGCCGCCGGAGAACTCGTGGGGGAACCTGGAGGCGAACTCCGGCAGGAGGCCCACCTCCCGCAACGCCGCCTCCACCTTCCGCTTCCGGTCGTCCTCGTCCTTGTAGAGGTGGAAGTTGTAGAGGCCCTCGGACACGATGTAGTCCACCTTGGCCCGCTCGTTCAGGGAGGCCATGGGGTCCTGGAAGATCATCTGGCACTTCTTGATGACCTCACGGTCCAGCTCCTTGGAGATCTTGCCGCTGATGCGCTGGCCCTTGAAGAGGATCTCACCGGAGGACACCGGGTTGATACGGGTGATGGCCCGGCCGATGGTGGTCTTACCGGAGCCGGACTCGCCCACCAGGGAGAAGGTCTCGCCCTTGTAGATGTCGAAATTGACGTGGTCTACGGCTACGAACTTCTTCCGCCCGGCACCGAAGGTGATCTGGAGGTCCTTGATCTCGATCAGTTTCTCTTTCGCCGGCACAGCACATCACTTCCTTTCCCGTTCCATCTTCTCGCGCAGCCTCCGGATGGACTGGGGCTGCTCGATCTTGGGGGACCTGGGGTCCAGATACCAGGTCTTGGCCTTGTGGGTCTCGGACACCGCGAAGAAGGGGGGCTCCTCCTCGAAGTCCACGTCCAGGGCCTGCTTGTTGCGGGGAGCGAAGGCGTCGCCCTTCACCTCGTTGAAGAGGTTCGGCGGCGTGCCCTCGATGGTGGGCAACTCCTCGCCCTTGATGCCCAGCTGGGGCAGGGAGGACAGCAGCGCCCAGGTGTAGGGGTGCCAGGCGTCGTAGAAGATCTCGTTGACCGTGCCGTACTCCACGATCTGCCCGGCGTACATCACCGCCACCCGGTCGGCCACGTTGGCCACCACGCCCAAGTCGTGGGTGATGTAGATGACGGTCATGTTGAGCTCCCGCTGGAGGTTCCGGATCAGGTCCAGGATCTGGGCCTGGATGGTCACGTCCAGAGCGGTGGTGGGCTCGTCGCAGATGAGGATCTGGGGCCGGCAGGCCGCCGCGATGGCGATGACCACGCGCTGGCGCATACCGCCGGAGAACTCATGGGGGTACTGGTTGGCCCGGCGGGCGGCGTCGGGGATGCCCACCTTCTCCAGCATCTCCACTGCCATCTTTTTGGCCTGTTCGCCGTGGATGCCCTGGTTGAGCTCGATGCTCTCCTGGATCTGCTTGCCGATCTTCTTCAGGGGGTTCAGGCTGGTCATGGGGTCCTGCATGACCATGGCGATCTTCTTGCCGCGTATGGTCATCCATTCCTTCTCCGTCTTGTACTGGGAGATGTCCACTCCGTCATAGGTGATGGAGCCGCCGGTGATGCGGCCGTTGGCGTCCAGCATCCCCAGGAAAGACTTGGTGAACACGGACTTGCCGGAGCCGGACTCGCCCACGATGGCCATGGTCTCGCCCTCGTAGATGTCCAGCGAGCAGCGGCGGATGGCCTTCAGCACTTTGCCGCGGAGGGTGAACTCGATCTCGATGTCCTTGGCGGACAGAAGAGGTGTTCTTTCCATATTCGCCCCTCCTTACACGTGGTTCCTGGGGTCCGCCGCGTCGGAGAACGCGTTGCCCACCAGGTAGAACGTGACCGTGATCAGGGACACGATCACCGCCGGGAAGATGAGCAGATACGGATAACTCAGGAAATAGTTGCGGGCGTTCCGGAGGAGGAGGCCCAGGGACGCGTCTTCGACGCCCATGCCGAGGCCCAGGTAGGACAGGGTGGTCTCGGTAGCGATGGTGCCGGGGATGGAGAGGGCCATGCGCAGCACCACCACGCTGATGAGGTAGGGGAAGATGTTCTTCATCAGCACCCGGGACACCGGCGTACCCAGGCACCGGGAGGCCAGGTTGTACTCCCGGTCGCGGTACATCATCACCAGGTTCCGCACGTTCCTGGCCATGCCCAGCCAGCCGAAGGCCGTCAGGGACACCGCCATGATGAGGAAGCTCTGGCCCACCATCAGGGCGATCAGGGTCATGTAGATGATCGTGGGGATGTTGCCCAGGATGTTGTAGAGCTCGGTGAGCGGCCGGTCCAGCCAGCGCACATAGCCCCACAGGCACCCGATGATGATGCCCACCACGCACTCGCCGATGGCCACCACCAGGGCCAGCTTGATGGTCGTCTGGGTGGCCTCCCACACCTGGCACCAGTAGTCGCGGCCCAGGTTGTCGGTGCCGAACCAGAACTCGCTGTTGGGCTTGGTGAACTGAGCCGGCATGTTGGTGCGCAGCTCATGGAAATCGTACTTGCCGATGGCCGGCGCGATGAAGGTGAAGATCACGATGGCGAAGAAGACGAAGGCCATGGCCACGGCGGACTTCTTCTTCATGAAGTTCTGGAACACGGAGCGCCAGTAGGAGTAGTTGGAGTACCCGATGCGTTCCGCCGCCTCGGCGGAATATTCCACAAAGTGGAAGGACTCTTTCTCGGCCTTTCTCATCTGGACTCCCCTCCTCCCGTCAGTTTGATCCGCGGGTCGAACAGCATCATGGCCACGTCGCCCAGGAACACGCCGATGATGCCCAGGCTGGCGTAGATAATGACGCAGGCCTGCACCACGGAGGTGTCATACCGGCCGATGGCGTCGGTCATCAGCGGGCCCATGCCGGGGATGGAGAAGTACCGCTCCACCAGGAGGGAGCCGCCGATGGTCAGCAGGATCGACGCGGGGACGTAAGCGATCATGGGGACGAACGCGTTCTTCAGCACGTGCTTGAACAGGATGTTCCTGGAGGACATGCCCTTCACCCGGGCCAGGCGGATGTAGTCCTTGTTCAGCTCATCCACCATGTACCGGCGGGTCCACAGGGCGTAGTGGGCGATGGAGCCCATGGCCAGGCAGACCACCGGCATGACGGCCGACTTGATCGGATCGTTGATGGAGTAGAGGGACGGCAGCTTCAATACCCGCGCGCCGAAGACCAGTATCAGTGAGAATGACACCAGCGCCGGCACCGCGTTGACGAAGATGATGTAGCCTGTGCCGATGTGGTCCAGAATGTGGTCCTTGTTCAGCGTCTGTATGGTGCCCAGCAGGATGCCCAGCACCAGCGATATGGCAAGGGACATCAACCCCAGCTTCATGGATATGCCGAACCGCTCCTGCATGATCTCCCACACGGGCACGCCGGACTGGATGCGCCGGGAGGTCCCCAGGTCGGTCCCCCCGGAGCAGCTCTCCGTAGAAACGGAAGAGCTGTTCGGGGATGGGATCCAGGAGGCCGGACGCCTCCAACCGCTCGTTCTTCTGCTGCTCAGACAGCTTCTGCAACTCTTCCTCTGTGAAGAAGTAGTCGGTGGGCAGCGCCCGCAGCAGGAGGAACACCACAGTGACGATGATCAGGACTGTGACAACCGACTGCAGCAGTCTCTTGAGCGTATACTTGATCATGATGCCTTACCCCATTGTGTGGTTGGCATACTCCTCCGCGAAGCGGGCGTAATCCTCGGTGGTATAGGGCACCGTGGAGGTCTCCCAGTTCTTGTAGATCGCATCGGAGATACCATAGGCCGCGTACATCTTGGAATAGTCGTTGATCTTGGTCAGCTGCCAGTTGTTGCTGTAGCTGGTGGGCATGACCAGGGCGTGGTTGATGAGGAACGCCTCGGCCTGGGCAAAGGCCTCGTAGCGGGCGTCGGGATCGCCGGTGATGGCCTCCGCCTTGCGGACCATCTCGGTGTACTCCTTGAAGAGGGCGATGACCTCGGGATCCTGCACCTCGTCCAGAGCCAGACGCTCGGTGGAGTAGATGGCGGAGGGATCGTCATACAGGACCTGATCCAGGAAGTTGCTGACGTCGCCGAAGTCGGCGCCCCAGCCCACCTCGTACATGGACTGCAGCTGCGGGAACATGACCTCCTGGGCGGAGCTGGAGATGTAGGTGTCAATGGTGAAGTTGATGTAATCGGTGCCCAGATCCTCAAAGATCTCCTTCAGGATGTTGGCGCTGTCCAGCGCGTTCTGGTCGCCGGACTTGATGAAGTACTTGTACTCCACGGGGAAAGTGACGCCCTTGGCGCTCAGCTCCTCCATGGCCTTGGCCTTGTACTCCTGGGCCAGCTCGGGCTGATAGCGGCGCGGGGTCTGGCCGTCGCCCTCGGGGATGCCGTCCAGCAGCTCGATGACCCGGTCCACATAGTCCTTGCCGTCGGAGAACACGGAGAGGTTCCGGCTGGTGTAGGCCAGGTTCTCACGGCTCATGGGGTTGATGGGGTTGCTGAGATACCAGTAGTTCACCAGGTTCAGGCCCCAGTACAGGGACTTGCGGAAGTTCTCGTTGGCGATGGCGGTGTTCCAGTTGGTGTCGGGCGTGCCGTCCTTGTTCAGCACCCAGTAGCAGGGCAGGTAGGAGTTGACGAACTTGGTGATACGGGTCTCCACCAGGTTGTCATACCGCTCGTCGCTGGGGTTGGCCATGATCTCCGCCAGGGTGGCCTGGTTCAGGGTGGTGTAGTCCACCTCGCCGGTGGTCCACAGCATATCGTCAGTCAGGCCGTCCTCGACCATGCGGATGGTGACGGTGTCGAACAGGGTGCAGTCCTTATCCCAGTAGGACTCGTTGCGGGTCAGGACCTTCACGTTGTTCTGGGTGTAGGTGGTCAGGCGGTAGGGGCCGCTGTACCAGAAGTCGTCGTTGCTGATGCCCACGAAGTTCTTGATGCCCACGGCGTCGATCATGCCCTGGGGGATGGGGTACAGGCAGGAGCCGGTGGCCAGGGTGTCGAAGTAGGCGATCTTGTCCTTGCAGTGGTAGACCAGGGTGTAGGGATCGGGGGCCTCGATGCCCACCATGCTCAGGAAGGTCTCGTTGTCGGGAGCCAGGGCCAGAGCATCGGCCTCGCTGATGTCGTTCTTGGTGTAGTTGTAGTAGTCCTCAGCGCCCGCGATGGTGGAGAAGGGCATGGAGGTGTTGAAGGAGCCGTTCTTGTAGTAGTTCAGCACGAACTCCAGGCCGGTGACCCAGTCGGCGGAGGTGACGTCGCCCAGCTTGTTGCCGTCGATGTCCACCCACGTCACGTCGTCACGGAGATGGAAGGTCCAGGTCAGGCCCTCGTCTTCGGTGCCCCACTCAGTGGCGACAGCGGGGACCAGCGCGCCGTAGTTGTCGAACTCGATCAGGGGGGAGATGCAGTTGCCGCCGATGGCGGAAACCTCGGAGCTCTCGCTGTGCTGCATCACCAGGGTGTCGATCTCGGCGGTCACGACCTTCCAGACCACCAGATCCTTGATGGGCTCGCCCTTGGTGCCGGTGTCACCGGTCTGGGCATCGTCGGTCTGGCCGCCGCCATTGGTCTGGGCGTCATCGGTCTGGCCGCCGCCGTTGTCGGTCTGACCGCCGCTATTCGTCTGACCGCCGTCGTTCGTCTGGCTGTTGCCGCCGCCTCCGCAGGCGGAGAGGGCCATCACCAGGACCAGGAGCAGAGCCAGGAGCCTCAGCGCGTTCTTTCTTCTCTTCATTTCCATTCGTCACTCCTTTTCATGATTGCAAGACCAAAGAAAAAGGCCCTCCCCTCCCACGCCCGGGGCAGGTGCAGCCCGGGTAACGGGAAAAGAAGGTCCAATCTTGTTTTCCGCACAAAGTGCGGAAAAGAAATGCCCCGGGGCATTTCCAGGAACCGCCAACGGTATGAGGCGCTCTCTGCGGACAGGCGGCGGGGCAGGCAGGTCCCCCCGTCTATCATACATCAGCACACACATTACGTCTGGTCGGTGCAGCGCGGCGGTCGTGAGGGGGAGGTCCACGCTTTTCCGGGGAGCACACACATTCCCCGGTCCGTCACCAACTACAGACAGGCGTCCATCCGCGACCGTATCCCCCGGGATACCGCCGACAGGGGACGCGCTGTCTCCCACCGAACGGCCACCTGCCAGGGTGGCGGCCAAAGGCGATTTCTCCATGTCCTCATTTTTCAGAGAGGACCTCCTTCTTCGATTTTGCTAAAAAAACCGTAACATATTCTTAATAGTTTTGTCAAGATTACCAGGTGGATTGAGCATTATCCTGTTAGTGAAAAGCAATATAGAGCTATAATTGGCGGTATCTTTTGTATTTTTTCAAAATTTTTATGGATAATTTCTAACACAATCAGGAAAAATTCGTCTCGTTTTGGCTCAATATTGCTTTTTACCCCCTCCTCGCTTGCTTTTTCGCCTTTCATCGCCTATAGTACAGATAGGAGACCGTATGGCGGGAGCGTGTGTGCCGCCGAAAAACAAGGAGGAAAACGCTGCATGATACAAAAATATATTTTTGGTTCTCCGTTTCCAACAGACGCCGTGACCGCTCAGGTCCCCCAGGTCCCCGGCGTCCCGCCCTATGGGACCTTCTCCCTGTCCGGCGGCTTCCGCTTTACCTATACCATGGGGGCGGACGACATCGTCTACGGCCTGGGGGCCGCCAACCGGGGCATCAACAAGCGGGGCTACCGCTATGTGAACAGCTGCACCGACGACACCATGCACTCCGAGGCCATCCAGTCCATGTACGCGGCCCACAACTTCATCATTGTCTCCGGACGGGAGACCTTCGGCCTGTTCTTCGACTACCCGTCCTCCATCACCTTTGACATCGGATACACCCGTATGGACACCCTGACGGTGTTCTGCCCCCGCTGCGACCTGGCCCTCTACCTGGTGGAGGGGGACAGCCCCTACGACATCGTCCGGCAGTTCCGCCGGGCCATCGGCCGCAGCTACATTCCGCCCAAGTTTGCCTTCGGTTTCGGCCAGAGCCGCTGGGGGTACAAGACCCAGGCCGAGTTCCGGACCGTGGTGGAGCGCTACCGCGCGCTGCACATCCCCCTGGATATGCTCTACCTGGACATCGACTACATGGACCACTACAAGGATTTCACTGTAAACCCAGAGGAGTTCCCGGACTTCCCCGGCTTCGTCTCCGACATGGCGGACCAGGGCGTCCACCTGGTGCCCATCATCGACGCGGGCGTGAAGGTGGAGGAGGGCTACGACGTCTACGACGAGGGCGTGGAAAAAGGCTACTTCTGCAAGCGGGCGGACGGCAGCGAGTTCCTGGCCGCTGTCTGGCCGGGCTATACCCACTTCCCCGATGTACTGGACCCGGAGGCCCGCGCCTGGTTCGGGGAGAAGTACCGCCGGCTCATCGACGCGGGGGTGGACGGCTTCTGGAACGACATGAACGAGCCCTCTATCTTCTACACCCCGGAATACGCCGAACAGTTCCGGGCGAAGCTGGAGGCGGCGCTGAAGACAGTTCCTTTCAATCCCAACGCCGTGGGGGCCAAGCCCAAGCCGGAGGCCCGGGGAGAGTATGAGCTCTTCTACCACCACGTGGACGGCCGGCAGGTCCGCCACGACCTGGTCCACAACCTGTACGGCTACAACATGACCCGGGCCGCCGGGGAGGCCCTGGAGCGCATCGCGCCGGACAAGCGGATGCTGCTGTTCTCCCGGTCCTCCTACATCGGGATGCATCGCTACGGCGGCATCTGGACCGGGGACAACCGCTCCTGGTGGTCCCACATCCTGCTGAACCTGAAGATGATGGCCTCCCTGAACATGTGCGGCTTCCTGTACGCCGGCGCGGACCTGGGCGGCTTCGGGGACAACACCACCAGGGACCTGCTGCTGCGCTGGCTGGCCCTGGGCGTGTTCACCCCCCTCATGCGGGACCACACCGCCCTGGGCACCCGGGAACAGGAGTGCTACCAGTTCGAGGACCCGGAGGACTTCCGCCATGTCATCGGTGTGCGCTACCGGCTGGTGCCGTACCTGTACAGCGAGTACATGAAGGCCGCCCTCAATGACGATATGTACTTCAAGCCCCTGGCCTTCGTCTACCCGGAGGACCCCATGGCCCCCCAGGTGGAGGACCAGCTGATGCTGGGGGACCAGTGCATGATCGCCCCGGTGTACGTCCAGAACGCCCGGGGCCGGTACGTGTACCTGCCGGAGGAGATGCTGTTCGTCAAGTTCCTGGCGGACGGCACCCTGTCCCAGGAGGTCCTGGCCCCCGGCCACCACTACGTGGAGGTGGCTCTCAACGAGGTGCCCCTCTTCATCCGCAGAGGCCGGTGCATCCCCCTGGCAGAGGCGGCGGAGACCGTGGCCGCCCTGGACACCGCCCATCTCACCCTGCTGGGCTGGGACGGCGCGTCCTACGAGCTGTACGAGGACGACGGCGTCAGCCGCAGCTATGACGATCCGGCCAACTACCGGACTCTGACCAAGTAATACTTTTTCTTGAAAGAAAAAGTATCAAAAAGAACTTTGATACCGCTACCAAAGCGTTGCGATCCTGACATTCCTCACACGGTAACGTCGTTTGGTTTTAATTGGAGGATAATATAAGGAGGATGGCCGTATGAAGATCTATGTCACAGAGAACTACCAGGCCATGAGCCGCAAGGCGGCCAACATCGTCTCCGCCCACGTGATCCTGTACCCGTCCTGCGTCCTGGGGCTGGCCACCGGCTCCACCCCCGTGGGCATGTACCGGCAGCTGGTCGCCTGGTATCAAAAAGATGACCTGGACTTCTCCCAGGTCAAGACCATCAATCTGGACGAGTATGTGGGGCTGGCCCCCACCCACGACCAGAGCTACCGCTATTTCATGCAGACCAATCTCTTCGACCACATCAACATCGTCCCCGCCAACACCTACGTGCCCGACGGCCTGGCCCCGGACCCGGAGGAGGCCTGCCGCAGGTACAACGACATCATCCACAGCCTGGGCGGCATCGACATGCAGGTGCTGGGCATCGGCCACAATGGCCACATCGGCTTCAACGAGCCCGGCGAGGCCTATGAACTGGAGACCCATGTGGTGGACCTGGCGGAGAGCACCATCGACGCCAACTCCCGGTTCTTCGCCCGCAGGGAGGACGTGCCCCGGCAGGCCCTGACCATGGGCATCAAGTCCATCATGCAGGCCCGGCGGATCCTGGTGGTGGTCAGCGGGGAGGGCAAGGCCGGCATCGTGCGGGCCGCTTTCGCCGGCCCCGTCACCCCCCAGGTCCCCGCCTCCATCCTCCAGCTCCACCCAGACGTCACCCTGGTGGGCGACCGGGCGGCACTGAGCAAGCTGTGAGTGCCGCCCCGGACAGGGCGAGAAAGGAGATCTGTCATGTTGGAACGATATGGGATACCGATTGATACCGGTCGCGTCCCGCCGCTGGACCCCGGCTTCATCCCCCTACTGCGGTTCGAGCGCGCTTTCCTCTCCACCGCCTCCCAGCCGGTGGCGGTGGCGGTGGAACGGACGGGCGGCCAGACGGCGGTGTGCCGCACCTTCCTCCACGGCACGCCTGACATGGCGGAGGCGGACCGGTACTACCTGGACCGCCTGGTGAAGACCATGCTCTGGATGAAGGGCGGCTTCAAGATCTGCGTCAGCGGCAGCGAGGCCGCCTATGAGGCCCTCCGGGCGGACTTCGGCCCCGGCGGGGCCCGGGAGTTCGACCGGGACTTCATGGCCAACGTCTATGAGAGCCCCTTCGAGGTGGTCCAGGCAGACGAGGTCCCGGAGGCTAAGGACGCCCCCAAGGCCATGGGGGGACACCTGACCGGCTGCCGCATCGGATTCGACGCCGGCGGCTCCGACCGGAAGGTCAGCGCCGTCATCGACGGGCATACCGTCTACTCCGAGGAGGTGGTCTGGCACCCCAAGCTGCACGCCGACCCCCAGTACCACTACGACGGCATCGTGGCGGCCCTGAAGTCCGCAGCCGCCCATATGCCCCGGGTGGACGCGGTGGGCGTCAGCTCCGCCGGCATCTACATCAACGACCGCACCATGAGCGCCTCCCTGTTCCTGCAGGTGCCCAGGGACCTCTACGAGGCCAAGGTCAAGGACATCTACATCCGGGCCATCACCGACACCTTCGGGGACATCCCCTACTCCGTCATCAACGACGGCGACGTCACCGCCCTGGCCGGGGCCATGAGCCTGGGGAGCAACAACGTCCTGGGCGTAGCCATGGGCACCAGCGAGGCGGGAGGCTTCGTGGACAGCCGGGGCCGGGTCACCGGCTGGCTCAACGAGCTGGCATTCGTCCCAGTGGACGCCCAGGCGGGCGCCATGCGGGACGAGTGGAGCGGCGACATCGGCTGCGGCGTGAAGTACTTCTCCCAGGACGCGGTCATCAAGCTGGCCCCCGCCGCGGGGATCGAGCTGGAGGAGTCCCTGTCCCCCGCGGAGAAGCTGAAGGCGGTGCAGGCCCTCATGGAGCAGGGCAGCGAGGCCGCCGCCAAAATCTATGAGTCGATCGGCGTGTACCTGGGCCACACCCTGGCCCTTTACCACGAGCTCTACGGCTGCCGGCACGTGCTGCTGTTGGGCCGGGTCATGAGCGGGAAGGGCGGGGATCTGATCCTCACCACCGCCAAGGAGGTCCTGGCCTCGGACTACCCGGAGCTGGACGGCGGGCTGGCGCCCGCTCTGCCCGATGAGAACTTCCGCCGGGTGGGCCAGTCCATGGCCGCCGCCTCCCTGCCGGAGCTGCGATAGGAGGGACGTATCTTGCTCATCAAAAACGCGAAGATCTTTCTCGGCAAGTCCTTCGTGGAGGGGGACATCCGCTTCACGGACACGGTCCGGGAGACCGGCCGCCTGGACGGCCCGGCGGACCTGGACGCCCAGGGCGGTTATGTCATCCCCGGCCTGGTGGATATCCACACCCACGGCGCGGTGGGGGAGGACTTCTCCGACGGCGACCCCTCGGGCCTCCAGCCCCTGGCGGACTACTACGCCGCCCACGGCGTCACCAGCTTCCTGGCCACCACCATGACCCTCAAGGAGCCGGTGCTGAAGAAGGCCATGCACACCATCCGGGACTTCCGGCGGTCCGGCGGGGCCAAGTGCGCCGGGGGCCACCTGGAGGGCCCCTTCGTCTGCTACGCCAAGCGGGGCGCCCAGGCGGCGGAGAACCTCCACCGCCCCGACGCCGCCCTCTTCCACCGCCTCAACGAGGCCAGCGGCGGCCAGGTGCGCCTCATCACCGTGGCCCCGGAGGAGCCGGAGGCCCTGCCGTTCATCCGGGAGGTGTCCCGGGTCTGCACCGTCTCCCTGGGCCACACGGCGGCGGACTACGACACGGCCATGGCGGCCTTCGCCGCCGGGGCCACCCACGCCACCCACCTCTTCAACGCCATGCCCGCTTTCCTCCACCGGGCCCCCGGCGTCGTCGGGGCCGCCCTGGACAGCGGGGCCAGCGTGGAGCTGATCTGCGACGGTATGCACATCCACCCCTCGGTCATCCGGGCCGTCCACCGCCTCTCTGGGGAGCGGCTGAATCTCGTCTCCGACTCCCTCCGCTGCACGGGGATGCCCGACGGCGGCTATGAGTTCGGCGGCCAGCCCATCATCCTGCGGGAGGGCCGGGCTACCCTGCTGGACGGCACCATCGCCGGGTCCACCATCTCCCTGCTGGACGCGGTGCGGAACGTGGTCCGCTTCGGCCTGCCCCTGGAGGACGCGGTCTACGCCGCCTCCACCGCCCCGGCCCTGGCCGCCGGCCTGGAGACCGGCACCATCCAGCCGGGCCGCCCCGCGGATCTGGTGGTCCTGGACCGGTCCCTGGCCCTCACCGCCGTGTTCGTGGACGGCGTGCGGGCGGTGTGACACTTTTTCTTGAAAGAAAAAGTGTCACAAAGAACTTTATCATCGCTCTCAAAGCGTTGCGATCCCTACATTTTTCGCACAGCGACGAAGTGTGCTTCCAATGGGAGGACAATATGACGGCCGTCTCTACGGCGTCTTCTGCCGGGCCGTCCTGGCGTAGGCGGTGGGCGAACAGCCCACCCATTCGTGGAACTGCCTGGAGAAGTGCTGGATGTTGGAGTAGCCCAAATGCTCCGCCACCTCCCCCACGCTCATCCGCCCGCCGGCGAGCAGCGCCTTGCTCTCCTCCACCCGGACGCGGGTGATGTACCTGGCCGGGGAGATGCCCAGATAGCTCTGGAACAGCTCCGTGAGCTGGGAGGCGCTGACGTTGACCGCGGAGGCCAGCTTGGGGACGGTCCACTTCTCCCGGATCCTGGCGGAGACCGTCTGCATGGCCCTATCGACGGTCTGCCGGCGCACCTCCTCGGAGACCGGCGAGGCCTTCCGCTGTCTGTCCGCCGGACCGGGCCGCCGGAGGACCTGGAGCAGTAGCAGCTTCGTCAGGGCGTTCACGGCCTCCTCCCACCCTTCACTCCGCTGGTCGTGCTCCCCCAGCAGCGCGCGGATGGTGCGCTGCATCTCCACGGACGCGGGGAACGACCGCCCGGCGCAAGGGGACAGGTCCTGCCCCTCCCAGGTGAAGGAGATCGTCAGGAACCGGACGTCCTCGTCCGCATACTGCATATGCCACTCGTTGGGGCCAAAGAGCAGGTACTCCTTGGGCCGCAGAAGGATATCCCAGCCGCCGCAGTAGTTGTGGAGCTGTCCCTTCTCCACATAGACCAGCTCCATGGGCGGGTGCCGCTCCCCCCGGAAATAGAGTCCGCCGACCCCCTCCTGCCGGAACAGGGTGAACACCTCCAGGGGCCGCGCCTCTGTGGTCCCCCTGGGCACGGCCACCGTATCCACCCGGCCGGGCCCGTCCCACAGCGCCGGGTCCCCCGCGATCACGCTCCGTTCCCCCAGTGGGAAGAAGCCGAAGCAGACGCCAGGGGCGATGGTCACGGACCGGTCCAGATAGAACAGCTTCTGCTCCTCTCCGTCCTGTACGGCCAGGGCCGTCATGCCGGAGCGGTAATCCCAGCTGGTCTCCCGGTCAAAGCGGTACAGGTCCATCCTCTCCCGCCGCTCCAGGGAGATGTCGCGCTCCGGTCCGGCCGGCTCCGTCCGGGACTGCTCCACCCTTCCGTAGGGCCGGAACGCCTCGCCGATCAAGGGACATATCATAGTCTCCGCCTCCTCATACCATGCTCCCTCTATTTTATCGATCCCGGCGGAATAATCAAGACATTTCATCAAAATTTTATCAAAATGCCGGTGTGATTTATCCATTCCAACATGACCGCACAAGGATGCCTTGCCTTTCCCCGCCGTTAGGGCTACAATAGGCTCGTTCCGTTTCACTTGGCCTCCCCGCCCTTCGCGCCCCGCGGCGGGAACCGGGGAGAGGGACCTGATGGAGAAAAACGATGGAAATGACCGGATCCCTGCAACAGATCCTGGCCCAGTACCCGCTGGACGGCAGCGCCGTTTCCTGCGAGCGCTACGGCGCCGGGCATATCAACGAGACCTACCTGGCGGTCACCTCCCATGGCCGCCGCTACATCCTGCAAAAGATCAACCACCACATCTTCCGGGACGTCCCCGCCCTCATGGCCAACATCGGCTCCGTCACCGCCTGGCTCCGCCGCCAGAGCGGCGACCCCAGGACGGTGCTCCACCTGGTGGAGACTTCGGACGGGCGGTCCTACCTCCCCCGGGAGGACGGCACCTTCTGGCGCGTATACGACTTTGTGGAGAACTCTCTCTGCCTCCAGCAGCCGGAGACGCCGGAGGACTTCTATGAGAGCGCCGTGGCCTTTGGGACCTTCCAGCAGCAGCTGCGGGACTTCCCCGCCGGGACGCTCACGGAGACCATCCCCCACTTCCACGACACCCCGGACCGCTACCGGCTGTTCCGCCGGGCGCTGGAGGCGGACGCCCTGGGGCGGGCCAAGGAGGTCCAGCCGGAGATCGCGTTCGTCCTAGAGCGGGAGGGGGAGGCATCCGCGCTGGTGGACGGCCTGCGCCGGGGGGACCTCCCTTTGCGGGTCACCCACAACGACACCAAGCTCAACAACGTCATGCTGGACGCCCAGACCCGGAAGGCCCTGTGCGTCATCGACCTGGACACGGTCATGCCCGGCCTGAGCCTCTACGACTTCGGCGACTCCATCCGATTCGGGGCCGCCTCGGCGGCGGAGGACGAGCGGGACCTGAGCCGGATGGAGATGCGCCTCGACCTGTTCGAGATCTACACCAGGGGCTTCCTCTCCGCCTGTCCCAGCCTGACGGCGGCGGAGGTGGCGCTCCTGCCCATGGGTGCGAAGCTGATGACCCTGGAGTGCGGCGTCCGTTTCCTCACGGATTACCTGGAGGGGGACCACTACTTCGCCACCCACCGGCCGGGCCACAACCTGGACCGCTGCCGCACCCAGTTCAAGCTGGTGGCCGACATGGAGGCCAAGTGGGGACAGATGCGCGTCATCGTGGACAAACTGGCCCGCTGACCCCAGTGCGATGAGATCGACCCATCGTCACCGTGCGGAGCACATGGATCTCGAAGCGCCCCGGTAGCGATGGTAAAGTTCTTTTTGATACTTTTTCTTTCAAGAAAAAGTATGATGACTTGAAAGGAGACTGCATCATATGTCGGATCCCATCACCTTTGCCATCTGCGGCTGCGGCAGCCGCGGCCTGGAGGCCTACGCCCCCTATCAGAAGCGCCACCCCGAGCAGATGAAGATCGTGGCCGGAGCGGACACCCGCCCGGAGCGCCTGCGGCTGCTGCGTGAGCAGTACGGCGTGCCGGAGGAGATGTGCTTCGCCTCCGACGAAGCTCTTCTCTCCCGGCCCAGGCTGGCGGATGTGCTCATCGTGGCCACCCAGGACCGCCAGCACGTCCCCACCGCTCTGAAGGCCCTGGACCTGGGCTACCACGTGCTGCTGGAGAAGCCCATCTCCCCGGAGCTGGACGAGTGCCTGCAGCTCCAGGAGAAGGCCCACGAGACGGGCAGGATCGTGGTGGTCTGCCACGTCCTGCGCTACACCCGGTTCTACGCCTCCCTGGAGGCCCTGCTGCGGCAGGGCGCCGTGGGCAAGATCGAGAGCATCGACGCCATGGAGCACGTGGGATACTGGCACTACGCCCATAGCTTCGTCCGGGGCAACTGGCGGCGGAAGGACGAGACCAGCCCCATGATCCTGGCCAAGAGCTGCCACGACATGGACATCCTCCGCTGGCTGGCGGGGGAGCGGTGCTTGAAGGTCCAGAGCTTCGGCTCCCTGGACTACTTCAACGCCGCCCACGCCCCGGAGGGCGCGGCGGACCGCTGCCTGAACGCCGGGGCCTGCCGGGAGAAGTGCCCCTATGACGCGGAGAAGCTCTACATCACCGGCAAGGACTGCAGCCTCAGCAGGACCCGGGGCGGCTGGCCCTCCAACGTACTGGTCAGCGAGCCCACGGAGGAGAAAATCATGGACGCCCTCCGCACCGGCCCCTACGGCCGCTGCGTCTTCCATTGCGACAACGACGTGGTGGACCACCAGACCGTGAACCTGGAGTTCGCGGGCAACATCCACGCCACCTTCACCATGACCGCCTTCACCGACAAGGTCTACCGTACCATCAAGGTCGCCGGCACCCAGGGCATCGTGGAGGGGGACACCATCTCCAACAAGCTCTCCCTCCGCCGGTTCGGCGAGGAGGAGCAAATCATCGACCTGACCACGCCTCCCGGCTCCCTGTCCGGCCACGGCGGCGGCGACTCGGGCATCATGGACCAGCTCTGCGACCTCATCCGCAGCGGCGGCACCGAGGGGCTCACCAGCGTGGACGCCTCTGTGGAGAGCCACGTCATGGCTCTGGCCGCCGAGGCCTCCCGTCTGCGGGGCGGGCAGACCATCGACCTGGACGCGTTCCGGGCGGAGTGACCCCGGCGATACGTTTTCTTATTGACGCGCTTTTCTTTGGGAGAGGGCCGGGGGCGCGGGGCGCGCAGCCCCGTAAAAGCCGACGGTAAGCGCCACAGCAAAGATCCAGACGGTCAGGGGGTCCGGGGCAGAGATCTTTTCGCGCTCTGCGCGGAAAATACGCCCCAGCCCTTGACCGCCTGGATAGGCGGACGGGACAAAATGCGCTCCTTGACTTTCCGTGCCCGCTCATGTTATACTTGTCCCATCTTATGAGAGGAGGGTGCAGCGATGCGGTGGACGCAGAACGGCTTGATCCTGCGTTTTCTTAGCTATGATATGGCCATCCACGGGATCAGTGCGCCCTTTTTTCGGTGACTGCGGGTCACGGTAAATGGTCGCGCCGATCCTTTTCTTATGATAAAAAAGAAAGGATGGCGCAATTTTTATGCCCAAAAACAGCAAACAATTTTCTCTTTCCAGGCAAAAACTGCTCCTTCTGGTCCTGGAATGGTCGGTAGGTTTCCGTCCGGCGGGAAGCGTGTGGGTCCTGCTGCTGGCTCTGCGGGGGTTCTCCCTGGTGGAGATCGGCTTGGCGGAGGCGGTGTTCCACGTCGTGAGCCTGTGCTGTGAGCTGCCTTCAGGACTTCTGGCGGACGTGCTGGGGCGGAAGTGGACCCTGATGTCCAGCCATGTGATGTTCGTGCTCTCCACCCTGCTGATGGTGGCCTCCCAGGGGATGGCCGGGGTATGTCTGTCTCTGTCTTTTTCCGCCCTCGGGTACAACCTGGAGTCCGGTACGCGGGAGGCCATCACCTATGAATCCATGCTGCAGGCGGGACAGGATACGGAGTATCTGAGATTCTCCTCCCTGCAAAACGGGGTATACCGCTTCAGCAGCGGCGGCGCTATGCTGCTGGCGGGGGCCACGGTGCTCCTGGGTTGGCGGAGAGCGTACCTTCTGGACACGGGGATCGCCCTCATCGGTCTGGCGGCTGCGCTGACCATCACCGAACCGGAGCGGGACGTCCCCGGGCTGACGCTGCGGACGCTGCCCGCCGCCCTGGCGGAGACGGTCCGGGGCACCTGGACGCTCCTCCGGTCGGACGGCGCGGCCGTCCGGATCATGGTGCTCAACGCCCTGGTGGGGGCATGCGCGACACTGACGGGATTTTACCTGCAAAAGAAGGTAGAGGCGGCAGTGACGGTCCCGGCGCTGCTGGGTCCGGCGCTGTTCGTACTGGGCTTGGGCGGCGGTCTGGCGGGACTGCTGACGGGCAGGCTGGACCGCCTGTCCTATCCGAAGGTGGTGGCCGTCACTGGAGCAGGCGTCCTGCTCTGCGCCCTGGTGGCGCGGGGAACGTGCCTGCCGGTGCTGATGGCCTCCGGCCTGCTGGCAGGACTTCTGGACGACAGTCTCCAGCTGGTCAGCGACAAGAAGCTGAATGACCGGTTCCCGTCCGCCCAGCGGGCCACGCTGATCTCCGTCTCATCCATGATCTTTTCAGTCTTTATGATACCGCTGTCGCCTCTTTTTGGCTGGTGGTTCTCATAAGCTGCCATCGGACTCGATATCATGCGCTCCAGGCCGCCGGTGCTGACCGGCGGCCTTTTCTTGACGGCCCCCCGTCATAACGGCCCGCCGTCCCCTCATAGGCTTGCCTATCCAGAATGACGGGAGGGGACGGGGTGACCTTTTTCATTTACAGCCGGAAGTCCGTTCTGACGGACCGGGGGGCCTCTTGGCGGCTATCAAGCACCGCGGC